>CAZYEA010000172.1:0-10476 GCA_964646485.1 uncultured Acidobacteriota bacterium
CGCCATTCTCGGCATCGACGAGCTTTCCGAAGACGACCGGGTGATCGTGGGCCGGGCCCGCAAGATCCAGAAGTTCCTCTCTCAGCCTTTCCACGTGGGCGAACAGTTCACCTGCATCCCCGGCAAGTACGTCTCCCTCGAGGACAACGTTCGCAGCTTCAAGACCATCGTGAACGGCGACGCGGACCACCTGCCCGAGCAGGCCTTCTTCATGGCCGGTGCGATCGAAGACGTCTTCGAGGCGGCCAAGAAGATGGCGGCCTAAGGGACCCCGTTATGGCCGAAGCCCCCCGCGCGACCAAGCTCACGCTCGAAGTCGTCACCCCGGACGGTCTGCTGATCCGGGATGAGGTGGACTCCGTCCAGGCTCCCGGCTCCGAAGGGTCCTTCGGCGTCCTCCCTGGTCACATCCCCATGCTGACCACCCTGGGTGCCGGGGAGATCGTGTACCGCAAGGGGGCCGAGGTCGGCCGTATCGTGTGTCTGTTCGGCTTCTGCGAAGTCCTGCCCGATCGCGTTCACATCATGGCCGAGAGTGGCGAGCGCGCGGACGACATCGATGTGGCCCGCGCCGAGTCCGCCCGGGCCCGCGCGGCCGAGCGGATGAAGATGGTCAAGGACGAGGCGGGCTTCAAAGAGGCCCAGGCCGACTACGTCAAGTCCGTCGCCCGTCTCGCCGCCGCCTCCCACAACAAGGGCGCCTGAGCCTAGAGGCCGCAAATCCTCGCTCAGATCCGAACGCTTTTCCGCTACAGGGCTCTGATCGAGAGCCTTGTCTCGCGCGAGCTCAAGGCCCGTTACCGCGGGAGCATTCTCGGCTTCGTCTGGAGCTTCATCAATCCGCTGCTGAACCTCCTGACCTACGGGATCGTCTTCGGGTACTTCCTCCCCGTGCAGAGGCAGAAGGAGATGGAGCCCTATCTCCTCTTCTTCGCCTGCGGCATCCTGCCCTGGAGCTTCTTCGAAGCCGCGGTGCTCGAAGCCTCGAGCGTGCTGGTGAGCAGCGGCGGCCTGCTCAAGAAGGTGCTCTTCCCCCCGGAGATCCTGCCCACGGTCAGCGTCATCACCAACCTGTTCAACTTCCTGCTCTCCCTGCCTATCCTGCTCTTCTTCGTGATCTGGAATCAGCGGCTGTCCCCCGCCGCCCTCCTCTTTCCCTTACCCCTCCTGGTGCAGCTGGTGCTCGCCCTGGGCCTCGCTCTCGCCCTCTCCGCACTCACCGTGCATTTTCGCGATCTCAGCAACATCATCGGCCATCTCTTCCGCCTCTGGTTCTTCGGCTCACCGATCCTCTACCTCTACGGATCGATCGAGGGTCCGTTCCGGACGCTCCTGCGGCTCAACCCCATGAGCCACATCATCGTGAGCTATCAGCAGATGCTCTTTGAGGGTCGGTTCGATCACTGGGCCGGCCTCGCCGGTGCGGCGGCCGTCGCGGTGGTGGTTTTCGCCTTCGGCTGCTTCCTCTTCGACCGGCTTCGCGACGCCCTGGCGGAAGAGCTGTGAGCGACGCGAATTCTTCTTCGACCGGGCTCGCGATCTCCGCACGCGACCTCACCAAGGTCTATAGGAAGTACCTTCACAAGAACCAGTTCACCACGCTCAAGAGTGCCATCGTTTCGGGTTCGCTGATCCGGGACCTGAGGCCAAGCGAACTCTTCACCGCCCTCGACCATGCCTCCTTCGACATCCCGCGTGGCTGCACCTACGGCATCCTGGGCGAGAACGGCTCCGGAAAATCCACCACCTTGAAGCTCCTCTCGGGGATCACCAAACCGTCGAGCGGCACCCTCGAGGTGAACGGCCGCGTTTCCGCGCTCATCGAGCTCGGGGCCGGTTTCCATCCGGAGATCAGCGGCCGCGAGAACGTGGCCATCAACGGAGTCATGCTCGGCCTCAGCCGGGCGGAGGTGACGAAGCGCTTCGACGAGATCGTGGAGTTCGCGGAGATGAAAGACTTCATCGACGCGCCGGTGAAGACCTACTCGTCGGGCATGTACGCGCGCCTCGGGTTCGCGGTAGCCATCCACGTCGATCCCGACATCCTCCTCATCGACGAAGTGCTCGCGGTGGGTGACGAGGCCTTCACCCGAAAGTGCCTGGAGAAGATCGGCGAGTTCCGCCGCCGCGGCAAGACCATCGTCATCGTGACCCACAGCCTCGGCCTGATCGAGAAGATGTGCGACGAGGCGCTGTGGCTTCGCAAAGGCAAGGCCACGGACTCAGGCGATCCCAAGCGGGTGGTCGACGCCTACCTGAGTTTCGTGGCCGGCCAGGAAAACGAACTCCTGGGCCGGCACGAAACGCGCGAGGTCGCTCCCAGCACCGAGAAAGTGGCGACGGAGGCGCCGGAAGAGAAGCGGCGCTGGGGAAGCGGCGAGATCCTCCTGAACGACGTCCGGCTCATGGACGCTGAGGACCGGGCGGCTCACGTCTTCGTGCCCGGTGACACCGTGCGCATCGCGGTGAGGGGCGAAGCCCGCTCGCCGATCGAGGATTTCGTGTTCGGCGTGGGCCTTTTCACCGCCGATGGCACCGCGGTCTACGGCACGAACACCCACATCGAGGAGTTCAAGTCGAAGGAAATTTCCGGCAGCTTCAGCTTCACCTTTGAGATCCAGGATCTCCGCCTGGTCGAAGGCAGCTACCTCCTAGACATCGCCGCGCATCGGAGGGACGGCACGCCTTACGATTATCACCGCGGCCTCTACTCCCTCCGGGTGCGGAGCCGAACCAAGGATGTGGGTGTGTACCGTCCCCGTCACACCTGGGCTTTCTCGGCGGGAGTCCGGATCGCGCCGCCGCCCGTGCGGGCCGAGCTCGAATTGCGCCCGGTCGAACGCGGGGAACGCCGGCAGGGCGCCGACACCCTGGCCACTCTTCACCATGACCGGGCGAGTTTTCGCGCGCTCAACCGGCGGGTGGTCTTCACCAACGGGTGCTTCGACATCCTTCACGCCGGCCACATCCACCTCCTCGAACAGGCGCGAGCGGAGGGCGACGTCCTGGTGGTTGGAATCAACTCCGACGCGTCGGTGAAACGGATCAAGGGAGAGTCGCGCCCCGTCATCAGCGAGAGCGAGCGGGCGGAAGCCCTGCTGGCTCTGGAGTGCGTGGACCGGGTCGTGGTGTATGACGAGGACACACCGCTCGCGACCATCCAGTCCATTCGCCCCGACGTCCTCGTGAAGGGCGCGGACTGGCCGATGGACAAGATCGTCGGTCGCGAGGAAGTCGAAAAGCTCGGAGGCCGCGTGGTTCGGGTCGAGCTCATCCCCGATCGATCGACGAGCGGACTCATTCGAAAGGCCGAGGGTCGGACCGACACACCGCAGTGAAGTCGCCGGTCCCATTTCTTGACCGGGAACCCGGGTTCCTGGCCCTCAAGCGGGCGATCGCCGAAGGGCGCCCACACCAGGTCACCGGACTCTTCGGTCCAGCCCGCATTCTCGTGCCCCTGGCGAGCACGGAGGGCCTTCTCGTATTCCTGACCCCGCACGAGAAAGACCTCGAGCCGCTCTCCGCCGACGCCGAGACGCTCATTCCCTGGCTCTCCGCCCCCGGGACCGCCGGAGCCATCGCGACCTTTAGGGACGTTCCGCCCCTGATTGGGGGTTCGGGTCCGACCCCGGAAGACCACGAGCGGACCCAGTCGACGCTCGCCCTTCAGGATGGCAAGGTTCGCGCGGTCCTCCTGTCGGCCGCCGCCCTCGTGCATTCGGTTCCGGCCCCAGACGTGATCGCGCGGAAGCGGCTCAGCGTGCGGGTGGGAGAGGAGCTTCTGGTGGACATGCTTCTCGACCATCTCGACGGGGCGGGATACAGGCGTGAAGACCCGGTGGTCGAGGCCGGTTCTTTCGCCCGCCGCGGCGGCATCGTCGACGTTTTCCCGCCCGGCCGACTCTGGCCGCTTCGCATCGAGTTCTTCGGCGATCGCATCGACAGCCTCCGCGAGTTCGATCCCTCGACCCAGCGACGGCGACAGGAAGTCGGGGAGGTGATGCTTCTTCCCTTCGGGGTGCCCGAAGGCGGAAGCAGGCTCGCCATCCCGCAGATCCTCCCCCCGCACTGGCTCGTGGTTCTCGATCCCGAGGCGGTCCATGCCGAAATGGAGCGGGCCCTGCACGCGAAGACTGCGCTCCATGCCGAACTCGACCCCGACGATGCGCGCACCGCGCGCGCCTTTGAAACCTTCGTGGACGCGGACATCGTGCGGAGCTATCTCACCCGCGAAGGCCGCACCGAGATTCACGAAATCGCGCCCGAGGGCCCTTCGATTCACATCGGGTCCCGCCCGACCCCTCTGTATCGCGGAGATCTCAAGCAGCTCCGCGAGGACCTGAAGGAGCCGGTCGGTAAGACCTTCATCCTGCTCGGCACGCCCGGCCGCGCCCAGCGCCTCAGCGAGACCCTCTTCGAGGGCGGCATTGCCACCGGAGAGGAAACCCACGTCGAGGTCGGATCCGGGCACCTCTCCCGCGGCGTTGAATTCCCCCAATCGCGCCTGCGCCTGCTCGCCGACGGAGACGTCTTCCCCGAGGAAGTCCACGTTCACAAGCGCCGCAACGTGGTGCGTTCGTTCCTGTCCGACTTCCGGGACCTCAAACCCGGCGACTACGTCGTTCATGAAGACCACGGCATCGGACGGTTCGTGGGCCTCGAAAGCCTGAACATCCTCGGCGCCGAGGCGGAGTTCATGGTGGTGAGTTACCAGGGAGGAGATCTTCTCCGCGTCCCGGTCGAATCGTTCCACCGCATCCAGAAGCATCGCGCCGCCGAGGCATCGAACCCGAGCCTCGACAAGCTCGGGGGCGCCGGCTGGACCAAAACCAAGTCCAGGGTGAAGCGAGCCATGCGGGACATGGCCGCGGAACTCCTGAAGGTCCACGCCGAGCGCAAGACCCGGCAGGGCTTCGCCTTCTCCCCGATGTCCCCGTGGTTGAGGGAGTTCGAGAACGCCTTCGAATACGAGGAAACACCCGACCAGCAGAAGGCCATCGAGGATGTGTTCGCCGACATGTCGTCACCGACCCCGATGGATCGGCTCGTGTGCGGGGACGTGGGCTACGGAAAGACCGAAGTGGCCATGCGCGCGGCCATGCGCGCGGTCGCGGACGGCAAGCAGGTGGCGGTTCTCGCCCCCACCACCGTGCTGGCCTTCCAGCACCTGCAGACCTTCAGACGGCGCTTCGCGCCCTTTCCCGTCACCACGGAAATGGTGTCGCGCCTGCGCTCTTCGAAGGAGAACAAAGCCGTCCTCGACCACGCCCAGGAAGGGAAGGTCGACATCGTGATCGGAACCCATCGCCTCCTCTCCAAGGACGCGGAGTTCAAGGATCTGGGGCTCGTCATCGTCGATGAGGAGCAGCGCTTCGGGGTGGCCGCGAAAGAGAGGCTCAAGCAGAGGAAGACCACCATCGACAGCCTCACCCTGTCCGCCACTCCCATCCCGCGAACCCTGCAGATGGGCTTGTCGGGCCTGCGCGACATGTCGGTGATCGAGACGCCGCCCCGCGATCGCCTCGCCATCCAGACCATGGTGGTGAAGTTCTCCAAGGACCTGATCGCAACCGCCATCCGCCACGAGCTCGAGCGCGAGGGGCAGGTGTACGTCGTCCACAATCGGGTCGAGTCGATCTATTCGCTCGCCAGCATGATCAAGGAACTGGTGCCCGAGGCCCGCGTGGTGGTCGGCCACGGGAGCATGACCGACAGCGAGCTCGAGAAGTCGATGCTCGCCTTTGTCGAAGGACGGGCCGATGTCCTGGTGGCGACGACCATTGTCGAAAACGGGCTCGACGTTCCGCGGGCCAACACCCTCATCGTGCATCGCGCCGATCGTTTCGGCCTCGCCCAGCTCTATCAGCTCCGGGGCCGGGTCGGTCGCTCGGATCGCCCCGCCTTCGCCTACCTCATGGTTCCTCCCGGCCGCGTGCTGTCCGAGGTCGCGCAGCGCCGGCTCGCCGCCATTCGTGAGTTCTCCGACCTCGGTTCGGGATTCCGTCTCGCTGCCCTCGACCTCGAGATGCGCGGAGCCGGCAATCTGCTGGGAGGAGAGCAGAGCGGACACATCCTGGCCGTGGGTCTCGACCTCTATCTCAAACTCCTGGGCGATGCCGTGCGCGACCTTCAGGCTGGAGGCGAAGCCAGTGTGGCCGAACGCACGGTTCTGAATCTGCGCATCGACCTGAGATTGAAGGCGACCTATATCGCCGAGGCGCGCGACCGCATCCTCATCTACAAGCGCGCCGCGGACGCGGCCAGAGAGGAGGACATCGCCGCCATCGAGGCGGATCTTCGCGATCGGTTCGGACCGCTGCCCCAGGAAGCGATGGACCTGCTGACGTATTCGCGGCTGCGAGTGGTCGCCGAGGGGCTCGGCGTTGCCCGGGTGGAGCGCGCGGGCTCCCGGCTCGACCTCTTCTTTTCCGAGGGGCCGCCCCTCGACCCGGGAAAGCTCGCCGCGCTCGTGGGCGCCTGGGCCGGAGCGAAGCTCGGGCCGCAGGGGAAATCGCTCAGTGTGCCGCTTCCGGCGGGAGCCCCGCTCGACGCCTCCCGGAGCGTGCTGGAACGTCTCCGGTCGGCGAAAATCGAGGTCTCGTGATCCCCTCGACTTCTCTTAGACGCAGCGCGCGGGCAACCGCCATGCTCGCGCTCACCGTTCTCGGCGCCTGCCGGGCGCCGCTCGACCCCGTGGTGATTCGCTATCAAGGGGTGGACGTGAGGCGCAGCGCGTTCCTCAAGGAGCTCGAGCCGCTCGCGAAGAACGGCACGGACACCGCAGACCCTGCCATGAGAGCCTCTGCCTTTGGGCGGTTCGTTGAAGAGCGGGTGGTGGCGATCGCCGCCATGCGCGCCGGCCTCAAGGCGGCGGGCGAGAACCGGGCCGAGACCGAACGGTGGCTGGCCTCGATGCTCGTTCCCGAACAGGTGAGCGAAGGAGAAGCGCAGGACTATTACGATGCTCACCCCGAGGTGGCCCGGGTCGAGGAGTCCGTCACCATCCGGGAGATCCTGCTGGGAACGCTCCAGGACGCCCGGGACGTGGTGCGAATCCTCGCCTCGGACCGGAACGCTTTCGAACTGCTGGCCCGAACCCGCTCCCGATCGCCCCAGGCCCGGGGCGGGGGGCTGCTGGGTTCGTTCCGCCGCGGCGAGCTGCCGCCCGAGATCGAGCAGGCGGTCTTCTCTCTCTCGCCGGGTCAGGTCACCGGCATCGTAACCACCTCCTTCGGTTACCATGTCCTCCGGCTGGAGTCGAAGACACTCCCCGCAACCCGGTCCTTCGCCGAATCCCGGCCGGATATCGAGTCCCGACTTACCGAAGCGAAGACTCGTCTCAGAATGAAGCAACTTATCGACGGTCTCGTATCTCAAGCACAGGTGAACTATGAAGCGGTCACGGCTCGGTAGCGTTTTCTTTGTGGGGGCCCTGGGCGCTTCCGTGCTCGTCCATGGAGACGTGATCGAGCGGGTCATGGCCAGAGTCAACGGCCAGATCGTCACGCTTTCGGAGTTCGAGGCCCGCCAGCTCGCGGCCGTGCAGTCGGCCCGGGTTCCCGAAGGTGAAGTCGAGGCCTTCCTTCGACAGAACAACGCGAGGCTCCTGGAGGAGGCCATGGAGGAACTCCTGCTCGTCGACCGTGCCGCAGCCCTTGGACTGAAGCTTCGCCCGGAGTACCTCGACCAGGTCATCGACGACATCAAGAAAGAGCAGAACATCACCTCGGAGGAGGAGTTCCAGGCCCAACTCAAGCGCGAAGGCCTCACCAAGGAGGCGCTGCGCCGAAACATCGAGCGCTCCGTCATCGTCCGCCAGGTTCGCTCCCGCGATGTAGAGCCCAAGGCCCAGGTCACCGAGGCGGATGTGCGAAACGAATACGAGCAGCGCAAAGCCGCGGATTTCACCCGCAAGGCCACCGTCCACCTCATGGAGATCGTCCTCAAGGGCGAAGGAGCCGCGGAGAGGGCGAACGCCGCCGCCCAGCGCCTCAAGAACGGCGAAGATTTCGAGACCCTGGCCCGCGAGGTGTCGACGAGTCCCAGCAAGGCCGCGGGAGGAGACCTCGGCAGGGTCGAGCCCGCCGACTTGAACCCCGCACTTGCCGCCGCCATCGCCAACCTCCGCGCGGGCGAAACGTCCGCGCCCATTCCCGTCGAAGGCGGATTCTGGATCCTCAAGGTTCGGGAACGCCTCGCCGACGAGGTCACCGCCTTCGACCAGGTGAAGGAGCGCCTCCAGGAAGAGCTGGCGCGGACGAGGTTCGAGAAGGCCTATACCGATTACATCGCCGAGCTCAAGAAGAACGCGGTCTACACGGTCTATGTGCGCGAGGCTCCTACCCAGATCGGGCGAAGCAAGGTCAAGGCGGCGCCGGCGCCGGTCAACGCCGACGAGGAGATCACCACCACCGGCTCCGCCGCCCCGGAACGAATCACCGTCCCGAACACGCCGATCCGGCCGACGCCCACTCCCACGCCCCAGCTTCGGTAGATTCACGCTCGAGTTCTCAGGGCCCATGGTGGACGCGGATAACACCCCCACCGCCGTGGTGAAGCGCCTGGTCAAGGCCATTCCCCGCGGCCGAGCCGCAACCTACGGAGCCGTGGGCCGGGTGGCAGCGGCCCTGGGCCGTCCGATTGGGGGCGCGCGAACCGTGGCCTGGATTCTCGCCGCGCTGAAGGGCGCGGACGACACGCCGTGGCACAGGGTGGTCGGGGCCGGCGGAGTGATCCTGCTCCCCGGCCGTCGCGGCGCGTTTCAGGCGGGCCGCCTGCTCGATGAAGGGGTGAGGGTTCGCGCGGGCAGGCTCGATCCTTCCCGCCTTCTCGACGAATTCCGCTTTCTAAGCCTCCTGAGCGGCCGCCCGAGACCCAGGCGCCGGGTCAGACCGTCGGCGGGCCGGTGAGAATGTCGAACTGCTCCTGACTGAGCAGGGGATCCGCTTCGACGCCGAGGGGCTCGGACAACAAGCTGGAGATCGAAGAGAGGAAACCGCTGTCTCGTTCTTCGAGCAGCACGTCCGCGACCGCGGGCGCCGCGCGAAGCGTGAGCTTCTGGGTCTTCAGTTCCGCCGGCAGTTTCCTGATCTCATCGTAGATTTCGGTCAGGATGGTGGGCACGCTCTTCACCCGTCCGGCCCCGCCGCACTCCGGGCAGGTCTCGCAGAGGGTCTTGCTCAGGGACTCGCGAACGCGCTTGCGGGTGAGAATCACCAGGCCGAATTCGCTGACCGAGAGAACGCGGCTCGTCGCACGGTCGCGGCGCAGCTCTCCGTCGAGGACGGCGAGAACCTTCTTGCGATTCTTGCGGTCCTTCATGTCGATGAAGTCCAAAACGATGATGCCGCCGAGATCGCGCAAACGAAGTTGCCGGGCGATCTCGCGGGCCGCTTCGATGTTGTTCTTGACGATGGTCTCTTCGTGGTCGCTCTTGCCCACGAACCGGCCGGTGTTCACGTCGACGGACACCAGGGCCTCGGTCTCCTCGATCACGATCGAACCGCCGGATTCGAGAGGCACGCGGGCCTTGAGCGCGCGCTCGAGCTCGGCATTGATGCCGAAGTCGTCGAAGATGTGGCCGGGCCGGTTGACCAGGCGGACCTTGGAGAGGAGTTCGGGGTCGACGCGATCGAGGAAGTTGTAGACCTTCTTGTGCAACTCGGGATCGTCCACGTGGACCCCGGCGACATCCTTGCCGAGCAGGTCGCGCAACAGCCGCTCCACCAGGGAGGGCTCCTTGTAGAGGAGCATGGGCGCTTTGCCCCGTGAGGCCACGCCCCGCACCTCGTCCCAGGTTCGGATGAGGTTGCGGGCGTCGCGTTCGAGATCGGCGGTTTCGCGTCCCAGCGCCGCGGTGCGCCCGATGAACCCTCCCCCGCCGTTTTCGCGCCGAATGCCCTTGAGGATGCTCTTCAACCGCTTTCGCTCGTCGTCATCCTGGACGCGGCGGGACACGCCTACGTGCTCGACGGTGGGCAGGAAGACCATGAATCGTCCGGGAAGCGAGATGTGCGCGGTGATGCGCGCGCCCTTGGTCCCGAGCGATTCCTTCACCACCTGAACCACGATGTCCTGGCCCGGACTCACGAGGTCTTCGATGGGCGCGGCCCGGGCCCCCCGCTCCTCCTCTTCAAGAAGATTCTCAGGAAGGTCCTCGAAGACATCCTCGGCGTGCATGAAGGCATCGCGCTCGAGGCCGATGTCGACGAAAGCCGAACCCCTCCCCGGCAGCACGCGGCTCACGCGACCCTTGTAGATATTGCCCGCGGTGGACGCGTGTTCCGACCGCTCGATGAAGAACTCCGCGACCTGGGAATCTTCGAGGAGGGCTACGCGGGTTTCCTTGGGAGACGAAGTGACGACAAGTTCGCGCCTCATGCGGGGCGCGCGGACGACGGACTGAAGGAGGTCATTTGAAGAAGCTCGAGGTTGGGCCCGTCAATTGGCGAATCGGCGCATCCTGACGCTGAGGAT
>CAZYEA010000173.1:0-10442 GCA_964646485.1 uncultured Acidobacteriota bacterium
ATCAGTCCCTCCTGGGCGAGCTGGGAGACGAGGGTGCCGCTGCCCAGGATCACCAGGTCGGGCCCCGGCTGCTCCTTCAGGTCCTTGACCGTGGTCAGGAGGTCGCCCTTCATCAGAGCGGTGTTGTTCCAGGAGGCGCTTTGCAGAGTTCGCGAGAACACGGTCTTCTGGAGCTTGTTCATCCCTTCGGCAACCTCGGGAGCCACCTGCATGGCCATGGGGGAGGTCCAGAAGCCCGCCATCATCTCGTAGGTCTTCCGGCCGAAGAGCAGCGCGCCCTCTCCCGACGCGTTTCCCGCGGTGAAGGCGTTCCACTCCGCATCCTGTTTGTGGGCCCAGCCCATGTCGCCTTTGGCATCGACGAAGAAACCGTCGAGGGACACCTGCTCGAAGGCCACGATCTTTCGCACACTCATCGTCTTCCTCTCTTCCGGCCCAAAGAGCCATCCCGCAGAAGCGGGACCGCGGGTAGCGCCCGTTCCTCGACCAGGGCGCCCTTGCGGCGAACCGCGAAGCCCTGAGCCGCCTCTCGTGAAGTGACCACGCGGAGGAGGTCGCGACCGACGAAGTGCGCGGCCGCCCCGTCGTCAAGGGCGAGGGTGGGCCCGATCTCCCCTGACCTGACGAGGCGATGGACGGCCGGCCGCCGTTCTTTCTCGCCGTCGTAGTGCGGGCAGCACGTGCCCGGAAGGAAACCCAGGCAGGGCAGAGCGGCGAGGCGCGAGGCCCACGAGTCGGTGACGCCGGTCTTGAACCAGCAGATGGCGCCGGCGCTCACGCCGGTGAGGACGACGCCGCGCCGCCAGGCCTCGCGCAGGATGGCGGGAATCCCCCACTCCCGAAAGACCGCGAGCATGCTCTTGGTATTGCCGCCGCCTATATAGATCGCGTCCTGGCTCAAGAGCACCTGGCGAAGATCGGGCGTTCGCGCGAACAGGGGCACGTGCGTGGGCCGGCTCCCGAGCCTGGTGAAGGCGGCGTAGAACTTCGCGACGTAAGGATCGGTGTCGCCGGTGGCGGTGCCGAGGAAGCAGACCTTCGGAGTCCGCTTCCCGGTCTGGGCAAGGATGTAGCGCTCGAGCCGCGGGTTGTCGGGTTCCACCGAAAAACTGCCGCCGCCGATGGCGATGATCTGAGGCTTCTTCATCGCGGTCTCACGCGGCCTGGGCGGCCTTGCGCCATTGCGAGGGCGCCTGCCCGACGAGCTTCTTGAAGGCGCGGCTGAAGGCCGCTTCCGATTCGTATCCGACCGCAGAGGCCACGGTGGAAACGGGACCCCCGTCGGCGAGGAGCTTCGAGGCGAGCTGCATACGCCACAGCGCCAGGTACTGCATGGGCGGCTGGCCGACGAGGTCGGTGAACCGCTCGGCGAGAACGGACCGCGAGACCCCCGCCTGACGCGCCAGGCTCTCCACCGTCCAGGCTTCCTTCGCCCCTTCGTGAAGGGCGGAAAGAGCCTGGCCGACCACAGGGTCGCGAAGTCCGGCGAGCCAACCGGTCTGCGACGGCGGGAGGGTCTCGAGGTAGTGGCGGATGGTCTCGACGAACATCAGCTCGGATAGCCGGGACAGTATGTTTTCCCCTCCGGGGCGGCGAGACCCCGACTCGGTGGCGGCGAGGTTCAGGAGCTTTCCGAGCCAGCCCGCGCCCTCCGATTCAGAGGCCTTCACGTGAATGACCCGGGGCAGGGCGCTCAGCAAGGGGTTGTAGGGGCGCTCGTCGCAGCCGAGGAAGCAGCAGATGATGCGCGACCGGTCGGGTCCACCGCCGCCCATTTCGAAGAAGAGGGGAAGCGGTGTGGTGGGCCGCGCGTGCCTCGCCATGTCCGGCTCGGCGCGCATGCCGGGGGCGCTTGAAAGCACGTGCGCGTCGCCCTGGGGAAACACGATCAGGTCGCCCTGCTCGAGGCGCATCGGCTCATCGCCGACCGCGTGGCCCCAGCACGAACCTCGAACCACCATGTGAAACTCGATGACCCGCTGCGCCCCCGGCATCACCCTCGACGCGATGGCGCACGAGGCGGGGGCTTCGGCCACCCAGGGCGAGCTCATCTCGTTGTCGAAGAACACCGCCCCGGTCAGCCGAACCGCGCTCAGGACATCCGACAGGACGTCCGCGGTCACGCGAACACCCGGGGTTCCGGACGAACGGACAAGAGAAACGGACGCCCGGTCGGACGGATATCACTTCCGGATGGGAAGCAAGACAAAGCGGACGATTGCGTATGGCTCACGCGGGGGACCTCACCGTACTGTTTCATGCCGCCGGGCACTCGAGCCCGGCCGCCACTTCAAAAGAAAAGGAAATATATATGGGCAAGCTCAGTCATACCCTGGCCGACCGGCTCGAAGCCGGGGCGAAGGCCCTCGCCGATTTCGTCGCCTCTCTCTCGGACGCCGAATGGAACACCCGCCTGCCGAAGGATGGACGGACGGTCGGGGTAGTCGTCCATCACGTGGCGAGCGTCTATCCGATCGAGATCCAGCTCGCGCAGACTCTGGCCTCGGGCCAGCCCGTGAAGGGAGTGACCTGGGCGGGGATTCACGAGATGAACGCCAAGCACGCGGAGGAGAACACAGGCGCCGATCGCGAGACGACCCTGGACCTCCTTGGCCTAAATGGCATGGCGGCGGCCGCGGTGATCCGCGATCTGAGCGATGAGCAGCTCCAAAGCGGCGGCTCGAACTCCTTGTACGCGGACGCTCCCCTCACCTGCCAGTTCATGCTGGAAGACCACGCGGTCCGGCACAGCTATCACCATCTCGCGCGCATCCGCGAAGCACTCGGACGCTGAAGGGGTTAGCGAATGTCCGACCTGACTCTCGCTTCGACCGTTCCCGCGGAGGGAACGACCGGGCGGCTCTGGCGCAGCGTGCGCGGTCCGGTCGAACTTGTTTTCGTGGACGCGCGTGCGGGTGGAGAACTCCTCTCCGCGCGCACGCGCGTACACGTCGCCGTTCTCCTCCTCCTCCTCGACGCCCTGCACGGCTTCCCGACGACCGCCGACGCCGCAAGCGTCACGTTGCTCGCCCTCGCGGTGCTCGGCTACGCGCTCTTCGTGCGTGAATTCGCGGCCCATCAGTACGCGTCCTGGCTCGGCTATGTCACGAGCATCGTCGACGTCACCTGCGTGAGCCTGTCCCTGGCCCTCCTGTGGCTCTCGGGCGACGCCGCCGCACCCTTGTCCTCGGCGGTGCGCTTCCCCCTCTACTTCCTCGCCATTTCCCTCTCCAGCCTCAAGATGAACTGGCGCGTCACCGCCCTCGCGAGCACGATCGGCGTGGCGCAATACGGCGCCCTCCTCGGCGCCCTCGCCTGGCTCGATCCCGATCTGGTGGATTGGCCCCTGCAGCTGGGCCGGCTCGGAATCCTCTCGGGCGCCGGGTACCTGAGCGCCATCGTCGTGCTCCGGGCCCAGCAGCTCAAGGATCTGTCGACCCGCGACTTTCTCACCGGACTTCCGAACCGCGCGGTCCTGGACGCCCGCCTCGACGAGGAAGTGAGCCGGGCCAGGCGCCACCACCGTCGATTCGCGGTGGCGCTCCTCGATGTCGACCGGTTCAAGGAATTCAACGACCTTCACGGTCATGCCGGGGGGGACGCGGCCCTCCGCGGTCTTTCCGAGGTGCTCCGCGACTGCGTGCGGGCGAGCGATCTCGTGGCCCGCTTCGGCGGGGAGGAGTTTGCGATCCTTCTGCCCGAGGCCTCGCTGCTCGAAGCCGGGGCCAGGATCGAGGTCCTTCGTCAGAGCATCGCGGCTACGCCCTTCGAAGACGGCAAGGGAGGGGCCCACCGTCTCACCGTCTCCGCGGGCATCGCTGAGTTTCCGAAGAACGGGGACAGCGCCACGGGGCTGCTCGCGATCGCCGACGCCCGGCTCTACGAAGCGAAGCGCACCGGCCGCAACCGCGTGGTCATGAACGATCCCCCGCCCGCGTACGCGGTCACGCCCCGGAAGAAGGGCCGGATCGAATGGATGTGAAGGGAGCCTCTTAGGGGACAACACCTCCCCCTGAGATCATCGCGCCCTCATGCCCATCCTGCCTTCCCAACGTCACCTCTTCGATATCCCTCGAGAAATCGCGTACTTCAACGCCGCCTATTACTCGCCCCAGCTCAACGAGTCGCGCGACCGCCTCATCGCGGGGGTTCGAGCCAAGAGCCAGGCCTGGCAGCGGATCGCGCCGGGGTTCTTCGATGACGCGGAGGCCATAAGGACCCTGGCCGCGCGCCTCTTCGGCGCGGATGGAGACGCCTACGCGATCATCCCCGCCGCGAGCTACGGCCTCAGCACCGCGGCGCGCGCGGTCGAGCCTCGACTGAGGAGCGGCGACCGCATCCTCGTCATCGAGGAGGAATTCCCGAGCAATGTCCTGCCCTTTCGCCGCGTGGCCGGGGAGACGGGCGCCTCGATGATCACCGTCCCCGCACCGCTCGATCGCGACTGGGCCCGCGCCGTGGTCGCGGCCATGGACAAGACCGTGAAGGTAGTCGCGATCTCGACCTGTCACTGGACCAACGGATCGCGCATCGACCTCGGGCCGATCAGCGATGCCTGCCGCGACTATGGGTCCATGCTGGTGATCGACGCCACCCAGACCCTCGGCGCCGTTCCTTTCGACCTCCCGCGGATTCGTCCCGACTTTCTCGTGGCCGCCTCCTACAAATGGATGCTCGGCCCTTACGGCTCGGGCCTGCTGTACGTGTCCGAAGCCTGGCGTGACGCGCGGCCACTCGAGGAGAACTGGCTCGCGCGCGACAACGCCGCGGACTTCACTTCCCTGGCGCGCTACTCCGACAACTATCGGCCGGGCGCGCGGCGCTTCGACGTGGGCGAAACCGGGGTGCTCACCCTGCTGCCGGGCGTGATCGCAGCACTGGAGCAGATCGAGGCCTGGGGCATCCCAAACGTCGCCGCGTCGCTTGAGGCGATCAACTCACGGATCTCCTCGCACCTTCAGGGACTGGGCTTCACCCTTCCCCCCGAGGCCTCCCGCAGCCCCCATATGTTCGGCGCGCGGCTGCCCGCCTCCTACCAGGGGAATCTGGTGGCCGAACTGAAGAAGCGCGACATCTACATCAGCCAGCGGGAAGGTGCCTTGCGTTTCGCACCTCACCTGTGGGTCGACGACCACGACATCGCCCGGCTCCTGGGCGCCCTCGACGAATTGATTCGCTAGCGCCGTCTATTTCTCGAGCCCCCCGGCCGCGTGCGACCGCCGCGGATCCGCCCCGCCCCGCACCTCTCCGGTCGCTGGGTCCCGCACCGCCACCGAGGCGTAACCCATCACCAGCTCCCCCTTGAGGCCGATGGGTTCGAGCCTGTGCCCGTAGGCTCGCATCTGCTCGACCACCCGGCGCGGAATCACATCCTCATAGAGGATGCGGCTCGCGATGGGCGGCTGCCGCGGAGGGAACTGTTTGCGCCCGATGAGGAAGCGCGGTTGTTCGACCGCGGCCTGGGGGGACAGGCCGCGGTCCAGCACGCCGGTGAGGATCTGGTAGACCGCCGCGGAGATCCAGGCGTTTCCAGCCGCCCCCACCGCCACCAGCGGAAGTGAGCGGTCTCCCTCGCGCTTGAACACGAGAGTGGGTGCGATGCCGGTGGCGGCGCGCGCGAGCGGAGTCAGGGAATTGAAACGCTTCGGCTGGCGGCGGAAGGAGCGCAGGTGGTTGTTGTAGAGAAAGCCGAGGCCATCGCTCACATAGAAAGCGCCACCCCAGGTCGAGAGGGTCTGGGTGAGGGCCACCATGTTGCCTTCCGAGTCCATGACCACGGCCGCGGTGGTTCCGGTGCCGATGCGTTCGCGGCGGTAGTCGCGCTCGTCCTCGGGCTCCTCGGGAAACTCGGGATCGGGAGTCGCGTGGCCCAGGGCGATCGAAGCAAATTGCTTCCTGGCCCACGGCAGGGACAAGGGCTCGTCGAGGTCGAGGGTGAAAAAGGCCGGGTCCGCCGCGAGATTGCCGCGACCCGCGCGCTTCCACGCTTCCACCATGAGGTGAAAGGCGGAGGCGTCCTCGGTGTATCGGCCGCGGCCCGTGCGGGGCGCGCTGTCGAGGATCTGCAGGGTTTGAAGCAGGGACACGCCCGCGGTCACGGGAGGCGGCGCCGTCACCACGTCGTACTCCTCATACCGGCCGCGCAAGGGCTCGCGTTCGATCGCGCGATATTGCGCGAGGTCCTCCTCGGTGAGGATGCCGCCGTTCTTCCGCATGTCCGCGGCGATGCGCTTCGCGATGTCGCCGCGATAGAAATCGGAAGCGCCCACTTCCGCGATCCGCCGCAGGGTCGCCGCGTAGTCGGGGTTCTTGAAGGTGTCGCCCGGCTTCACCGGGGTGCCTCCGGGCAGGAAGATCTTCGCCGCCGCTTCGTAGCGCTTCAGGAAACGCTCCCCCGCGCGCACCGACGACGGCAGCGCATCATCGAGGACAAAGCCATCGCTCGCCGCGCGGATGGCAGGCTCGACCAGGTCCTTCCAGAGAACCTTGCCGCTGCCGTATTTCCGGTACGCGAGGTCCATGCCCGCGACCACGCCGGGGATGTTGACCGCGGCCGGGCCCGAGGAAACCAGGCGATCGCCGTCGAGGATCTTCGGGTTCGTGAGGGTGCCTTCCATGGGAACCTGATCCTTGAAGTCGATGGCCACGGTCTTTCCGTCGGATGCGCGGTGGATGAGCATCATTCCTTCCCCCCCGATGCCCGAGGCGTCCTCCTCGACCACCCCGAGCGCGAAGGACACCGCCACCATCGCGTCCACGACGTTGCCGCCACGGCGCAGAGCCTGCAGGCCTGCCTCGGTGGCTTTGGGATGGGCGGACACCACCACCGCCCGTTTCGACACCGCCTCTTCCTTGATGGGCGGGCGCGCGGCCAGCATCTCGTCGATCGCATCCTCGAAAGCGGGATCGGCGCGCGTGGCTTCAACCCGCGGACGGAACTTGACGAAGAGGTCGTTCCAGGCCGCGGCCACGGACGCCGAGGCTCTTCCGTAGAGTTTGAGGAGCGAGGAGGTGAGGGCGGCGAAGCGCGCCGACGCTTTCGCGGGGGCCGGGGCTTCGATCCTGCGCCCGCCGTCGAGCGGATCGGGCGCGCGTAAGGCGAGAACTTCGAAGGCGCCGCGCGCGAACACCGGCGTGCGATCGGCCCAGGCGAGCCGGCGCGGATTGCCGTTGTACTCCTGGGGCAGCGGCGGCGCGCTCAGCGCATAGATCGTGGTCCCGTCCTTCGACCACGCAGGCGCGGTGGCCCCGCGACGGATGAGCTGCCGCTCGCCGCCCCTCGCGTCTATGACCGCGACCCAGAGCTCATTCGAGGCGATGGTGGTGTGCGCGAGGCGACGTCCGTCCGGCGACCAGGCTGGACCAGTGTCGCTGCCGGAAAAGGTGACGCGATGGGCCTCGCCGAAGGGCCGGTCGGCGGGCATCACCCAGATGTCGTCCCCGCCCGCACGATCGCTCACGTAGGCGATGAGCGTGCCGTCGGGCGACACCGCGGGTGAGACATCTCGGCCCGGGTCCCTGGTGAGCCTGGTCGGAGCGCCGCCTCGCAGAGGAACACTGAAGAGGTCCGCATCGTCGTCGGAGCCGATGGCGAAGAACACGCGGTCGCCCTGAATCGAGGCTCCGGTCTCATCGCCGGCGACGCTGCCGTCGGTGAGGAGTCGGGCGGAGCCGCCATCGAGGCCGATTTCGAAGAGCCGCCGCCGTCCCTCGTGCGCGCGCGAAACCACCAGGGACTTGCCCGCACTCGTCCAGGCCGCGTCCGCCCCGTCGATGGGCGTGCTCGCCGCGTTGCCCGCGCGCAGGCTGGTCAGATCGACGAAAGCGCCCTGCGAGCGCGCCGCGCGTTCGCCTCGCGGGTCGAGGCTGAGGCGGGCCTGGTCGTCGGCCGGAGCGGGCCAGGCGGCGAAAAGACCCAGGAAGAGCGCAAGAGCGAGGCGTTTCATGACGCCGCATCTTACGGTTCGGTACACTCCCTCGAATCCATGCAGATCTCGAAGGACATCCGGGCGGTCGAGGCTCACGCCTGCGGAGAGCACGGCCGGGTCATCGTGTCCGGCGTCAGCGACGTTCCGGGCGCCACCATGTACGACAAGATGACCCACCTTCGCGATCACGCGGATGGGCTGCGGCGGCTCATGCTGCGCGAGCCGCGGGGATACCCGGCGGCGAACTGCAATCTCATCCTCCCCTCTTCGCACCCCGAAGCCGACGCGGGCTTCGTGATCATGGAGCAGGTCGAGTATCCGGGGATGTCGGGGACCAACACCCTCTGCGTGGTCACGGTGCTCCTCGAGACCGGCATGGTGCGCATGAGCGAGCCCTTCACGAATCTCACTCTCGAAACCCCCGCCGGGCTCATCCGGGTGAACGCCGAGTGCCGGAACGGCAAGGTCGTCAAGGTCACCTTCCTCAACGTGCCCGCCTTCGCCACCCATCTCGACGCGGACGTGGAAGTGAAGTCCCTCGGCAGCGTCACCGTGGACGTGGCCTACGGCGGGATGTTCTACGTCATCGCGGACGCGCGGAGGTTCGGTCTGCGCCTCACCCCCGATGAGGGCCGCGACATCGTTCGCATCGGCGAGATGGTGAAGGCGGCGGCGCGTGAGCAGCTTCCCATCGCTCACCCGGATCAGCCGGGATTCGACGGCATCACCATCGCCCAGCTCTCGGGGCCGACCCTGGGCGAAGATGCGGACTGGCGGAACGCGGTGGTGGTCTCGACGGGGACCCTCGACTGGGACCGCCCCTCCACCTGGACGGGTGCTCTCGACCGCTCGCCCTGCGGCACCGGAACGTCGGCCAAAATGGCCACCCTGCACGCGCGTGGACGCTTGCCTCTGAACCACGAATTCCGGCACGCGGGCATCCTCGGCACCGTCTTCACAGGCTGCCTCCACGAAGAGACCACGGTCGGCCCCTACAACGCGGTGGTGCCGTCAATTTCCGGGAGGGCGTGGATCACCGGCTACACCACCTTCACCCTCGACCCCACCGATCCGTTTCCCGAGGGGTTCACGGTCGGAGACATCTGGTAGGCCTCTAACGGACTCCCGGCTTACGCGCCCGCAGGTCGATGCGCATGGCGGTGAGGGCCGCGGGCAGGAGACGGTCGAGGGCGATCACCGCGCGCGCGAGCGGCCTCGGGAGAAGCGACGGCCGCTTGAAACCCAGGCTCAGCAGGTATGCGAAACCGTTGAGCGCGGTGAGCGAAGGCCCCCCCGCGTAGCCGAGCCGCCGCCAGGTCTCCTCCCCGACCCTCGCGGCAATGGCCCGGGTCACTCCGGCGTCACCGTCGAAGGGCGACTTGGAATCGCCCTTGCGGAAAGGCCGCGCCGGGTCGAGGCCCAGGGTGGCGCCTTCCTGGTGGAGAAAGCGGTAGATCGGAAAAGAGAAGGGGGAGGCCCACGGTTCGACCACGCGCAATTCGCCGCCTGGCCGGAGGACGCGAGCCACCTCGCGGAAGAATTCGAGCGGAGTCGAGAGATGGTGGACAAAGTCGACTCCGACCACGGCGTCGAAGGTGGCGTCGTGGAAGGGCAGAACCTGAGCGTCGGCCACGATGTCGTTCCAGGGCGCTTCGATCAGGTCGAGGGCGATCCAGCGAAGGTCGGGTCTGCGGGCGCGGGCGTGGGGGGCGAAGAGTCCGGGACCCGCGCCGGCCTCGAGGACCCGAGCCTCCCTGGGGAGTTCAAGGACGAGACGATCGAACCAGACGCCGTAGACCTCGGCGAGGACCTTCTTCTCGGCGAAGACGCGCCGGTGTTCGCGCAGCAGGTCCAGGCTCATGAGGCCGTGTCCAGGGAAGCCACTTCCACCTGCCCATTGCGGACGCGCGCCGGACACCTCCTTAAGGCGGCGCCGCGGCCTCCCCTGACTTCGCCGGTGGGCACGTCGATCATCCAGGCGTGCCAGGGACACACGAGGGTCCGCCCGCGCAACTCGCCGCGCGAGAGCGGCGCGCCGAGGTGCGGGCAGCGGTCCTCAAAGGCAAAGATTTCTCCGGCCACGTTCGCGAGCGCCAGCCGCGCCGAGCCGTCCCTCGGCCGATGCTCGCGCACGGATCCTTCGGGGAAGTCGCCGACCGGGCCTATGGCCACGAAGTCCCGCGCCGAGGGCGGGTTGCCGCTCTCCCCTTCCGGGAGGGCGGCAGCCTCTTCGAACTCGAGCGGGATCCCTTCCGGACTCACTACCGTGGCCCCGAAGGAGGTCACGCCCGCAAGACTCCCGAGGGCGGGCGAGCCTCGCAACGCCGCCCCGAGGGCCAGCGCCCTGCGCGTGGCGTATTCGACATCCGAGACGGCGAAGGCAAGTCCGAGCACTCCGCGGTGAGGCGCATGCAGGCGGGGGGCCAGGGTGCGCGCGTCCCTCACCCCGGGCCCTTCGTAGGCGACGATCCCCACCCCCCCCCCCCCCGCCCCGGGGCCCGCGAGGAACCGAAT
>CAZYEA010000174.1:0-4130 GCA_964646485.1 uncultured Acidobacteriota bacterium
GCGCGGGTCGTGGGTGTGGTGGCGCCCGCACCCTTCGGCGTGAGGGTGATCGAGAAGGGATCGACGGGGGCAGCGTTCTTGCCCGAGGTGAGGGCCACGCGCGCCACTTCGTCCTTGCCGATGTTCTTCTCGTAGTCCTGCAGGATCGGCCAGGGCTCGTTCGCCAGGGCCGGGGAGGCGCCAGGGAAGATCGACTTCAGGGGTACGCCGAGGTGCTTGTTGACGGCGAGAGAATACGAGCCGTCCTTGCCCACCGGAACATAGAGCGAGTACTTGCCGGCCGGTAGGGCCTTGCCGCCGATGGTGATGGGGCCTTCGGCGGTGATGGTGGTGACCTGGTCGCGGCCCGCGCGCCAAACCCCGTCCGCGGGCAGGGTCTTCATCAGCTCATCGAGGGTGCGGGCGCCGAGCTTGGCCTGACCGTAGTCGATGGTGACGGCCTTGCCGGCGACCGTAGCCGTCGCCTTCCCGCGGGCCGGGGGCTGAGCCAGAGCCGCGCTCACGACCAGAAGGGACAACGCCAGAACAGACAGTTTCTTCATTACTTTCCAATTCTCCATGTCGGTGTGACTGATCAGTGCGGGGAGGCGCACACCGCTCACGCCGTCCCCCTCCATCTTCTCCGAGAAGCAGAGTCGGGACCGAATGGCCCGTGATTCAAGGGCTTGAACGATGCTTCAGGCCGCGTCCAATGCGGCTTTCACGAGGTCGTTCACCATCTTCGGGTTCGCGCGTCCGCCCGTTTTCTTCATGACCTGACCCACGAACCAGCCGAGGGTGTTGGTGCGTCCCTTCTTGTAGGTCAGAACCTGCTCGGCCGAACCCGCGATCACTTCACGGATCGCGGCCTCGATCGCGCCCGTGTCGGAAACCTGGGACAGCCCCTCGCGTTCGACCATCGCCTTCGGCGACTCGCCGGTCGTCCACATGCGGGCGAAGACGTCCTTGGCCGTCTTTCCGTTGATGGTTCCGGCGTCGATCAGGCGGATCAATTCGGCGAGGAAGGCGGGGGTGATGGGCCAGTTCCCGTACGAGACCTCGCCATCGGCGGACTCGCGACTCTTCATCTCGCGCATCACCTCGTTCATCACCCAGTTGGAGGCGGCCTTGCCGTTGCCGCTCAGCTTCGCCGTCTCCTCGAAGAAGTCGGCGACCTCGCGGGTCAGGGTCAGGACCTGGGCGTCGTAATGCGGGATTCCGTACTGCTCCACGAAACGCGCCCGCTTCGCCGGGGGAAGCTCAGGCAACGCCCTCTGAGTGTCCGCTTTCCATCCGGCGTCGATCACCAGCGGGGGCAGGTCGGGCTCGGGGAAATAGCGGTAGTCGTGAGCATCCTCTTTCGAACGCATCGAAGCGGTCTCATCCTTGTCGGCGCGATACAGGCGGGTCTCCTGGACGACCTTGTGGCCGGCCTCGACGAGGCCCACCTGGCGTTCATACTCGTACTCGATGGCGCGGGAGACGTTGCGGAACGAGTTGAGATTCTTGATCTCGGCCCGCGTGCCCAGAGTTTCGCTCCCGCGGAGGCGAACCGACACGTTCGCATCGCAGCGCAAAGAACCCTTCTCCATGTTGCAGTCGGAGACGTCGGCGTAAACGAGGATGGCTTTGAGCGCACTCAGGTAGGCGTGGGCTTCCTGGGCGGAGCGGATGTCGGGCTTGCTCACGATCTCGATGAGAGGGGTGCCGCTGCGGTTGAGGTCGACGCCGCTCATGTCCTTCGACCAGGCATAGCCTTCGTGAAGGAGCTTGCCCGCGTCCTCCTCCATGTGGATGCGCTCGAGGCGAACCGTCTTGCTGGTCCCGTCCGCCTCCAGGGCCTCGACTTTGCCATCGGTCGCGTAGGGACGGTCGTACTGGGAGATCTGGTAGCCCTTGGGCAGGTCCGGATAGAAGTAGTTCTTCCTCGAGAAAATCGAGGTCTCGTGAACGGTGCAGCCGGTGGCGAGGGCGGCGCGCAGGGCCAGGGTCACGGCCTCGCGGCTGATGACGGGCAGGGCGCCGGGGAGGCCCAGGCAGACCGGGCAGACGTTGGTGTTGGGGGCGTCGCCGAAATTGTTGGGGCAGGAGCAGAAGAGCTTCGTCTGGGTCTTCATCTGGCAATGGACTTCAAGTCCGATCACCATCTCGTATTTGTTTCTGAGCGTGTCGTGCAGCATCCGTGACCGTTTAGTGTATCAACGGGGGTCGCCCGATCCGGCTGGACCCGGGCCCCTTTTGGATTCGAGGTTCCTCTGAGACGGTTTCTTCACCTGACGAAAAAGGCCGCCGTGGCCCTCCTTTGCGGAGGGCTCGTCCTCGGCGCCTGGATCCTCCTGGGACTGCCGAGCCGGACCCAGGTGAAGGCTCTCGCCTCGGATATGCCCGAGGAGACGAGCGTGATGCGCCAGCGCGACGGCGAAGCGCGTCAGGCCGGGCGCAAGCCGCGGCGCCTTCAGAAGACCGTGCCTTTGCGGAGCATCTCGAAAAACCTCATCCACGCCGTCCTTTCCGCCGAGGACCCAAACTTCTTCGGGCACGAAGGCATCGACTGGGATGCGCTCAAGGAATCGATCGAGACGAACATCGAAAAGGGCCGTTACGCCCGCGGCGGCAGCACCATCACCCAACAGCTGGCCAAGAACCTCTTCTTCACCACCTACAAGAGCCTCATCCGCAAGGCCCGAGAGGCCATCGTGACCACCTGGATGGAGCGGGATCTCTCGAAGAAGCGGATCATCGAGATCTACCTCAACGTCATCGAGTGGGGCGACGGGGTCTATGGCTGCGAGGCGGCGGCCCGTCGCTACTACGGTGTCTCGTGCGCCGCGCTCGACGTCGACCAGGCCGCGGGCCTCGCGGCCATGATCCCGTCGCCGCGACGGATCAATCCCCGCACCAATCCGGGCCTCCACGCCCGCGCCACCCGCAAGGTCCTGCGCCAGATGCGCTGGGCGGGCTACCTCAAGCGGGACATACGCGATATGGGCAGCGAGCCCGAAAGGATCGTCACCGACGAGAGCGAGCCCGAGCCGCATGAGCAGGATGATCCCCCAACCCAGGCGCCCTCACCCACACCGACCCCCACCCCCACACCGACACCAACCCCGACACCCGATGGGACAGCCTGATCTCCTCACCGCCTCGGCCCTGTGCGCGTAAACATGATCGAATTTCGACCGTGACCGCGCCGCTCGAAGACGCCGATGTGGAAACCGCATCCTCGGACTATGCGAAGCGCTTCGACTCGCCGGTCGGCGCCTGGATGCTTGGTCTCCAGCGCGACATCACCCTCGACCTGCTGAAAGATCTTGCCTCCGCCCACATTCTTGACGTTGGCGGCGGCCATGGCCAGGTCGCGGAAGCACTGGCCGATCAGGGATTCCGCGTGAGTGTTCTCGCGAGTTCTGAGGCCGCGGTCGCGACCACCCTTCGGCCCGCGCTGAATACGGACCGCGTTCAGCTCCTGACCGGCGATCTCCGGAATCCGCCGGTCGAGCCCCGGTCGGTCGCTGCGGTCGTGAGCTACCGCCTTCTCGCCCATGCGCGCGACTTGCCCGGCCTCATCGCGGGACTGTGTCGAGCCGCGGACAGGGCCGTGATCGTCGACTACGCGACCACACGCAGCTTCAACGCGGTCGCCGAGCCTCTCTTCGCGGCCAAGAAACAGGTGGAGCGAAACACCCGGCCTTTCATGGTGATGAAGGACGCCGAGGTCGCGGGCCTGTTTCGACAGAACGGGTTTCACCTGGGCGAGCGCCGTCCCCAGTTCTTCTGGCCCATGGCCCTTCATCGCGCTTTCGCATCGCCTCGGCTTTCGCGCGTCCTCGAAACCGCCGCGCAGGCCCTCGGCCTGCGCGCCCTCTTCGGCTCCCCGGTGATCGCGAGGTTCGACCGTGGCTGAGCCCTGGGCCGTGCGCCTCTTCCGGAAGTCCCCGCTCAAGCGCGACAAGGTGGCAGCTTTGCTGTCCGTGCTTGGACCGGTCGAGGGCAAGCGCTGCCTCGATCTGGGATCGGACAACGGCGTGGTCAGCCTCCTTCTGCGACAGCAGGGCGGCTCCTGGGCCTCGGGCGACCTCACTCCTGAAACCGTGGAGGCGATCCGCGGCCTGGTTAGCACCGACGTGCACCTCGTCACCGAGGACAAACTG
>CAZYEA010000174.1:4140-10240 GCA_964646485.1 uncultured Acidobacteriota bacterium
CTTTCCCGGACGGCGAGTTCGATGTGGTGGTGGGGGCGGACATGATCGAGCACGTCGAAGACGAGGCGCGGTTCGTGGCCGAGCTCGGCCGGGTGCTGAAGCCCCTGGGGAGACTGGTGGTGAACACCCCCCACGCCCGCGACACCGCCTTGCGGCGGTTCCGCCTGAGCCTCGGTCAGACCGACGAAAAACACGGCCACCTTCGACCCGGCTACACCCGGGAATCGCTCGTCTCGCTGCTCCGCGATCGCTTCGAGACCGTAGAGACGATGACGTACACGAAGGCATTTTCGGAGACCGTGGACACGGCGATGCAGTGGGGGCTCGAACGCCTGGGCAAGAAGGGTTCGAAGAAGGGCGTGGTGGTCACGGGCGGGGACTTGAACCGCCACGCCAAGCTCTTCACCGCCTACTCCGCCCTCTTCCCCTTCGTGTGGCTCTTCTCGCGTCTCGACGTCTTGCTTCCCTGGAATGACGGGTATCGTCTCCTGATCGTGGCCACAAGGAGGAACTCATGAGCGATCCCGCCTCGCTCTCCATCACCATCGCGACCGAATCCGACGTTCCGCACATCCTGACTTTCATCAAGGCGCTCGCCGAATACGAGCGCATGGCCGACCTGGTGGTGGCGACGGAGGAAGGGCTCCGCGCGACCCTGTTCGGGCCCCGGCCCTACGCGGAGTGCGTGATCGCCAGGTGGCAGGGTGAGCCCGCGGGCTTCGCCCTGTTCTTTCACAACTATTCCACGTTCCTCGGAAGACCCGGCGTGTATCTCGAGGATCTGTTCGTGAAGCAGGAGCTGCGCGGTCAAGGGGTCGGGCGCGCGCTCCTGCAGTATCTGGCGAAAGTGGCACTCGATCGGGGCTGCGGCCGGCTCGAGTGGTCGGTGCTCGACTGGAACGAGCCCGCGATAGGTTTCTACAAGGCGCTCGGCGCCGAGCCCCTCGTGGACTGGACGATCTTCCGGCTCAAGGGCGAGGCGCTCACGCGCCTGGCCAGAGGGGACTAGCGCCCGGACTTACGTTCGGCCTTGTCCTCGTACATCCGCTTGTCGGCGAGCCGGATGAGTTCGGGTTTGGTCCGCGCTTCCTCGGGGTAGGTGGCGATGCCGATCGAAGCGCCGATCTTCGCGTTGATGCCCTCTTCCTGAAGGAAGGTATGGCCCTCGATGAGCTCCCGGAACTTTTCGCCCAGTTGTCGCGCGGCCTCGCCGTCGGTCTGGGGCAGGATGATGACGAATTCATCGCCGCCGTATCGCGCCGGGTAGTCGGTCTCGCGCACCGCGGTGCGGAGGAGGAAACCCACCTCGCGCAGCGCATGTGAACCGCGCAGGTGGCCGTGGACGTCGTTGATCGGCTTGAAATGGTCGAGGTCGATGAAGGCGATCGAGACCTGACTCTTGTACCGGTCCGAGAACTTGATCTCGCGCTCCAGCATCTGGTGGAAGAAGCGATGGTTGAAGAGGGGCGTGACCTCGTCGGTGATGGAGAGATCGCGCATCCGCTGCATGAGGTGGACGTTGTCGAAGGCGAGGGCGAGGTGGGAGATGAGGGGCTGGAGCCGCACCATGGTCTCTTCCTCGAACGCCTCGGACCGCTTCGACCCGAGCGCCACGACGCCCAAGGACTTGCCCCGGGCCACGAGCGGAAGGATGACGTACGAGCGGATGCCGTCCTCGAGCAGCTTCATGTCCTCGATGAAGCGGTGGGAATGGAGAATGTCCCGCTGCAGAACGGGTTTGCCTTCGAGGATCGCGTGACCGAGGCCGCTACCCACGAGGGGGATCACCCCGCCCATGCCCCAGTTCTCCTCGCCCGGGTGGGTGACGAGTTCGACGTAGTCGCCTCCCTCGTTGACGAAACCGCAGGCCAGCCGGTCGAATTCGAAAAGGCCCCTCATCTCAACCGCGAAAGGCTCCACCACCGCGGCGAGGTCAGCGCCCGAGGTGAGGGCCGTGGTGAGACGGTTCAGGCGCTCCAGACGGTGCGCGGCCGTGCGCATCTCTCCGTACCTGCGGCTGGCGTCGAGGCCCGAGCCCAGGATCCGTCCCAGGGCGGACAGGAAGGGCTGGGGAGGCCTCGTCAGGTCCTCCACCGAGAAGACAAGCACGCCGAAGGTCTCCTCGAGCCCCAGGAGCGGGGTGGCCGCGAGCCAGCCGTCGCCATGAGCCTCAGCGACGGCCTGACCGGTCTCGAGGCAAAGGCGGGCGAGGGTGAAATGGGCCAGGCGGGTGGTCTCGTCGAGGGTTCCGTATTCGGCCACCGCGGTGAGGCCGGTCGGCCCCTGAAGGAGCCCGACCCCCTGTGAGGCCCGCGAGGACTCGACCAGGGTGGTAAGGCACCGGGTCAGATTGTCCGCTTCATCTCGATCGGCGGAAAGGCTTTGCGCGACTGATCCCAGGACCTCAAAGAAGGAAGGAACGGTCGGGAAAGGGTCGAGGGGAGCCATCGGATCTCGGTTTGAACGCTGATCTTAAGCCTGCGAGCCCCGGGAATCGACGGGGCCCCCTAAGGCCCCCTCCAAAAGCCGCCCGCGAAGCGCATCCGCCTCGGTGAGCGACATCTCGGTGTCTCGCGCGAGTCTGAGGCGATCCTCGAGGGCCCCGGTGAGGGGAACGGCGCCGGGCAGCGTGATCCCCGCGGAGGTCGAGGCCGGAAGAGTCCGGGGAAGCGCCCGGCCGATTCCATCGATGGCGCTTTCGGCGGTGGCCCGGGCGGTCGTGTACTTCGCGGTGAGGATCGAGAGCAGCCGGGGATCCGCGTGCGCGATCAACCGCGAGCGGTAGATGGGCTCGCCATTCGGCGCCCCTGGAACATGGCCCTGATGGATGACCCGGATGTCGTCATCGCGGACATCCGCCCAGGGGAAGGCCCGGCGGCCGGCCTCCATCAGCTCGCGCACCAGGGAGTCGACGGGCGCGCGCCCATCGTCGTAGATCGTGCCGAGCATCGACCGGTCCATCCACGGGACCAGGAACAGAAAACGGCCGCGATCTCTGGCCCCGATGGCGACTTGAGCCACCGAACGAGCGCCCAGGACGACGTTCACCCCGCGGATGAGTGGAGGGGAGCCGCAGGTCTCTCCGAAAAGGCGGGCCACGGTCTCGAGTTGCCCGCCTGAAGCGTTCAGAACCGTCCGCGCCCGGATCACCAGGGTGCGTCCATCGACAAGGTCGGAGGCCCTGAGCTCGAATCCCGAGGGAATCGAAATACAGCTCTCCAGCCGGCATCGGTTGACGATCACCGCGGAAGCTTCCGCCGCGGCGTGCAGCACGCCCATGAGCAGCCTCTCCGTATGGGTGATCTGAGCGTCCTGCCAGACGAAAGCGCCGCCGCGGCCGAAGGCGGCCTCGGCAAGCGCCGATGCCTCCTGGGCGTCGATCAGACGCGAAGGGCCGATGAGCCGATCGGGGCGCAGGCCTTCATTCCGGTCGAAGGAGAGGATGTCGTTCGCAACACCACCGATGAAGAACTTCACCCGGTCCACGAGGCCCGACGCCTCGATGGCGAAACTCAGGGGTCGCACGACCTCAGGAGCGGCGCGAAGCAGGGTTCGCCGTTCGCGCACCGACTCCCGAAAGCCGGCGAGGTCGAGCCTTTGCAGGTGCCTCAAGCCTCCATGGGCGGTCTTCAGCGAGGACCAGCTCGTGGCCTGGCCGAAGTCGTCCAATTCGACCAGGGCGGCTTGAAGCCCTCGGGACGCGGCTTCCAGCACCGCCCAGGCCCCCGCGATCCCGCCCCCGATCACGAGGACGTCATGTTCGCGGCCTTCAAGTGCTCGCGGGTCGCGTTTCATGGAACCATGAGCTTAGTCGTTTGACCCATCGGGGGAGGCCGCGTAGGTTGCGCCCATGAACCGATTCATCGACCTGCGCTCGGATACGGTGACCCGGCCCACCGATGCCATGCGGAAGGCCATGGCCGCGGCCGAGGTAGGCGACGACGTGTTCGAGGAGGATCCAACCGCGATTCAGCTCGAACAGCGGGTGGCCGCGATGCTCGGCTTCGAAGCCGCACTCTTCATGCCCTCGGGGGTGATGGGCAACGAGGTGGCGATTCGGCTGTGGACGCGGCCCGGGGACGAGGTGCTGTGCGACGCACACTCGCACGTAGTGGACTATGAGCTTTCCGGAATGGCGGCGCTTTCAGGCGTCATCCCCCGCACCGTGGTGACCGAGCGCGGCCACGTGACCGCCCGGGAGGTGGCTGCTTCGAAAAGACCGAAGACCTATTTCCGCTCGGAGATCACCCTCCTCGTCCTCGAGAACACCCACAATCTCGCGGGCGGCACGGTGACCACGGCCGAAGACATGCAGGCGAGCATCGAAGCGGCGCGGGCGCTGGGTCTCAAGGTCCATGTGGACGGCGCGCGGCTGTGGAACGCCGCGGTCGCCCTCGGGGCCTCGCCCGCGGATCTCGTGCGCGGGTCCGACTCGACGATGGTCACCCTTTCGAAGGGGCTGTGCGCGCCGGTGGGCTCGCTTCTCTGCGCGAGCCGGGAGGCGGTCGAACGAGCACGCCGGATCCGCAAGCAGTTCGGCGGCGGCATGCGCCAGATCGGGCACCTGGCCGCGGCCGGACTCGTCGCGGTGGAAACGATGGTCTCGAGACTCGCCGAGGATCACGCGAAGGCAAAACGCCTCGCCGCTCTGACCAGCGGAGCACGGGGCGCCCGGGTGTCTCCGCCCGAGACCAACATCCTGTTCGTGTATTTCGACCGGCCGGCGGCCCAGGACTTGGCAAATCACCTCAAACGGGAGGGGGTTCTGGCCTCCGTGATGGGCGAATCGGCCCTCCGTTTCGTGACTCATCGCGACGTGTCGATGGAGGATTGCGAGGCCGCAGGAACCGCACTCGTCGAAGCCTCCAAGGCCTTTTGAATCAGCGGCCTGAAGGCCCAGGGAACCTTTGACGAAACTGTGACAGACGGAGGGCCCAAAGCTCTCTAGACTCCCGCCATGTTCGATAGCAATCAGAGCGGTTACGCGACCTCCGCGCCCACGCCGGACCATGTCGAGCCAAAGCCTGCTCCCGGAACGGAGCCTGAGGTCTCCCTTCGCCTCCTCATCGCTCCATACGCGAAGGCGGATGACGCGAAGGCATGGGCACAGTTCGCCACCACCCTGGCCCTCTTCGCCATCGGATGGGCGGCGACCGCGGTTTCAGTGGTTCAGGGCCTGGGCCTGCTTACGACCCTTCTGTTCGCGATTCCCACCGCCGGCTTCACCGTGCGCCTCTTCATCTTCCAGCACGACTGCGGCCACGGCTCGTTCTTCACCTCGGAGAAAGCGAACCACGCGGTGGGCGCCTTCATCGGCGTGCTGACCATGGTCCCTTACAGCTACTGGAAGAAGACCCACGCGATCCACCACGCGACCTCGGGCAATCTCGATCGCCGGGGCTTCGGCGACATCGACACGATGACCTTGAAGGAATACCTGGCGCTGCCCCTCTGGCGCCGCCTTGCCTATCGCTTCTATCGTCACCCCGCCGTTCTCCTCGGCCTCGGGCCCTTCTATCAGTTCGTGCTGAAGCACCGCTTCCCCTTCGATCTGCCGTTTTCGTACAAGAAGGAGTGGCAGAGCGTCTTTTTGAACAACCTCGCTCTGCTCGGCCTCTTCGGCGGCCTCACCGCTCTGCTCGGCTTGAAGACGCTCCTGCTCGTCCACGTTCCCATCGTTCTCATTTCCGGCATGGCGGGAGTGTGGCTCTTCTACGTGCAGCACCAGTTCGAGGACACCTACTGGGATCGCGATGCCTCCTGGTCGGTGGAAAAAGCCGCGTTCGCAGGCAGTTCGTACTTCCATCTTCCCCGCCTCCTGCAGTGGTTCAGCGGCAACATCGGCTTCCACCACATTCACCACCTCGCCCTCAAGGTGCCGAACTACCGACTCCAGGCGTGCTTCGAGTCGAGCCCAAGGCTTCAGCAGGCTCCCACTCTCACCATGCGCACGAGCCTCGCCTGTGCCGCGCTGGCGTTGTGGGACGAGGACCAGAAGAAGCTCGTCCCCTTTCCCGGGTAAAGCCGCTCAGCGGGGCTGGATCAACCCTAGGAGCTGCGAGGCGAGGACCGCGGCATTGCCCTCGTCCTCATGCTTGAA
>CAZYEA010000175.1:0-10191 GCA_964646485.1 uncultured Acidobacteriota bacterium
GATGCGCGCTCACCAGCAGGATCAGCTCGGCGTTTGCGTGGTCGGGGCTCGGGCGGTCGTATCCCATCCACCACTGGTAGCCCGCGCGGCCGCTCGAGGAGCAGATGTTGGTGTGCGAGTTGTGGCCGTCCACACCCCACGCCGCGAGCACGCGCTCAGTGTAGCCGTCCTCGCCCGGCCGGCCGACGTGATACATGACGTCGTTCGGACGTTTGTCCACGATGGCCTTGCGGATCCGCCCCGCGATGTCGTTGAGCGCCGCGTCCCATGAGACGCGCTCGAACTTACCGCTGCCCCGCTTCCCCACCCGCTTGAGCGGATAGAGGATGCGATCGACGTCCTGGATCTGGTTGAGCGTCGCCGGCCCCTTCGCACAATTGCGACCGCGTGACCCGGGGTGCTCGGGGTTCCCCTCGAACTTGCGGACCTCGAGGGTCTCCTTGTCGATGTAGGCGAGCAGGCCGCAGGCCGACTCGCAGTTGAAGCAGGTGGTCGGCACCAGGATCTGCCGGAGTTCCTTCTTCTTCGGCCACGACTTCGAATCGAGCTCGACCCAGTCATCCCAGCGTTCCTTGGGCGGGAACGCGGCGAGGTCGCCGTCGCTCGGGCCTTGATAGAAGGTCTCCTTCCGCGCGCGGGTCTCGTCCTTGAGCGCGCGGACGGCGGTGTGATCGACGTCGATGGGAAGTCGTTTGGCGGTCATGCGAGGGGCACCGATTGGCCGGCCTGGACGTGAGCGTGTTCCCAGGCGAGAAGTCCGAAGAGGGCGCAGAGCGCGCCCAGGGGCCCGATCCACGGAGTCGCGAGGCCTATGAGCGACAACGAGATCGCGGCCAGGAAGAAGGGCCGGAACGCGCCATGGGTGATCTCATGCGCGGCCATGCGAGCGTGAGCGGTGGCGTGCGTGAGCGTGACGTCGCCCGCGATCAGGAGCAGATGAACGAGGGTCGCGCCCGCGACGATCAGGCCGAGCTGCTCCCGCGAAGACTCCAGAATGGCCAGGATCGAAGCCCCGGCCACCACCGCCTGGACCACGAAATGTGCAGGCAGAAGCGGGTTCTGCCACAGATCGCGGGCCTTTGCCTGAGCGAAGAGATAAGCGGTGTAGACCGCGGTCAGCAGCGCCAGCGGCACACCGGCATAACGGAGCGAGGGCCCGAGATTCACGTACCCCAGGAACCCGGCGACCAGGTGCAGGCCAAGGATCGCACCATACCCAGTAATGATCGCCGCCCCCCGGACCAGCCAGCTCTTCCACTGCGGTCGCAGGAACAGGTAATGGAAACGGGTCGGTTGCTTCAAGTCCCACACCAGAAGCGCCCCGGTGAGGGCCAGAAAGAAGGCACAGATGAAGGGAACGAAGAACTCCCAGAGCAGCGAGTCAGACGAGACCTCACTCAGCGCCGCCACCAGATAGACGCCGGCCGCGATCCCCTTGGTCCACGTATAGGCCGAAACCCGCCAGTCCCAGGGTCGATTGTGGGGAATGTCGTACGCCAGCACGGCCGCCGCGGAGCTGCTGCCCCTTTGCTCCACGCCGGCCGTGATCTTCCCCTCGCTCCGCCCAAGCTGCTCGCTCCACATGAAGATCCCGCCTTTGGGCCGCCGCGCCGCGAGAGGATCGAGGGTGGCCGCGTGAGCCCCCTTGTAGAAGAGCTTCGGACGCGTGTCCTTCTCCGGCCGCCGCACCGCCACCACCTCACGATTGATGATCCCCGCGACCTTCGAAGCGGGATCATTCATGTCGCCCACCAGAATCGCCTGAGTGGGACACACAACCACACAGGCGGGCTCCAACCCGACCTCGAGCCGATGCGCACAGAAGTTGCACTTCTCGGCGGTATGGTCCTCAGGATTGATGAAGATCGCGTCGTAGGGACAAGCCGCGATGCAGGCCTTGCACCCGATGCACCAGTCCTTGTCGAAGTCCACGATCCCATCCTTTCGCTGAAACATCGCGGAAGTGGGACAGGCGGTCACGCAGGGAGGGTTCTCGCACTGATTGCAGCGGGTAACCTGAAACGCCCGCCGGGCCGTGGGGAAGACGCCGATATCGACGTTCTTCACATAGGTGCGGTGAACGGAAAGCGGCACCTCGTTCTCCGACTTGCAGGCGGTTGAACAGGCATGGCACCCGATGCAGCGCGTCTGGTCAACGACCTTCGCCCACTTGAGGGGAAGAGGAATGGCAGAAGGAGTGGGCATTCGAGGGACTCAGTCTAAACGGTCCGTTGGTCCCCCTCTGTCGGTGCGAGGCGCCCGTAAGATCAATCCATGGGCACGCCCGTCGACCTGCAGGACGTCACCAAGCGTTTCGGCCTTGGCCCACCCGTCCTCGATCGCCTTTCCCTCACCCTCAACGAGGGCGTGATCCTCGCCCTGCTCGGCGCTTCCGGCTCGGGCAAGACCACGGCGCTGCGCCTGGTCAACCGCATGGTCCAGCCCGACGCCGGTCGCGTGCTCGTGCTCGACCGCGACGCAGCCGCCTGGGACGTGGTGGAATTGCGCCGGCGCATCGGGTACGTCATCCAGGAAGGCGGCCTCTTCCCGCACTTCAACGTGGCCCGCAACGTGGGCCTTATTCCCGAGCGGATGGGCTGGCCCGAGGCAAGGGTGAGAGATCGCGTGCACGAACTCCTGGGGCTCGTTGGCCTCGACCCCCTCGAGTTTGCTCACCGATTTCCGAGTGAACTGTCCGGGGGACAGCGTCAGCGCGTGGGTCTGGCCCGCGCCCTCGCTGCTGATCCCGCCCTGCTTCTCTTCGATGAACCCTTCGGCGCGCTCGATCCGCTCACGCGACGGCGGCTGCAGGACGAGTTTCGTGATCTGGTGAAGCGCCTGGGCAAGACCGCGATCATCGTCACCCACGATCTGGCCGAGGCGGTCAGGGTCGCGGATGAGATCGCGGTGCTCCACGAAGGCAAGCTCGCGCAGCGAGCCGCCCCCAGAGCGTTGCTCGAACACCCGGCGCCTGGCTACGTCGCCGCCTTCATCGCCGCGAGTCTGCCTGAATGAGTGAATTCTTCGCCTTCCTCTTCGAGCGCCGGGTGGAGCTGTCGCGGCTCATGGCCGAGCACCTTGCGATGTCCGCGTTCGCAACCGCCATCGCCGCACTCATCGGCCTTCCCCTCGGTGTCCTCCTCACCCGCAACCAGAACCTCGCCGGCCCCGTGCTGGCCCTCGCCAACATCCTGCAGACCATTCCGAGCCTCGCCCTCTTCGGCCTGCTCATCCCCCTGCCCCTGGTGGGCGGAATCGGGCCAAAGCCCGCGATCATCGCGCTCATCCTGTATGCCATCCTGCCCATCCTCCGCAACACCTACGACGGCATCGGCGGCGTGGACCCGGCACTGCGTGAGGCCGCCGAAGCGATCGGCCTGCGCCCCATGGAGAAGCTCCGGCTCGTCGAACTCCCTCTCGCCCTTCCCGTGATCCTGGGCGGCGTGCGACTTGCCGCGGTTCTCTCCGTCGGCACCGCCACCATCGCGGCCGCCGTGGGTGCGGGCGGACTGGGCACGTATGTGCTGCGCGGGATCGCCACGGTGGACACGCGGCTGGTCCTTGCCGGGGCCATCCCGGCCGCCGCGCTCGCGGTGTTCGTGGACTTCGCCCTGGGCCGGGTGGCGCGGTCGAAGCGGCCCCTGCGTTCGGGCGGGGTCGCGATTCTCGTAACCGCCCTGTGCGCCCTCTCGCTCGCCGATCTCCGCCCGAGCGTTCCGCGGGTGGTGGTGGGATCGAAGAACTTCACGGAGTCGGTGATCCTGGGCGAGATCGTGGCCGCAACCCTGGAGTCCCGCGGGGTCGAAGTGGATCGCCGCTTCAATCTCGGCGGCGCCTGGTTGTGCCATCGCGCTCTTCTCTCGGGCGACCTCGACGTCTACGTGGAGTACACGGGCACCGCCCTGATGGACATCTTCAGGCAGCCGAGGGAAACGGACCGCTCGCTCGTCCTCGCCTCACTGGAGGCGGGCTACGGGAAGCTCGGACTGCTCGTGCTGCCGCCGCTCGGATACGAGAACAGCTTCGCGTTCGTGGTCCGGAAGGAGGACGCGTCCCTTCAAGGGCTCGCCCGCATCTCGGACCTCGCGAAGGTACAGGGCCGCTTTCAGCTCGGCATGTTCGGAGAGTTCCTCGAGCGGACGGACGGATTCAAAGGCCTCGCAAACACCTACGGCCTGGCTTTCGCCCGCCCACCGGTCGAGATGGACCTTGGCCTCCTGTATCAGGCCCTCGAGGGCGGCAAGATCGACCTGGCGGTGGGCAGCACCACGGACGGGCTGATCGCGGCGAAGGGCTTCGTCGTGCTCGACGATGACCGCCACTATTTCCCGCCCTACGACGCCGTCCCGGTCGCGAGGCTCGCGGCCCTCTCCAGTCATCCCGCGCTCGGCGCCGCGCTCTCCTCCCTCGCCGGCCGCATCGACGCCTCCACCATGCGCCGCCTCAACTATGAAGTCGACGGTCGCAAGCGCGACCCGAAGACGGTGGCGAAAGAGTTCGTGGAGTCGCTTGCCGGCGAACCGCAATAAGGAACGTCGTCGGGCGCGTCGCGCCGGGCTTCGACCGGGCGCGGGCGCGCCGCGGTCTCGTAACCTCTGAGCGGCGAACCTACGCCGCCGACGCCTTGCCTTCGGCGAGACTCCGGCGCTCGCCCACCTGCTGACGCCAGAGGGCGTAATAGAGCCCCTTCATCGCCAGCAGTTCGTCGTGGGCTCCCGACTCCACGATCCGGCCCTGTTCCAGGACGTGGATGGTATCGGCATGCATGATGGTCGACAGGCGGTGGGCGATGAGCACGGTCATCACGTCCTTGTTCGTGGCCACGTCGCGGATGGTGCTGGTGATCTCTTCTTCGGTGATCGAGTCGAGCGAGGACGTGGCCTCGTCGAACACGAGCAGGCGCGGACGCCGCAGCAGGGCGCGCGCGATGGACAGACGCTGGCGCTCGCCGCCCGACACCTTGACGCCCCCCTCGCCGATCACGGTGTCGAGACCCTTCTCGGCCCGGGCGAGAAGGCTGTCGCAGGCCGCCCGCTTCAAGGCGTCCAGACACTCGGCGTCGGTCGCGTCGGGGCGGACGAACTGGAGGTTCTCGCGGATGGTGCCCGAGAAGAGCTGGGTCTCCTGGGTCACGAAACCGATCTGGGAACGCAGGTGCGAGAGATCCACGTCCTTACCGTCATTGCCGTTGTAGACGATCCGCCCGGTGTGCGGACGGTAGAGGCCGACCAGGAGCTTCACGAGCGTGGTCTTTCCGGCTCCCGAGGGGCCCACGAACGCGATGGTCTTCCCTTTCGAGAGCCCGAACGAGACCTCGGACAAAGCGGGCGAGGCGCCGGTCAGGTGGGTGAAGCTCACCGCCTCGAACTCGAGACGATCCAGGGTGAAAGGCGGGACCGGACTCGCGGGCGCGGGCTCGCCCGGCTGGGCCATGAGCTTCTGGAACCGGTTCAGCGACACCTCGGCCTCCCGGTACGCGGTGATCACGTTGCCGAGTTCCTGCAGCGGGCCGAAGATGAAGAACGAGTAGATCCAAAGAGCGAAGAACTGGCCCACCGTGATCGCCCGCGCGTAGATGAGGTAGAGCATCAGGAACAGGATGCTGGTGCGGAGCGCATTCACCACCGTGCCCTGGATGAACGAGAGGCTGCGCAGGTAGCGCACCTTCTTCAACTCGAGGAGCAGGATCTTGGCGGTGGTGGAATTGAGGCGCGAGATCTCCTGGGCGGCAAGGCCGAGGCTCTTCACGAGCTCGATGTTGCGGAGCGATTCCGTGGTCGATCCGGCAAGGGCCGTGGTCTCGGCCACGATGTCCTTCTGGACCGCCTTGATCTTCTTCGACAAAACCGACACGAGGCCGGCCAGGATCGGGATGGTGAGGAAATAGACGGGAGCGATGATCCAGTACACGCTGAGCGCGTAGATCATCACGAAGACCACCCCGATGAGGGTCTGGTAGAGGATGTTGACCGCGGTCTGGATCAGTTTCTCCACGTCGGTCCGGACCTTCTGGAGGACGCCCAGGGTCTCGCCGCTGCGCTGATCCTCGAAGAGCTGATAGGGGAGGTTCAGCGAGTGCTTCACGCCATCCGCGTAGATGGCGGCGCCCACGCGCTGGGTGACCACGTTGATGAAGTAGTCCTGGAAATTCTTGGCCACGCGCGAGACGAAGGCCACCCCCACCGCGGCGGCGAGCAGAGTCAGCACGCCCCGGAAGAACGAGGCGCGGTCGAGCTCCGCGTACTTCGTGGCGTACTCGTCGATCACGTGCCGGAAGATCAGCGGGTCGAGGAGAGAGAAGATCTGGTTGATCGCGGCCAGGATCAGGGCGAAGGCGACGATCGCGCGGTGAGGCTTCAGGTACGTCCAGAGGATCTGCAAAGTCCGGCGATTGTACCGTCGCGGCCGCGGTAGCCGGGGGAGGCCGCCTGACGTAGCCTTCCCTCATGAAATTCGCGGTGATCGGATCGGGCGGGGTGGGAGCGTACTTCGGCGGGCGGCTGGCCCAGGCCGGCCACGACGTGACCTTCGTGGCGCGAGGCGCCCACCTGGCCGCAATTCAGCTGAGAGGCCTCAAGGTGCTGAGCCCCGAGGGCGACTTCGAGGTGAGTCCGGCGCGCGTCACGGACGATCCATCCGTCATCGACCCGGTCGACGTGGCCATTCTGGCTGTGAAGACCTGGCAGGTGGAGGACGTGGCCGCCCTCCTTCCTCGACTTCTCGGCCCCGGCGGCGCCGTGCTCACCCTCCAAAACGGCGTGGAGGCGCCGGACCAGGTGGCTTCCGCTTGCGGACGCGACCGCGTTCTCGCCGGAGTGTGCCGGATCATGAGCTTCGTGGCCGAACCGGGAGTGGTCCGGCATGCGGGGGTGAAGCCCTCCATCGGGTTCGGCGAGTGGGGCCGGGGAGGGTCCGCTCGGGCGGAGGCACTGCGCGCGGCCCTCGGGGCCTGCGTCGGGGTCGCCGCGTCCATACCCGACGACATCGCGGTCGCCTTGTGGGACAAGTTCCTCTTCATCGCCCCTTTCAGCGCGGTAGGGGCCGCCGCCCGGAAACCTGCGGGCGCCTGGCGCCACCTCCCCGAAACCCGCGCCCTGCTCAAGGCGGCCATGAACGAGGTGGTCGACCTCGCCAACGCACGAGGCGTGGCCCTCCCCCGCGAGGCCGTCGATCGAACCCTGGCCTTCACCGACAAGCTCCCGGCTGACGCCACCGCGTCGATGCAGCGCGACCTCCTCGATGGCCGCCCCTCTGAACTCGAGGCGCAAACCGGCGCGATCGTCCGCCTCGCCCGGGAAGCGGGCGTGGCCGTCCCCGCCAATTCCTTCCTCTACGCGATCCTCCTCCCCGCCGAGCGCCTCTCCCGAGGCCTCTCCTAGACCGTCCTCAAAAGCATTATCATTCCGCCTTCCCCCCCAGTAGTCGTTTCCGCCGTTCCGTCCGCTGAGCTAACGAGGACTCCGTCCGTGAGGATCAAGGGCACATCCATCGCATCGTTCCTGAGCTTCCTCGAAGCCGAATACGGCCCCGCACGGACGAAGGAGTTCATCGGCTCTTTGGAGCTCGACCTGAAGAAGCGATGCGAAGGGCTCATCCTGGCGTCCGCCTTCTACCCGGTGGAGGAACTCGAGTCCCTGGCCCGCCGGGCCCGCCTGCACTTTTCCGGCGACCACACGTTCTATGAGCGATCGGGAGCGCACAACGCGACCTTCGGCCTGAGCGGTGTGCACAAGGCGCTCCTGGTCCGGCCGACGCCCCTCGATTTCCTGCGTGCGGCGGAGCGAGCCTGGGGGCAGTTCATGGACGAGGGCGGGGTCGACGCCAATCTGGTCGGCGACGGGAAGGTGCGCCTGCGCATCGAGGCGGTTCGGGGCTCCGATGTGCGCTGCCCGAGGACGACCGGCTTCCTGTGGCGCTCGCTGGAGCTGGCTGGGGGGCAGAAGGTCTCGGTCGGCAAGGTCGCGTGCACGGAGACGGGCGCCCCGTTCTGCGAGTGGAACGTGGTGTGGGACGCCGTCCTGTCGCCGCCGTCCATGAGCCAGACCACGGCCATCCGCCGGCCTATCGCGATCTAGGGGGAGCCCCCGGGGCGCGCTACTTCGCGCCCTTCTCGTCGTCGAACTTCAGGGACGCGGAGTTGATGCAGTAGCGCATCCCTCCCGCGGCCTTCGGCCCATCGGGGAAGATGTGGCCGAGGTGGGTATCGCACCTCGCGCAGTGCACCTCGGTGCGCGTCATCATGAACGTGCGGTCGGTCTCGGTCTCCACGTTCGCGGGCGTGACCGGCCTCGTGAAGCTCGGCCAGCCGCTGCCGGAGTCGAACTTGTCGTTCGAATCGAAGAGTTCGGCGCCGCAGCCGATGCAGCGGTACATGCCCTTGTCATGGTTGTCCCAGTAAGCCCCGGTGAAGGCGCGTTCCGTGCCCTTCTCGCGGGCGACGTGAAACTGCTGGGGGGTGAGCATCGCCGCCCACTCCTCGGGCGTGCGCGTGACTTTCTTGTCTTCAGCCATGGCCGAAGACTACCGCGCGCTTGGCGCTGCCGCCGAACCCTCGGCGGGGGCGAAGATCACGAGCGCCTCGAGATCCTCCGTGATGTCCACGAAGCGGTGCTCGCGAAGGGCCTCCACGAAGATGATGCTCCCTTCGGCGACGTCTTGAACGTTGTCCCCCGCCGCGAATTTCGCCCGACCCCGGGTGAGAAAGTAGACCTCATCCTCGGTGTGGGGCTTCTGCTCGTCACGCTCCCCGGCCCGGAGCCGGTAAACACCCGCGGACATGGTGTCGGTCCGCATGAATTCCTTCCACTTCAAGTCTTGAGCCTGCAGGGCGCGTCGCACCGCATCGATGTCGAAGACAAGCATGGTTTCCGGAAGCACAGAATGACACAATCCGGCTCGTGACCCACACCAAAGGGCCGAGGCGAGGTAGACCATGAAGAAGACAGGCGATTCGGGGACGATCTCGCGACGGGGCTTCCTCGGCGCCGGAGCAGTCTCGCTGGCTGCACCCGCGGTGAGTCCCGCCGTCCAGACCGCGGCCGCGACCATCCCCGCGCAAGCACCCGCGATCGCGTCTTCGGGCATCGATGTCGCCGCCCTGCGGGTCGGGCAGGCCATCGTCGCGGTACAGCAATCCGACGAAGCCCTGGGGAAGGCGGCGCCCCTGGTCACCCGCTATCGGGCCCACATAGAAACCCTGCGCAGTGTGGCCGTGGCGACCGACGTCGAACCCGCGTTCTCCTTTGATCCCCGCCCGAAGGGCCCGCCCCGCGCCGCCGCACCTGCGCCCGACCGGGGCCGGGTGCGACGTCCATCGCGCATGGCCGCTCCCGCGTCGGATCTCGACCTCGCCTACGGGAGCGTGACCCAGTTGCAGGCGTGGCTCTCCGCTGGGCTGGTCACGAGTGAGCGCCTGGCTGCCCTTTCCATCAGCCGCCTCACAGAGCACGATCCCGTTCTATCGTGCGCGGTGACGGTGTCGGACATTCGCGCCATCGCCGAGGCCCGCTCGGCCGACGCGGAGCGGAAGCGGACAGCCCGGACCGGTCCTCTCCACGGGATCCCGTACGGGGCCAAGGATCTTTTCGACTCGGCGGGTGTTCGAACGCTTTGGGGCGCGCGGCCCTTCCTCAAGCGGCCGGTCCCCGCCGCGGACGCAACCGCGATCGCTCGGCTGAAATCGGCGGGCGCCTGCCTCGCCGCCAAGCTCTCAACCGGCGAACTCGCGATCGGCGACGCGTGGACGGGAGAGGCGCAGTTCCAGGATGGACGTCCACTCGCAGGTACGCTGTCCGGTCCCTCCGGCCGGAAGACCATGAACCCCTGGGATCCGACCACGGGAGCGAGCGGATCCTCCGCCGGTCCGGCGGCCGCGGTGGCGGCGGGCCTCGTGCCCTTCGCCCTCGGCACGGAGACGGGCGGTTCCATCGTCTCTCCCGCGAGCACGTGCGGAGTGGTGGGGCTGAGGCCGACCTACGGCCGGGTCAGCCGGCACGGGGTGATGACCCTGCGCTGGACCCTGGACAAGGTGGGCGTGATCGCGCGGTCCGTGGCCGACTGTGGCGCGGTGCTTCAGGCTATTCACGGACCGGACAACCTCGACCGCACGGTTTCGGATGCTCCCTTCCTCTGGACTGCGGGTGAAACCCCCACGAAGCGGAGCCTGCGGCTCGGCGTGGTCGAGGCCGAGCT
>CAZYEA010000176.1:0-3897 GCA_964646485.1 uncultured Acidobacteriota bacterium
TCTTCGGAGCGAAGCTGTCCGGCCGGCAGGGACAGACCAGTCTCGGCGGTCTGTTCGTGCGCACGCGCGAGGAGGGCCGCCTCGCTCCCGCCACCTCACTCGCCGCGGTCCGGGTGAGGCGCAACCTCCTCGCCGAGTCGAGTGTCGGCTTCATCGCCACCTCGGGCGATCCTCTCGGGCGCAGCGGGGCCTGGACCGGGGGAGTGGACCTCACGTACCAGAACTCGCGCTTCCGTGGAGGCAAGAACTTCTGGCTGGGGGCGTGGGGATTGACGACGCGGCGCGACGGACTTACAGGATCGCGCGAAGCCTTCGGCCTGAAGCTCGACCTGCCCAACGACCTCTGGGATATCGCCCTTGCCTATCGCTACGTGGGCGACGGCTTCGATCCCTCGCTCGGCTTCGTGCCCCGCAAGGCGGTGAAGGCCTATCGCGCCTCCCTCGTCTACTCCCCGCGGCTTGCAGGCACGTTCATCCGCCAGATGTTCCACGAATTCTTCGTCGACTACGCGACTAACCTGAAGGGCGAACGCGAGTCCTATCGGGTCTTCATGGCTCCCATCAACTGGCGGCTCGAAAGCGGCGACCGCATCGAGGCGAACTTCGTGCCCACGGGCGAACGGCTCTTCGCCCCCTTCGAAGTGGCGGAGGGTGTGGTCATCCGTTCCGGAACTTACGACTGGCGGCGCTATCGCCTGGAAGTGGAGACCGCGGCCAAGCGGCGTCTCGCCTTTCAGCTCACCTGGTGGTTCGGCGGTTTCTACGACGGAGAGCTCGATCAGATTGAAGCCGAAGGCGCCTGGACGCCTTCGCCCATCGTGAGCTTCCTCTGGAACGTCGAGCACAACATCGGCCGCCTTCCCTCGGGCGACTTCGACCAGACCCTGCTCGGAGTCAAGGCGCGCCTCAACCTCTCGCCGGACCTCCAGGTGAACGCCTTCGTGCAATTCGACAACGAGACGAGATCGCTCGGGACCAACACGAGACTGCGATGGACGTTTCATCCCCAGGGCGACCTGTTCGTGATCTACAACCACAACATCCGCGACTTCAAGGACGCGCCGTCCGGGTGGGCGAAGGACTCGAACGCCCTGCTGGTGAAGGCGCAGTACGCCTGGAGGCGTTGAGCCCCCTCAGTCGATACGCGCGTGGACGCGACGGCGCCCCAAAGAACAGAATAGGGACCGAAATGAAACATCCGCTGCTCCGAATCGCCCTCCTCATCACCGCCTCGTCGCTCGTCGCCTGCGCCCACAACGAAAAGCCCAGGGCCAAGGCGCCAACCGCTCCGCCCGCAACGAGCGCCTCCCCCACTCCCGCGGCTCCCGCCCGAACGGCTCCCCCCGCAAGGCCGCAGCTCGGCGACGGAGTTCACTGGTTCCGCACTTCCGCCGAGTATCGCGCGATCACGATGTCGACCTATCGCGCCGCCGCCGAGGCCGTCGCCGCCGGGGCGAAAGGCAGGGAGAAGGACAGCTGGGCGGTAGTCCTCGACGCGGACGAGACCGTCCTCGACAACTCGGTCTTCCAGCGCGACCTCAACCGAAGCGGCGGTCCCTTTTCCGAAGAGCTCTGGGCCACTTTCGTCCGTCTCCATTCCGCGGTTCCCGTACCCGGGGCCCGGGCCTTCCTGGAACGCGTGAAGGAACTTGGAGGGCGCATCGTCATCGTCACCAATCGCTGGAACAACCTGTGCGACGACACCAGGGAGAACTTCCGCCTCCAGAGCCTTCCCTACGACGCCATCCTGTGCCGGGTCGACACCGGCGACAAGAATCCGCGCTTCGAGAGCGCGGCCACGGGCGCAGCCCTCGGCGACGGCCGCGCGCGCGAAGTGCTGGCCTTCGTGGGCGACAACATCCAGGACTTCCCGAAGCTGAAGCAATCGCTGAGGGATGAACCCGACGCCGCCTTCGCGGACTTCGGCCGCCGTTTCTTCGTCCTGCCGAACCCCATGTACGGATCGTGGCAGCAGGTGGCCCCGCGCTGAGTCGTGGAGGACGCGAATCCCAGGGCTTGACACCCTAAGCGACGCGAGCGTACGTTTTTCCCCATGGGGAAAACACTTCTGAGCGTGACCCTCCTCGCCCTGGCGGCGAGCGGGGTAAGGACGGTCTCCGCGCAGGATCAGGGGGAGCGGAACTTCTTCGCCTGCCGGGTGGGCTATGCCTCCTGCCGCCCGGGTGAGCTCACGCGGGAGCAGCTCGAGGTGGTCGAGCAGGCAAGCCTCGCGCGAAACTACGCGGCGTGCCGCAGTGGAAATTCGACGTGCAAGCCTGAACTCCTGAATGAAGACCAGGCGGAGGCGGTCAAGACCGCGAGCCTGGCCCGCAACTTCGAAAACTGCCGGTACGGTTATGCGAGCTGCGACCGGAGTCTGCTCAACCAGGACCAGCTCGAGGCCGTGGAGAACGAGCGACGGGCCCAGAACTTCTCGGCGTGCTGGAACGGCTACTCCATCTGTCGCCCGGAGTCCCTTTCCGAGGACCAGAAGGAATCCGTGGCCACCGCGCGCAGCGCGCGGAACTACGCGGCCTGCCGCGCCTCGTCTTCACGCTGCGATCGCAGTCTCTTGACCTCGGACCAGGCCGAGGCAGTTGAGACGGAGCGGCGCGCCCAGAACTACGCGGAGTGTCGGCTTGGCTATCCGGGGTGCAATCGCGCGCTCCTCAACTCCGACCAGGCGGAGGCGGTCGAAACCGAGCGGCGGGCGAGGAACTTCGCCAACTGCCGCAGCGGTTTTGCCGCCTGTGATCGCTCCCTCCTGAGCACCGACCAGGTCGAGGCGGTGGAAAATGAGCAGCGGGCCCGGAACTTCGCGGAATGCTGGAACGGGTCGTCCCGCTGCGAGGAATCGCTCCTGAACGCCGATCAGGCGGAGTCGGTGCGCACGGCGGCCCTCGCCCGCAACTTCGCGGCCTGCCGCAGCGGCTTCTCTTCGTGCCGCGCCGGCATTCTGACCAGCGATCAGCTCGAGGCGGTCGAGACCGAGCGCCGCGCCCAGAATTTCGCCGCCTGCTGGAATGGCTATTCGAGTTGCAACTCTTCCCTCCTCTCCGCCGACCAGGCGGAGTCCGTAAAGACCGCCCGTGTCGCCCGGAACTTCGAGGCCTGCCGCAACGGATACCCGGGCTGCAATCGAGGTCTCCTCACCCGGGAACAGTCGGAGGCCTTGAAGAAGTAGCGCCTTTGCATCATGGCGTGGCCGGGGCCGTTGGCTAGACTTCGGCTCATGCGATCTTCTGTCATCGTCTCTGCCGTCCGCACCCCCACCGGGAAGTTCCTCGGGGGCCTCAAGTCCTTCACCGCGCCCCAGCTTGGGGCCATGGTGGTCAAAGAGGCGGTCCGCCGCGCCGGGATCGATCCAGGCGACGTCGACGAAGTCATCATGGGCAACGTGGTTGCCGCGGGACTCGGCCAGGCCCCGGCCCGCCAGGCCGCGATTCACGCCGGGCTCCCGCCCAAGGTGGGTGCGCTCACCATCAACAAGGTCTGCGGCTCGGGCCTCAAAGCCGTCATGCTGGCCGCCCAGGGCATCGCCACCGGGGATGTGGACGTCGTGGTGGCGGGCGGTATGGAATCGATGTCCAACTGCCCGCATCTCCTGAAGGGCGCCCGCGAGGGCCTGCGTATGGGTAACGGAACCCTGATCGACTCCATGGTTCACGATGGCCTGTGGGACGCCTATTCCGATTTCCACATGGGCTGCACCGGCGAGATCGTGGCCGAGAAGTTCAACGTGACCCGGGAACAGCAGGACGCCTTCGCAGTAAAGAGCCACCAGAAGGCCCTCGCCGCCATCGCGAGCGGGGCCTTTAGGGACGAGATCCTGAAGGTCGAGATAGCCCAGAAGAAGGGCCCAGCGGTCGTGATCGAGAATGACGAGTCCCCGCGGGC
>CAZYEA010000176.1:3907-10152 GCA_964646485.1 uncultured Acidobacteriota bacterium
ACCTCGATGGAGTCTCTCGGGAAGCTGAAGCCCGCCTTCAAGGAAGGCGGCACCGTGACCGCCGGCAACGCGCCCGGGGTGAACGACGGGGCCTCCGCCCTCGTGGTCATGGCCGAGGACATCGCGAAATCCCGCGGACTCAAGCCCCTCGCCCGGATCATCGGCCAGGCGACCGCCGGCGTGGAGCCGTCGATGGTCATGATGGCGCCCGTGGGCGCGGTGCAGAAGCTCCTGAAGAAGACGGGCTGGAAGCTCGAAGATGTGGACCTGTTCGAATTGAACGAAGCCTTCTCGGTTCAAGCCCTTGGAGTGGCCAAGGAACTTGGCCTGAACCTCGACAAAGTCAACGTCAACGGCGGCGCTGTCGCCCTCGGGCATGCCATCGGCTCGTCCGGCGGAAGGATCCTGACCACCTTGATTTACGCCCTCAGGGCCCGGGGTCTGAGACGCGGAATCGCCACCTTGTGCCTGGGCGGCGGCAATGGAGTGGCCCTCGCCATCGAGGCGCTCTGAGAAGTTTTTTCGGGCCTTTGACACATTGACCGGCCGCTCAAGATAATCTCCCTCTGGCAGGGATTTCCCCACCTTGGAAGTCCCTATCGGTCATCCACTTCAAAAAAGGACGTCATGGCACTCGAAGACGAACTCAAAGCCAGAACCCTCGCCCTGGTGAGCCAGCAGATGGCCAACTGGGTGGTCGAGATCCAGAAGCGCATCGTGGAGCACCAGGCGAATCTGGTGGGCGCGCTCGACGAACTCCAGGAGAACGTCGCCCGCTACGACGAAAAGATCGACGAGGGGTCGATTGGATCCGCCATCTCCGAGGTGATCGCTGCCAATCCGGTCGCCCCCCCCGAACCAATCGCCGCCCCCCAGGCCGGAGAATCCGGCCCCGGAATCGCCGTCCTCCTCTCCGCCATGGCCGAAGTCGACACCGGCGGCAACCTCACCGAAGTCCTCACGAGCCTCGTGAACGAGAGCGCCAAGCAGGTCGATCGCGTGGCCATGTTCATCATCAAGGGCACGAACGCGGTCGGCTGGTACGCCAAGGGCTTCGACGTGAACGAAGCGGTGAAACAGATCCAGGTCCCGCTCGGCGGCGACACCATCTTCAAGACCATCTCGACCGACCGCTCGCCCGTTCTTTTCGATCCGTCGACCACGGGCCAGACCGGCGCGGCCCTTCAGCGCATGGGGACCCTCGGCAGTTCGGCGATCGCCGCTCCCATGGTCCTGCGCGACAAGCTCGCCGCGGTCTTGTACTGCGACACCACGGGCCCGATGAGCAACCCGCAGGCCGCCTTCATCGACTCGCTGGTTCGCTTCGCCGCGAAGACCACCGACCTCCTCTCCTTCGTGCCGCGCACGCCGGGCGCGCGTCCGGCGCCGCCCGTGGTCCTCGCCGGCGCTTCCGCCCCGCGTGCTTCGGCCCCCGCGCCCGCGAACGAAGGCGGAACGGTGATGTTCACGCCTTCCCAGGTCGCGGCGATGCACCAGACCGCGACCGCTCCGCCGCCGACCCCGCCCACCCCGGCACCCGCGGCGGCCCCCAAGGCCGACGGTGCTGGCACCGTGATGTTCACCGCTTCCCAGATGGATCAGATGCGGCAGCAGATGTCGCAGATGAAGCCGGCGCCGCCTCCGCCCGCCGCCCCCGCCCTCTCCCCCGAGGAGGCGAAGGCTCACGAGGACGCCAAGCGGTTCGCCCGGCTGATCGTCAGCGAGATCAAGCTCTACAACGAGGCCAAGGTCACCGAGGGCCGCAAGGCCAAAGACCTCCACTCGCGCCTCAAGGAAGACATCGAGCGCGGCCGTCAGATGTACCACGACCGCATTTCGCCCGGACTCCGGAACAACACCAACTACTTCCACGACGAGCTCGTTCGCCTGCTCGCCGGTGGGGACCCTTCCGCCCTCGGCCCGATGTAACGGCCCAGAAGAGCCTGGTCGTGAACCGCCGGCGTAGACGTCCCGGAGCGCGGAACCTCTTCCGCTCGACTCGCCTCAGAGCGATGTCCCTCGCGGGGTGTGTGTTCGCCGCGGTTTTCGCCGCCGGAACCACCCGGGCCCAAGGCCTCGAAGGGGATCGGCTCGAGAGTCTTCGGCCGGTCCTCACCAAGGGAGAGGCGGCCCTCGTGCAGTCCGTGACCGAGCTTCGCGGCGGGGTCCAGGCGAGCATCGTGGAGCGCTTGCGGAGGCTCTCTTCCGAGAACGCGGGCGAAGAGGTCTCGGGTCTCGCCCAGGTTCTTGTGGCCAAAGCCTCCCTGACCCTGGGCCGGTTCGAGGACGCGGCCCTCGCGGCCCGCCACCCCGACATCGACCGCACCGGCCTGGGCGATCGCGCCCTTCTCATCCTGGCCCGAGCCAAGGCCCGCACGGGCGACTATGGCGGCTCCGCCTCCGCCTATCTCCGCGCCATCGATGCGGCCCAGTCCGACGACGTGGCCTGCACCGCCCGTCTCGGCGCCGCCGCGGCACTTCAACAGCTCCGCCAGAGCGACCGCCGCGTGAGCCTGCTGACCGAGGCCGCCTCGCTGTGCCGACAGGACCACGCGGATGTGCTGCTCGATCTCGCTGAGGCCCTTCTCGCCCAGGGGTCGCGCGACCTCGCTCTCACCCGCCTCGAGGAGATCGAGCGCGACTATCCGACCTCCCCCCAGGCGCAAAGCGGGGCCAGCCGCATCGCCGCCTTGCTGGTTCCGAACGGAGCCCATCCGCTGCGCTCGGCCCGCCAGGATTTCGAGCGACGCTTCGCGCGGGCCAAGGCGCTGCTCGCGAGCGGGCAGCGCACCGCGGCCCTCGCCGAACTCAGGAAGCTCAAGGCGCATAAGGCGATCGAACAGAGCGCCGACGAGGTGCAGGTCGTGCTCGCCCGGGCCCTGTCCCGCACTTCCGCGCGCGAGGCGAGGCTGGCCCTCGCGAACGTGCCGGAGACCTCGCCCCTGACCGCCGAAGCCCGGCTCCTTCTCGCCCGCATGGCTCCCGAGAGCGAGCGAGCGCTCCGCCTCAACGAAGTGGCGGCTCAGTTCGCGGGAACTGCGGTCGCGGAGGAGGCGTTGTACGCGCTCGCCAATTTCTTCCAGAAGGACGCGCTCTACACCGAGGCCGCGCCCTACTACCGGAAGCTCGTGGATGAATTCGCGGACGGTTCCTACGCCGAGGCCTCCGCCATGCGGGCGGCCTTCGAGTCGTTGCGGGCGGGCCGGGCCGAAGAAGCCGCGGCTCCCTTGGAAACCATGGCCCGCCGCGCGAAGAACCCAGCGGGCTTTCTCTATTGGGCGGGCATGGCGCGCCTGCGCAACAACGAGGCGGGGCGCGGCGCCGTCCTCCTGAACGAGACGGCCGAGCGCTTTCGCAACACCTGGTACGGGAACCTCGCCGCGGGAGAGCTTTCGCGCCTCCCCACCGGCGCCTCGGCTCCGGGCGCCCGGGTTTCGGGCCTCGCCCCCCAGTGGCGATCCGAGGAGTTGCCCGGGCCCATGAAGGCGCGCCTGCGTCAGCTCCTGCTCGTGGGTCTCGACACCGAGGCTCTCGACGAGCTCAAGGCCCTCGGCAATGAGAGCCCGGCTCTGGAAGCGCGCGCGCTCATCGAGGCCGACCGGGGCGAGTTGCGCAACGCTATCGTCTATATGAAGAGGGCGCGCCCCGAGTTCATCTCCGCCGAAATCAAGGATCTTCCCGCGCGGGTGTGGACCACGATCTATCCGCTCAAGCACGCGGACACGCTCAAGGCCGCGGCCCTGCGCGAGAACCTCGACCCCGCTCTGGTGGCGGCCCTGGTCTGCCAGGAGTCGACCTTCGACGAAAACGCTCGCAGCGTGGTGGGCGCTCGCGGCCTCATGCAGATCATGCCCTACACGGGCCGGCCGCTGGCTCGCGAACTGGGCGTGCGCTCCACCCCGAAGATCCTGAACCAGCCCGAGACCTCACTTACCTTCGGCACAAGGTACTTCCGCCAGATGATGGAGCGCTTCGACTCGCGGCCGGAGGCGGCGCTCGCCGCCTACAACGCCGGTCCTCACCGCGTGGACAAGTGGCTCGCCCCCAATCCTCAGATCCGCAGCGATGAATTCGCGGAGTCGATCCCCTTCAGCGAGACCCGCGCCTACGTGATGATCATCCTGGGCGCGCGTGAGCAGTATCGCCGGCTCTACGGCCTCGAGCCCGCGCCGGGCCCCTGATCTCCTTTGGAGAAGCCGAAGGCCCGGGTGAGAGCCTCGTGCGCCCCGGGATGCGAGAATTCGCGCCCATGACTTCCATCGGCGACATCCTCAAGCAGAAGGACCCCGGCCTCGCCGCTGAACTGGCCGTGCGCGCTTCGGGCCGGCGCTCGCTCGAACTTCGGGACATCACCATCGAGCCCTCCGCCACCAAGCATGCCGAGGGATCGGCCCTCATCACCTTCGGCGACACTCGCGTGATCACCACGGTCAGCGTCGAAGACCGCATCCCCCAGTTCCTGCGCGGCAAGGGCGAGGGCTGGCTCACCGCGGAGTACGCCATGTTGCCGCGGGCCACCCACACCCGCACCGCGCGCGAGGTCACCAAGGGTTCGCCTTCGGGCCGCACCCACGAGATCCAGCGCCTCATCGGACGCTCGTTGCGCTCCGTTCTCGATATGAAGGCCCTGGGCGAGCGCACCCTCACCGTCGATTGCGACGTCCTGCAAGCGGACGGCGGCACCCGTACCGCCTCGATCACCGGAGCCTTCGTGGCCCTGGTACTGGCACTCAAGAAGATCGGAGCCCTGCCTGCCCTGCGCGACCAGGTCGCCGCGGTCTCGGTCGGGCGCGTGAAAGGCGCGACCGTGGTCGACCTCGACTACCTCGAGGACTCGACCGCCGAGGTCGACATGAACGTGGTTGGCCTCGCCTCCGGCGCCTTCGTCGAGGTGCAGGGCACCGCCGAACAGAAGCCCTTCTCGAAGGCCGAACTCGACGACATGATGAAGGCCGCCCAGGTTGGCCTCGACGCGCTCTTCGAGAAGCAGAGGGCGGCGCTGCCCGGACTCAGGCTGAAGGCCTGAGCGAAGACCGGGAAGCTACAGCCCGAGGCCGAGCGACCAGATGAAGCGGCCATCCGGTCCGCCCTTCCCGGAGACCTTGCGGGCATAGCCGAGGCTGCCGCGGATTCCCAGCAGCACGATGTCGCTCTCGACCCCGGCGTAGGAGTTCCCGTCCCCCACCCCGTTCGGGTCGCGCCAGGTCCTGAGAGCGATGGCCTTGAGCGTGACCGCGAGGCCCGAGGGCTTGAAGGCGTTCTCCTCGAAGACGCCGGCCACGAGGCCGAGGCCCACTTGTCCGCCCCGCGCGCCCGCCCGCACCTGCACGAGCTTCCCCGGAGAAAAGGCCACGAGCATCTTCGGATGTCCCCACATGAGGGTCGCCGATCCGGTGAGCCGGGTCGGGCCGCCCCAGGCCGCGCCCAGGGTCACATCGACCATGGTCTTGGCGGGCTTTGGGGCAGGAGCTTGGACCTCCTGAGCGAAGGCGGCCGGACAAACGAAAAGGGAGGACAGGGCGGCCGCCAAGGGTAACCGTTTCATCGGGGCAATTCTCGCCTTTCGAGCGGATAATTGATTAATCTGTCCGCTCAACGGGCGGTATTCACCCTTATCAGGAGTCTTTGGAGAATCATGAGGAAAACAATCATTGCGGCTCTGGCCGCAGCGTTCATCGCACCCGCCGTCTTCGCCGCCGATGTCACCGAGGCCGACTATCAGAAGGCCATGAAAGACGTGCTCGGAGGCATGCAGTCCTCGGGCAAGGCCATCCGTGAAGCCGGCGACCTGAGCGCGGTTGTGGCCGGAGCCAAGGCCATCGATTCGGCGCTCGCGAGCATCGACTCGTTCTGGGCGGCGCGCAAGGACACGGAGGCGGTGAAGATGAACGCGGCCTCCCGCGCGGCCGCGGTGGCGCTCGGCAAGGCGGCCGAGGGCAAGGACGTGGCCGCCACGGGTGAGGCCATGAAGGCCCTGCAGGGAACCTGCAAGGCCTGCCATGACGTTCACCGCGAGCAGCTCCCCGACAAGACCTACAAGATCAAGTAAGACGCGAAGCGCGTTGCGGGAAGGCCGGACCCTCTTGCTGGGGTCCGGTCTTTCCTTTTTCGGGCAGGTTCGCGTTTTGGAGGACTATGGATCGAGGACTCATTCAGGGCGCCGATGGGCGCGTTCGCTGCTTCTGGAGCGGCGAGGACCCTCTTTACCAGCGGTACCACGACACAGAGTGGGGGCGGCCGGTCAA
>CAZYEA010000177.1:0-10100 GCA_964646485.1 uncultured Acidobacteriota bacterium
GATCACCAGCCGCATGATCGAGCTGAACAAGGCCTTCGCTCTCGGCATGTGCGATGTGGCCGGGAACTATTCCCGCTACCTCGAGAAGAAGGACGAGCTTCTCGCCGGTCAGGCCGCGTATCAGGACGCACTGCGCAACCGGGTGCGCGGCGAACTGGTGTGGCTCTCGCGCAAGGCCAAGGCGCGCACCCGCAAGGCCCAGGCGCGCATCGACGAGGCCGGGCGCATGCAGAGCGAACTCGCCGATCTCGATCGGCGTTCGCAGAAGTCGACGGTCGGCATCGACTTCGCGGCCACGGAGCGGAGGACCAAGCAGCTCATCGTGGCCAAGCACATCAGCAAGAGCTACGGCGATCGTCCCATCGTCACGAAGCTCGACCTGACCCTCTCGCCGGGAATGAGGCTGGGACTTCTCGGCGGCAACGGCAGCGGCAAGACCACGCTCATGCGGATGCTCGCGGGCACGGAGAAGCCGGACCACGGCGCGGTCAAGCATGCCGATGGTTTGAAGATCGTGATGTTCGATCAGCACCGCTCGCGTCTCGATCCGACCCAGTCGCTCCGGCAGACCCTCGGCGCCACCGGCGACTCCGTCATCTTCCAGGACCGCTCGATCCACGTGGTCGGCTGGGCCAAGCGGTTCATGTTCCGCCCCGAACAGCTCGACACCCCGGTGAGCCGGTTGTCCGGCGGCGAGCAGGCGCGCGTGGTCATCGCGAAGCTGATGCTCGAGCCCGCGGACGTGCTGCTCCTCGACGAGCCCACCAACGACCTCGATATCCCCACCCTCGAGGTGCTCGAAGAGAGTCTGCTCGAGTTCCCCGGCGCGCTCGTCCTCGTGACTCACGACCGGTACCTGCTCGACCGCGTGTCCACCCAGATCCTCGCTCTCGATGGACGGGGCGGACTCACGCCGTTCGCGGACTGCGCGCAGTGGGAGGAAGCGCAGGGACGCGATTACGTTCCGCCCCCCACCGCGACCGCACCCGCCCCGGTCGCGGCCCCGCGGCCTTCACAGACTCCGGCGGGCGCGCCGAAAGCGTCGGCCGCTCCGGCGGTCAAAGCGAAGAAGCTCAGCTACAAGGATCAGCGCGAGTGGGATCAGATGGAAGGGAAGATCCTGGAAGCGGAGCAGGCTCTCGAAGCGGCGCAGGCAAGAGTCGCCGACCCCAGGATCGCGTCCGACTACCAGGCCCTGATGGAAGCGAACGCCGCGCTCACGAGCGCCCAGGCCGAAGTGGACAAGCTCTACGCCCGCTGGGCCGAACTCGAAGCCGCGGGAGCGGTGAAGGCCTAGAAGCCTTCTACCAACCCAGCACCTCGAGCCCGTTGACGTTCCGGAAGTGGGCGTCGCGGGTGAGCAGAGGAAGGTCGTGCTCCATGGCGGCGGCCGCGATCCACACGTCGTTCTCCGGCATGGGCTTGCCCCTGACGCGAAGCTGATACCGGATCTTCGCGTACACCGCGCTGGTCCGGGCCTTGGTCTCGAGCACGTGGGCGTAGGCGAGCAGCTCGGCCAGCCACTCGTTGAGCCGCGCTTCCTGACGTGACCCCATGAGACCGTAGCGATATTCGCCGAGGACGGTGGCGGGAAGAGCGATGCTTCGATAGGGGGCGAGGACGCGGCCGAGGTTTTCGTTGCCGGCCGCAAACTCGGCGAGGGCTCCGGTGTCGAGGGCTACTTCCATGAAGCGGGGTCCACTTTCGAGAACTCCCGTTCCGCGGCCTGCTGAGCCGCGCGCGCGGCCGCCTTGACGTCCTTCAGCCGGCCGAAGGAACGCCGCCACACCGGGGCCGCCACCGGCTCGGACTTGCGGCGGAGATGGGCGGTGACCGCGCGCTCGAAGAAGACCTTGAGCGACAACCCCTCCTGGGCGGCATGGGCCTTGACCGCCCGGAACAGGGGATCCGGGAGTTCGATGGTAGTCTTCACGCGACGGTGTTTACCATATTTATGGTTTTACGGGAATCCATAACTCCACCCCCGGGGCGGATGGAGCCGCCGGGCGCATGATCGACTTCGAGCCGGGCTGGGGCCTGCCCATATCCCTGGGGCTCCGTCTCGCCATCATCGTCCTCGCCCTCCTGGCCGCGCGCCGCCCGGGAACCGCGCGCAAGGTGGCGTTCCTCGGATCCGCGGCGGCGTCCCTGCTGAGCGGGCTGGCGGGCGTCTCGGTCCTGCTCGCGGGGACCCCGGCCAACGGCACCCTGTTCTTCCATCGGGCATCGGGCTTCGCGCTCACCCTCGCCATCGATGGACTCTCGGCCTGGTTCCTCCTCGTTCTCTCCGTGGTGGCCATACCGATCGCCCTGTTCAGCATCGCCTACCTGGCCGAACCGCATTGGAGCCATCGGTCGGTCTTCGTGGGGGTGGCCTTCAACCTGCTGCTCGGCGCGGTCGAGCTGGTGTTCACGGCCGGCGACGCCATCACCTTCCTCGTGGCCTGGGAACTGATGACCCTGGTCAACGCCGCCCTGGTAGCCACGGATCATGAGGAGTCGACCAGCCGTCGCGCCGCCTTCCTGTATCTGGTCATGTCGCACCTCGGCACCGGAGGCCTGATCGCGGGCTTCCTCACCCTGGCCTCGCTCGCCGGCTCGTTTTCGTTTTCGACCCTGCTTTCGGGCGATGTCGCGGCCGGCCCGCTCCGGGACGGGCTATTCGCTCTTTTCTTCCTGGGCTTCGGAGTGAAGGCCGGCATCGTTCCCCTTCACATCTGGCTGCCCGAGGCTCACCCCGCGGCCCCCACCAGCATCTCCGCCCTCATGTCCGGCGTGCTCATCAAGACCGGGATCTACGGCATCGTCCGGATCTGCGTCTTCGGTCTGGGCACACCGCGCCTGTCCTGGGGAGTGATCGTCCTCGTGCTGGGCGGGCTCTCCGCCGTCCTGGGCGTGCTGTATGCGCTGGTGCAGCACGACCTCAAGCGCCTTCTCGCCTATCACAGCATCGAGAACATCGGCATCATCCTGCTCGGCCTGGGAGCGGGGATGATCGGCCTCGCGTATGGCCGCGGCGATGTGGCCGCGGTGGGAGTGGCCGCCGGTCTCTTTCACGTGCTCAATCACGCGGTGTTCAAGGGATTGCTGTTCCTGGCCGCGGGAAGTGTGGTCACCCGCGCGGGCACGAGACAGATCGAACATCTCGGAGGTTTGCTGCCGCGGATGCCCTGGACCGGGCTCTTCTTCCTCGTGGGCGCCATGGCCATCTCCGGCCTCCCCCCGCTCAACGGCTTCGCCAGCGAATGGCTGACCTTCCAGGCCTTTCTTTTCGGCTTCCGCGGTGCGGAGGGACCACTGGCGCACCTGATCTTCCCCCTCGGCGGCGCGGTCCTGGCCATGACCACCGCACTCGCCGCCGCCTGCTTCGTGAAGGCCTTCGGAATCACCTTCCTGGCCTTCCCGCGAAGCCCGCGCGCGGCCGCCGCCACGGAATCACCCATGACCATGCTGGCGCCGCAGGCCTGGCTCGCCGCGTGCTGCGTCGGCCTGGGCCTGTTCCCCGGCCTGGTCCTCCGGGTCATCGAGGCCGCGACCCGTTCGTTGCCGGGCCTGCGCGCCTCCACGGACCTCGCGCAGGGAGGGCTCGGCATGGCCTCCGGACTGGACTCGTTCGACCGGGTGATCCCGGCGATGTTCGTGATGGCTCTTCTGAGCGGCCTCGCCTTCACGACCCTCGTGGCCTCGCCCCGCGCGGCCATGGCGCGGGAGACGCCCACCTGGGGATGCGGGGGAGAACTGACCGCGCAAACCGAGTACACCGCCACCGCGTTCTCGAAGCCGCTGATGATGATCTTCTCTCCGGTGTATCGGCCGACCCGCGAGGTCGAATCGCTGGCCCGGGTGTCTCCCTACTTCCCGCACGAAGTGCGCTACCGCTCGCAGATCGAGCCCACCTTCGAGCGCTACATCTATGATCCCCTGGTGCGTACGGTGATGCGCGTCGCGGCGGGGATGCGAGTCCTTCAGGCCGGCGGCCTCCACGCCTATCTCGCCTACGTGATCGCGATGGTGGTCAGCCTGGTTCTCTTCGTGTGGTGGCGGAGTTGAACATGACCGCTCTCATCGCGATCGGCCTGCCCCTCTCGCTCCTGGTTCGCGTGGCCGGGGTGACCGCGTCCCTGATCCTCGTCCGGCGTCCGGGTGCCTGTCGCGCGCTCGTGCTCGGCAGCTCCATCCTGGCCTCGCTCATCACCCTGGTCGCGGCTTTCCAGGTGATCGCAACCGGTCAGAGCATCTCGGGCGTCCTCTTCGAACACTCGGCCTCCGGCATCGCGCTCGGCTACGCCGTGACGCCGCTCTCCGCGTGGTTCCTGATGGTGCTCGGCCTCGTGGCGGCGCCCGTGGCGTTCTACAGCGTTTCCTACTTTGCCCACTCGGTCTCCGCCCCGCGCACCGCGTTCGCGTGCGCCGCCTTCACCATCATGGTGGGTGCGATGGAGACGGTGTTCGTCGCAGACGCGGTGATCACCTTCCTCCTGGGCTGGGAGGTGATGACCCTCGCCACCGCCGCCCTCGTGGCCACCGAACACCAGGAACGTTCGACCCGACGGGCCGCCTACCTCTATCTGGTCATGTCGCACATCGGCACCGGGTGTCTCATGGCCGCCTTCCTGATCCTGGCCTCCTTCGCGGGCACCCTGTCTTTCCCCGGCCTCTTCGAGGGCGCGGTCGTGTCGGGAAACCTTCGGCAGGGAGTGTTCGCTCTCTTCTTCGTCGGGTTCGCGGTGAAGGCGGGCCTGATCCCCTTCCATGTCTGGCTCCCCGAAGCCCATCCGGCCGCACCCAGCAGTGTTTCCGCCTTCATGTCGGCGGTCTCCATCACCGCGGGCCTTTACGGACTCTTCCGGGTGTGCGCGTTCGGCCTGGGCATTCCCGACCTCAACTGGGCCATCGCCTTCCTCTTCGTGGGCACCCTCTCCGCGATCCTCGGCGTCCTGTACGCGCTCACCCAGACCGACCTGAAGCGTCTGCTCGCCTACAGCACGATCGAGAACTCGGGGATCATCGTCCTCGGACTCGGCGCTTCCATGATGGCGCTCCGCCACGGTCGCAATACGCTCGCCACCGTGGCCGCGGCCGCGAGCCTGATGCATGTCCTGAATCACGCGATCTTCAAGTCGCTCCTCTTCCTCGGCGCGGGAGGAATGGTGATGAGTACCGGAACCCGCGAGATCGAGCAGTTCGGCGGCCTGCTCCGCCGGATGCCGTGGACGAGCCTGTGCTTCCTCATCGGGGCGATGGCGATCTCGGGCCTGCCCCTGCTGAACGGCTTTCCCAGCGAGTGGCTGACCTTCCAGGCCCTGCTCCTCGGCTTCATCTCCACTCCGGGCCTGGTGCGCTTGAACTTCCCGCTCGCGGGTGCGCTGCTCGCACTCACGAGCGCGCTCGCGGCCGCGTGCTTCGTCCGGGCCTTCGGGATCAGCTTCCTGGCCCTGCCGCGAAGCCAGGCGGCGGAGAAGGCCCACGAGTCGCCCTCCTTGATGATCGCGCCCCAGGTCTTCCTGGCCGTGCTGTGCCTCGGCCTCGGTCTCTTCCCCGGCATCGTGCTGCGCGCTCTCGATGGAGTCACCGCCTCCCTGCCCGGCCTGCAGCCCGCCTCGAGCCTCGCGGGCGCGGGAGTGGGCATGACCTCCGGACTCGCGGCCTTCGACCAGGTCGTGCCCGCGGTCTTCGGCCTCGCCTTCGTGAGCGCCCTGGCCGCGGCCTTGATGCTCGCGTCGCGGGGACGGGCCGCCGCCCGCGAAGCCGCCACCTGGGGATGCGGAGGGGTGCTCACTCCAGGCACGGAATACACCGCGACCGCGTTCTCGAAACCCCTGCTCATGATCTTCCGTTCGATCTACCGTCCGACCCGGCAGGTCGCGGCACGCGCCAGCGTGTCCCCCTACTTCGTGGAGGAGGTCCACTATCGTGCGGAAGTCGAACGGACCTTCGAGCGATTTCTCTACGGGCCCCTGGTCCGGGGCGTCGAGCGCGCGGCGAGAGGCATGAAGGTCCTGCAGGCCGGAAGCCTCCATGCCTACCTCGCGTATGTGCTGGTCCTCGCCGTCGTCCTGCTGATGTGGCTGGGAGGAGCCGCGTGATGGAGATCCAGGAGACACTCATCGCCGCGGGCGCCGCCCTTCTGCAGGCCGCCTTCATGCTCGCCATGGCGCCGCTCCTGAAGGCGGTCATCAAGAAGATGAAGGCGAGACTCCAGAACCGCCAGGGACCGCCGCTCCTGCAGAGCTACTACGACCTGAGGAAGCTGCTCGCCAAGGAGGTCGTGCGCTCCGAGACTTCCACCTGGATCTACGTCGCGGGGCCGCGCGTGTACTTCGCGGCGGCGGTGGCCGCCACTTCGCTCGTTCCCGTGCTCTACGCGGCCGCTCCGCTCGAATCGGCGGGCGGGATCCTGCTCCTGGTGGGCGCGCTCGCCCTCGGCCGCTTCGCCCTCGCGACCGCCGCCCTGGACACCGGCAGTCCTTTCGGGGGCATGGGCTCGAGCCGGGACATGACCATCGCGGCCCTGGCCGAGCCGGCGCTGATGCTCGGACTCTTCGCCTCGGCTCTCGCCGCCGGTTCCATGAACCTGGGCGTGCTGGTCCGGACCCTGGTGCAGCAGGGAGTGGGCCTGCACCCGAGCGACATCCTCGCCTTCGCCGGACTCTTCATCATCGTCATCGCCGAGACCGGCCGGATTCCCGTGGACAACCCGGCCACCCACCTCGAACTGACCATGATCCATGAGGCCATGGTTCTCGAGTATTCGGGGCCCGACCTGGCCCTCGTGGAATGGGCCTCCGCGGTCAAGGAGCTCCTGTACCTGACCCTCCTCGTGGATCTCTTCATCCCGGTCGGGATCGCGACGGTGGCGGCGCCCGGCCTGATCGCCCTCGCCGCCCTGGCCTGGATCGGGAAAGTCTTCGTGCTCGCGGTCGCGGTCACCCTGGTGGAGAGCACGAACGCGAAGCTGCGCCTCTTCCGCGTCCCCGAACTCGTCTCCATCTCCCTGGGCCTCGCCTTCCTGGCCCTGGCCATCCGATTCCTGTGAGGCTCTCGAAGTGACCGGAAACATCCTGATCCTCGCCGCCGCGGGAATGCTGGTGACCGCGTATCTCATGGTGGGCCAGAAGGCCCTTTTCACCACCATCCGGCTCTACGCGGTGCAGTCCCTGCTGCTGGGCCTCGTGGCCGCGACCATGGCCGTCTCCGAGTCGCGTCATGAACTCTTCGTCACCGCGGTGCTGACGGTCGGGCTCAAGAGCCTGCTCATCCCCTGGTTCCTGATGCGGACGGTGGATCGCATCGGCATCCATCGCGAGGTCGAGCCGTTCCTGAGCGTCCCCGTCTCCCTCCTGATCTGCCTTGGCCTCACCGTGGTGGGCTACCGGGTCAGCACCGGCTTTCAGGAAGGGGCGGAGCGGGTCTCTCATCACCTGATCGGCGTGGCTCTCTCGCTCCTGCTGATCGGTCTCTTCCTCATGGTGACCCGCAAGAAGGCGATCACCCAGATCCTCGCGCTCCTGACCGTGGAGAACGCGGTGTTCCTGGTCGCGGTGGGCGTCACCACCGGCATGCCCCTCGTGGTGGAGTTCGGAATCGCCTTCGACGTGCTGCTCGCTGTCCTGGTACTCGGGGTTCTGGTGCAGCGAATCGTCGATCGCTTCGAGTCGATGGACGTGAGCCGGCTTTCCAGGTTGAAAGGGTAAGAGGTGAGTCTGCTTCTCTGGGCCCTGGTCGTGCCGCTCGTAACCGCCGCTTTGGGCGGCCTGGGCGGCTCGCGTCCGGTCAAGGAGGCCACCATGCTCGGCGGCCTGACGGTGACCTTCGGCCTCTGCCTCGCCACCGCGGCCCAGTTCCTCGGAGGCGGAGCGCCGCCTTCCGCGTTCTCCGATGCCCTGCGGGTCGACGGCTTGTCCGCCCTGGTGCTCGTGCTGTGCGGTTTCGTCGGCCTCATCTCCGCGACCTACGGGGTGGGTTACCTGCGCCGCAACGAAGCACGCGGCCTGGTGACGCCGCGCATGCGACGCGAGTTCTACGGCCTCATTCCCGCCTACGTGTTCGCGATGCTCCTGGTCGCGGTGTCGAACAACCTCGGGATCATGTGGATCGCGGTCGAGCTCACCACTCTCGCCTCTGTGTTCCTGGTCACCTTCCACGATCGCGATACCTCTCTCGAAGCCGCCTGGAAGTTCCTGGTGCTGGGAAGCCTCGGTCTCGCCTTCGCGCTTCTCGGCACGGTTCTCCTCTTCGCCTCCGGGCAGGGGCTGCTGGGCGAGGGCATGGCGGCACTTCACTGGACGCGATTTCTCGAGGTGGCGCCCGGCCTGCATCCCTTCACCCTGCGCCTGGGTGTCGTCTTCGCTCTCATCGGATACGGCACCAAGGCCGGCCTCGCTCCCATGCACACCTGGAAGCCTGACGCGTATCGCGAAGCGCCCTCTCCCGCAGTGGTGCTGATGGCGGTGGGAATGCTGAATGGCGCGCTCTACTGCGTGCTGCGGATCCATCTCATCGCCAAGGCGGCGATCGGGCCCGACTTCTCGTCCGGACTTCTCTTGACCCTGGGCCTTCTCTCCGTGCTCATCGCGACACCCTTCGTGCTGATCCAGTGGAACATCAAGCGCCTCCTCGCCTATTCGAGCGTCGAGCACGTCGGGATCATGGCCATCGGGGTGGGGCTTGGGTCGGAGGCGGCGGTGTTCGGCGCCCTCCTGCACATGACCTACCACTCCCTTGCAAAGCCGGTGGCTCTCTTTTCCGCGGGCACGCTCGGGCAGCTCCACAGTTCCTCCGACTTCGATCGGATCGGACGCGGGACGCTCACCCGCGCCCCCATAGCAAGCGGCCTGTTCGCTCTCGCCATGGTGATCATGACCGGCTCGCCGCCCTTCGGGCTCTTCTTCAGCGAGATGACGATCCTGCGCGCCGGCTTTTCGGGACCTCATACGACGGTGACCGCGGTCTTCCTGGCCGCGCTGGTTATCCTGTTCTGCGGCTTCATGTATCAGACGGGAAATCTCGTGCTCGGGCCGCCTCGCGATCCGAGCGAACGCCGAAAGGCGTACCCGGAGAAGTTCGATCTGGGGACGATCACGTCGATCGTGGCCGGAATCATCGCGGTCGCGTCGGCGTTTTATCTGCCCTCGCCCCTGCTGGCGCTCATCCGGGCCGCCACGCAGGTCGTGGGAGGAGGCCAGTGATGTCGGGCCCGACCGTGCACGAGGCGCTGGCGCTCGGCCCGGAGGCGGTTCGTGAGGTGCGCCCGGGCGAGTGCCTGGTCGAAACGACCGCCGCGTCTCTCCCTGATCTCGCGGATCGGATCGCCCGCGAGTTGAACGGCCGGCTCTATTCGCTCTTCGCCACCGACGACCGGGAGGCGGCCGGTCACTTCACCCTGCACCACGTCTGGCTGCTCAGAGGGCTGCGCACATTCCTGCGTCTTTCCGCTCCCATCAGCCCGGAGGCGCCGTCCTATCCCTCCATCTCCGCGCGGCATCCCGCGGCCAACTGGTTCGAACGCGAAGTCGCGGACTTCTTCGGACTCGTCCCGGAGGGTCATCCCAACCTGACCCGCGTAGCCCTGCACGACGATTGGCCCGCGGGACTCTTCGCGCTGCGCAAGGACTTTTCGCCCGACCAGGCGGTGCCGCGCGCACCGGGTGACTTCCATCCTTTCCGGCAGGTGACGGGCGAGGGTGTCTTCCAGGTGCCGGTGGGTCCCGTGCATGCGGGCGTGATCGAGCCCGGACATTTCCGCTTCGGGGTGGCCGGCGAGCCGGTCCTGTATCTCCAGCTCCGGCTGTTCTACGTGCACAAGGGCATCGAGAAGCGGTTCGAGCGGCTGCCCTTCGGGCATGGCCTGTTCCTCGCCGAATCGATCTCCGGCGACACCGCGGTCGGTCACGCCCTCGCCTACGCGCACGCGATCGAGCGCCTGGCCGGAGTCGAAGTCCCCGCCCGGGCCCGCGCCCTGCGCGTGGTGATGCTGGAGCTGGAGCGCCTCTACAACCACACCGCGGACATCGGAGCCCTCGCGACCGATGTGGCCTTCACCGTTCCCGCGAGCCGGGCCCAGGCTTTGCGCGAGGGTCTCGTCCGCATCCAGGACCGGC
>CAZYEA010000178.1:0-2920 GCA_964646485.1 uncultured Acidobacteriota bacterium
GGGGCCAGGCCCATGACCTTGTACTCGCCGGAGTTCACCTTGAAGCCCGTGTAGTAGGTGAAGGCGGAGTAGAGGAGGCCGATCGAGTGGGGGAAGAGAATCTCGCCTTTGGGCTGGAGCTCCTTTCCCTTTCCGACCCAGTAACTCGTGGTCGCCCACTCACCGACCCCGTCGAAGCAGATGATGGCCGCTTCATCGAAGGTCGACGGATAGAAGGTCGAAGCGGCGTGCGACTCGTGGTGCTCGCCGAAGAGGATCCGCCCCTCGAAGCCGCAGGCCTTGCGGATCTCCGTCCGCATGTGCAGCTTCTCCTTGAGCCACAGCGGCATGGACTTGAGGAATGAGGAGACCCCGCGTGGAGCGTAGGCGAGGGAGGTCTCGAGCAGGCGCTCGAACTTCATGAGCGGCTTGTCGTAGAAGACGACGTAGTCGACCTCCTCCGGGCCCTTGAGACCGCCTTCCTTCAGGCAGTAGTTGAAGGCGCCCGTGGGAAAACGGTGGTCGTGCTTCTTCCGGCTGAAGCGCTCTTCCTGGGCCGCCGCTTTGATCTCGCCGTCCAGAACCAGGCAGGCGGCGGAGTCGTGGTAGTAGGCCGAAACCCCGATGATGTTCACGCGGCGCGGAGTCTACGACGCCGCCTCGAAGATCAGGAAGACTCGAGGGTCTGCCAGAGCTCGATCAGCATGCCGTAAGGAGAGCGCACCATGGCCACGAGGCCGTTGCCGAGCACGGGATCGTCGACGCTGGCCGGTCCGCGCACGAGCGACCCCCCGCCTCCGGGAACCCGGGAAAGGGTGGTGTGCAGGTCGTCCGTGTCGTAGCGGAGGCGGCAGATGCCGGGGGTGAGCCCGGGAGTCTGGGTCATGGGCGCGGGCTTCTTTTCGTACTCGATCAGCACGGTGCGTCCGGTGGGGTAGGCCGGCTGATGGAGCATGGCGAATCGAAAGGAGACATCGGAGGGAAGGCCGAGGAGGGCATCAAAGGGCGGACCGGAGCAGGCCTCCGCCGCGAGAACCTCGTGTTCGAGCACATCGCGCATGAAGTGGACGCTCGCGTCGAGGTTCGTGACCACGAAGGAAGCATGGAGGGGTTCGCTGCAATCGGTGGTGAGGACGCCGTAGGGGGTCGTCGCACCGATCCGTTCGATGAGAACGAGAAAGTCACCATCCACCGTCCGCCCGAACGCTTCATAGCGACGCGGTCCCGGCGGGCCGAGCAGGGTTGCGGCCGCGGGAGCAGGGGTGAGGAGGAGGGGAGGAGAGACGAACTGAACTCCGAGGTCGGCGAGCCGGGCTTGGACACCGCTGATCGATGCCGTGGTGAAGCCGATGCCGAGCGGGCCGGGAGCCGAGAGGCCCCCGGTGCGGGCCGGCGTCCCCGCGAGGGCCTCGACCAGCCTCAGGCGTGGGGAGTGAGGCACGTCCGTCCGACCGAGCACCGCGGCTTGCGGGGTCCCGTGGGTGTCGAAGAGGCGGCTCGCGCTCATTGGGGCCATGGCCCCAAGCCGCAGCGTGGCGAGACCGCACCCCGCCTCGAACTGACGGATGCGAAGAGCGAGGTCGCGCACGCCGATTGTTATTTCCCGCAGCGAAGTGGCGACCATCGCAAAGCAGGATATCGCGGGCCGGCGGGCTCGTGGCCTGGAACTCAGGAATGCCCAGGATTCATGCGCTGCCGCTGCGTTAGACTCCACCGCCTTGCCCTCGAAGCCGGAGTGGCGGAACTGGCAGACGCACGGGACTCAAAATCCCGCGTTCTTCGGGACGTGTGGGTTCGACCCCCACCTCCGGCACCAACTTCATCGGACCCTAAAAGGCCGCGCTGCGTGGCCCCAGGGGTCCAAACACCCGAGCTCAGGTTTCCAAGCGACCGTGAATTCCACGAGAGTCTTTCGTCTATTCGCCGCTGCGGCATGGCTCGGGCTCGGAGGCTCAGCCCGTGCGGAGCCGGCGAAATTTCTCCCCTTCCTGGGGCCGAGGCTTGAAGGCGTGCGCTACGCGCCCGCGAACGAAGAGTTCGCGTGGGTGGGATGGATCGGCGCCACCGCCGACCTGGTCGAGAAGGGGAAGTGGTCGGGATACTTCACGCCCGACGTCGAGACCGTGCTCGGCCACCGGATCCGGTCCTTCGAAGCGGTGCAGGCGAACTACTCGCTCGAACTCGGAGCGCGCCGTGAACTGGGACAGGGTCGAGTGACCGGTTTCTTTCACCATATCTCCCGGCATGTCCAGGATCGCACCAAAATCCAGGTGATCGACTGGAACTTTCTCGGCGTCTCTTACGCAAACGCCCTGCCGGAGCGATGGAATCGCCGCGGAGGCTACGCCGCTTCGCTGGGTGTCGCCACCCTCAGCTCAGGCGTCGAGTACAAGTGGGAGGCGCGGGCTTCCGTCGATCTCGACGTCGCGCGCAAGGAGAACCGCGCGCTCTTCATGCTCGCGGATGTCCGCTACGTGAACGCCGAGCCCACCCCCGGCTTTGCTCGCGGTAGTTTCGCGGACTTCCGGGCTGAAGCGGGCTTCCGGACTTTCCAGGCTTCCTCGCAGTTCGCCTTGTTCGTGGCCTATGAGCACCGCAATGATGCGCGCATTCCCTCGGCCCTGGTGATCGATCGGGCCTTGTTCGGCTTCCGCATTCGCGGCCAGAAGCGTTCGGAACCGACCACGGTCCCTCAGCCCTGACCGGGCTTCTCATTGCCTCAGTTCGCCTCGCCGCTCCCTCCGAGCACGGCCTTCAACTCCTTCCCCATCCTGAAGTAGGGCACACGCTTCGCCGGCACTTCGACGCGCTCGCCCGTCTTTGGATTGCGGCCTTTGCGCGGCGCGCGCGACCGGAACCGGAACGAGCCGAGGCCGCGAATCTCGACTTCCTCGCCCTTCTTGAGTGCGGTCACGACGCCCTTGAGGAAGGAATCAACGAC
>CAZYEA010000178.1:2930-4685 GCA_964646485.1 uncultured Acidobacteriota bacterium
TCAGGGTCTGCACGATGGCGGCCTGAACCTGGGTGAAGTCGAGGCGGCGGGCGACTCCGGCCACGATGTCGGCCTTGGTCAGAGAACGCTGGGCGGGAGGCTTTTCGGCGGAAGTGTCGGGCATGGGAGCACTTAGAGTGTACCAAAGAGCGTCCGGTCCTATTTGATTTCCAGGATCTCCGGCCGCCAGGTAAGGGCGTCGCCGTTCAGGCCGTCGCGTGGGCTCACCACTTCAAGGCGTGAGAGGACAATTCGATACAGCACATAGCCCTCTGGCTTCTCCGCGGGGAAGAAGGCTTGCCATTCCTTCTTCCGGTGCGCGCCCTTCTCCTCGTCCCTCACCTCGAAGGCGCGGCCGATCGCGGTCACATAGCCAAGGCGGGAGGTATCGAAATAGAGGAGTGTCACCCGTGAGTCCTTGCGGATCTCGGTCACCTTTCGGCTGAGCGGATTGGTGGCCACGAAGACGCGGAAGGCGGCGTCCGGTTCGAGGGGGTCGACGAGGCGGGCCTGAGGCTGGCCGTCCGGGCCAAGAGTGATGAGCGTCCCGTAGCGCGCCGCGACCATGATCTCCCGGGCCACGGTGAGCACCCGCTCCCGCGTTGGGGCGGCGGCGGCGACCGGCTGCGCGGCTCCGATCGAAGCCTGCAGCAGGAGGAGGGCGATGGCACTCGCCGTCCATCCCCTGGCCACGATCAGACCTCCTCGGTGACCATGGCCTCGCGTCGTTCGCGCAAGGCCGAAACCAGCCTCTCGATGTCTTCTTCGTTGTTGTAGAAATGCGTGGAGACGCGAATGCCCTCGGGCTTCTGGGTCACCATGATCCCCTTGCCGCGAAGGAATTCGGTGGTGCCGCGAGGGTCGTCCACCGCCACCAGGGTTTCGCCGGACCGGCCGGAGCCTGAGGGCGAGAGAACTTCAATGTCGGCGTGCCGCAGCGCGGAGGTCAAGACGGTGTTGAGCTGGAGAACCCGGGTCTGGATTCGCTCCGCCCCGATGCCGTCGAGGTAAGACACCGCCGCGCCGAGGGCAAAGACGCCGGGGAACGCGGGGCAGCCGAGTTCGTAGCGTCGCGCCGCGGCCACCGCCACCCCGGCGCGGTTGTTGAACGCGAAGGGATCCTTGACGCTCCGCCAGCCGAGACTCCTCGGTGCGCGCTTGAGGAGTTCGCGGCTCACATAGACGAACCCCGCTCCGTACCCTGCGCACATCCACTTGGCCCCGGTGCAGGCGAGGCCGTCGATCTGCATGGCGGTCACGTCCACCGTGAAGGCTCCGATGGACTGAGACCCGCACACGAGGAGCGAGCGCCGTCCTTTCAGGGCGCCCAGGGCTTCGAGGTCGATGCGGAACCCGTTCGCGAACTGAACATGGCTGACCGCGATGCTGGAGGCGCGGGGCGCGTGGACCTCATCGAACATCTCGAGACGCAATTCGCCTTCGATCGCGGGGATGAACTGCATCTGGGCGGCGCGGTGGATGAAGGGAAGGGTGACGGTCGGGAATTCCATCTCGTCCGAAAGCACCGGTCCGTCGCCCACCACCAGGTCGGCGAGGATGTTCATTCCCTCGGAGGTGTTGGTGACGAACGCGATCTCGTCCGCCTGGGCCCCGATGAAACGGGCCACCCGTTCCCGGATGACCTCCATCTGAGCGAGCCAGAGATCCCAGTGATCGTCGCCGCCCTCCTCGAGTTCCTGCTGGTAGCGGGTGACCGCCTCGCGAACCCACTTCGGCGTGATGGATCCCGCCGCC
>CAZYEA010000178.1:4695-9710 GCA_964646485.1 uncultured Acidobacteriota bacterium
GGTATACGCGCTCCTTGGTCCCCGGAAAATCCTGACGAAGGTCATCCCAATCGCGGCTCATGGCCTCGAAGGATACTTCGTTCGGGGGTGCGCGAGCCTCGAGGAGAGGCCAGGGGGCGAGAGTTCAAACTCCGATATGCTCCGCCCACCAATGACCCCATCGGGCGAAAGCGACCCCTTAGAATCGCAATCGTTCCGAGTCGAGAGCGCGCGCGACGGGCGCTGGCTGGGGGATTGGCTCCTCCATCGCGGCGCCGACCAGCCCCACCAGAAGTCCACCGCTCCCTGGTGGCAGGTGATGTGCCTGACCGGCGTCGACTATTTCTCGACCCTTGGCTACCAGCCCGGAATCGCGGTGCTCGCCGCGGGGATGCTGTCTCCCATTGCGACCCTCATTCTCGTGGTCGTGACCCTGTGTGTCGCCCTACCCATCTATGCGCAGGTGGCGAAGCACTCGCCCCATGGCCAGGGGAGCATCCTGATGCTGGAGGAGCTTTTGCCCCGATGGCGGGGGAAAGCGTTCGTCCTCGTGCTGCTTGGTTTCGCCTTCACCGATTTCATCATCACGATGACCATGTCCGCCGCCGACGCCACCGCTCATATTGCGGAGAATCCCTACGTGCCCCACGGAGTCGAGAACCACGCGGTTCTCGTGACCTCCCTCCTCCTCGTGGCCCTCGGCGTGGTGTTCCTGAAGGGTTTCAAGGAGGCGATTGGTATCGCGGTAGGCATCGTGGCCTTTTACCTGCTCCTGAACGTGGTGGTTATCGGGCGGGCCCTGCAGGAGGTGTTCACCCACGGCGACCTGATGGGCCGGTGGTGGGACGGCGTCATGGTTCGACACGGCAGTCCCTGGACCGCGTTCGCCATTGGCCTGCTGTTGTTTCCCAAGCTTGCCTTGGGGCTCTCCGGGTTTGAGACCGGCGTCGCGGTCATGCCGCTGGTGCGCGGCGCGGAAGACGACCTTCCGGCGCAGCCCCTCGGTCGCATTCGCAACACTCGCAAGCTCCTCGCGACCGCGGCACTGATCATGAGCGTGGCGCTCATTGCCTCGTCGTTCGTGACCACGGTTCTGATTCCCGCCAAGGAGTTCGAGCTGGGCGGACAGGCCTACGGCCGCGGGCTCTCATACCTCGCGCATCTCTTCCTGGGCGATGCCTTCGGAACGCTCTACGACCTCGCCACCATCGTCATACTCTGGTTTGCCGGGGCGTCCGCCATGGCGGGCTTGCTGAATCTCGTTCCCCGATATCTGCCGCCCTACGGCATGGCCCCGGATTGGGCCAGGGCCAATCGCCCTCTGGTGCTCGTGTTCACCCTGATCAGCCTCGTGGTCACCCAGGTCTTCAACGCCGACGTGAATGCCCAGGGCGGCGCCTACGCGACCGGAGTTCTCGTGCTCATGACCTCGGCGGCGGTGGCCGTGACCATCACCCACTGGCGCGGCCGGTCCCGGTGGCTCTACGGCTCGATGACCGCCGTGTTCTTGTACACCACCGCGACCAACATCGTCGAGCGTCCCGAGGGAATCAAGATCGCGTCGTTCTTCATCGCGGGCATCGTGGTGCTGTCGATCGTGTCCCGGGCCATGCGCTCCACCGAGCTGAGGGTGGGATCGGTTCGTTTCTCACCCAAGGCCGTGGAGTTCATCAAGGCGCTCGAGGAACACCCGGTCCGGATCATCGCCCACCGCCCCGACAAGCGCACGGCCGAGGAGTACGACCGCAAGGAACTCCAGGCGCGCGAGGACCACTCCCTCAACAGCGGCGAGCCCGTGATCTTTCTCGAGATCATGCAGGGCGACGCGTCCGCTTTCGAGGAAGACCTCGAGATCCGGGGCGTGCGCATCGGCGGCCATCGCATTCTGCGCGCCACCTCTCCCGCCATTCCGAACGCGATCGCCGCCACGTTGCTGGAGGCGCAGAAGCTGACCGGGCAGATCGCCCACGCCTACTTTGGGTGGACCGAAGGGAATCCCATCGCCTACGTCCTGCGGTATATCTTCCTCGGCGAAGGAGACACCGCCCCGGTGACCCGCGAGGTGCTGCGCCGCGCGGTACGCGCTCAGGAGGATCGCCCCCGCATTCATGTCGGATAGCGCGGTCCCCGACTCGATCCCTCCCCTCCCGAGCCAGGCGGAAGGCCGATGGCTGCGCGACTGGCTGTTGAAGGGTTCCGCGGAGGGAGGGAGCGGGGGCCATGCGACCGCGCCCTGGTGGCAGGTCATGTGTCTCACCGGGGTCGACTACTTCTCGACTCTCGGCTATCAGCCCGGAATCGCGTTCCTGGCCGCAGGCATCCTGTCTCCCGTGGCCACCCTCATCCTGGTGGCCGTCACCCTCTTCGTGGCTCTGCCCGTCTACGCGCAGGTCGCCTGGCACTCGCCCCACGGGCAGGGAAGCATCCTCATGCTCGAGGAACTCCTGCCGCGATGGCGAGGAAAGGTCTTCGTACTCCTTCTCCTCGGATTCGCCTTCACCGACTTCATCATCACGATCACCCTGTCCGCGGCGGACGCCACCGCTCACATCGCCGAGAACCCCTTCGCTCCCAAGTTCATCGGCGCGCATGCCGTGCTCTTCACCGCCCTCCTCCTGGTCGGTCTGGGTGCCGTCTTCCTCCGTGGATTCAGCGAAGCGATCGGGGTCGCGGTGGGCGTGGTGGCCGTGTACCTGGGGCTCAACGCGGTGGTGCTGGCGCGCGCCGCATGGGATCTATCGAGCCGGCCGGATCTGTGGGCGGAGTGGTTCTCCCGCCTCTCCACCCGGAACGGCAGTCCGTTCGCGGCCCTGGGGCTGAGCCTCCTTCTCTTTCCCAAGCTCGCCCTGGGGCTGTCAGGGTTCGAAACCGGGGTTGCGCTGATGCCGCTGGTGAAGGGAGATCCCAAAGATCCGGAGAGCCCGCGCCCCTTCGGGCGCATTCGGAACTCCCGCAAACTCCTGATGACCGCCGCTTTGATCATGAGCGTGTGCCTGGTCGCGTCTTCGCTCGCCACCACCCTGCTGATCCCCGCCCGGGAATTCACGGAGGGCGGCGAGGCCTACGGCCGCGCCCTCGCCTACCTTGCTCACCGGCAGTTCGGCGACGCCTTCGGCACCGCGTACGACCTGTCGACCATCGCCATCCTGTGGTTTGCCGGGGCTTCCGCGATGGCCGGTCTCCTGAATCTGGTCCCGAGGTACCTGCCGCCTTACGGCATGGCGCCCGACTGGGCGAAGGCGACCCGGCCGCTGGTTCTCGTCTTCACCCTGGTATCGCTCGTGGTCACGGCGTACTTCAACGCGGACGTGGCCGCGCAGGGTGGGGCGTATGCCACCGGGGTTCTCGTGCTCATGACCTCGGCCGCGGTCGCGGTGGCCATCGCGAACTGGGGAGGGAAGGCCCGCTGGCTGTTCGTCTTCATGGCCCTGATCTTCGCGTACACCACGGTGGTGAACGTGATCGAGCGGCCCGAAGGCATGAAGATCGCCGCCATCTTCATCGTGAGCATCGTGGGAACCTCGATCACCTCGCGCGCGCTGCGGACCACCGAGCTGAGGATCCATTCCGTGAACTTCGGGCCCAAGGCCACGGAGTTCCTGGCCGCGATGGCGCCGCATCCGGTGCGGCTGATCGCGCACCGGCCCGACAAGCGCACCCTCGAAGAGTACGACCGCAAGGAGGCCCAGTCGAGGGAGGACCACTCGCTCACCAGCGGCGAGCCCGTGGTGTTCCTGGAAGTCCTGCAAGGCGACGCTTCGGCCTTCGCGGACGATCTCGAGGTACGCGGGGTGAGGGTGGGGAAGCACCACATTCTGCGCGCGACCTCACCCGCCATACCGAACGCGATCGCGGCCACCCTGCTCGAGGCGCAAAAGCGCTCGGGACAGGTGTCGCATGCCTACTTCGGGTGGACCGAGGGGAATCCAATCGCCTACGTGCTCAAGTACTTCATCCTCGGGGAGGGCGACACCGCTCCCGTGACCCGGGAAGTGCTGCGCCGCGCGGTGAAAGACCCGCGCGAGCGCCCGCGCATTCACGTCGGCTGAGCGTCCCCCGGACGTCCGCCGACGCTATGCTTCGCCGCCTTCTCCATGAACCCTTCTCCTCCAGATCCTGATCGGCCGCCCGAGCCGCGCGCGCCTTTGGGCGAATCGAGCCAGAAGGCCGAGGACCGAGGCTCGTTTCATCGCTACGTCGGCCTGCCCTTCGAGACCCTGATTCTCCAGGGAAGCTCCACGCGCCAGCTCTCCTACGCGGTCGCCATCGGGGTGACCTTCGGTCTGTTTCCGATCATGGGGGTGTCGATTCCGTTCTGTTTCCTCGCCGCTCTCGTGTTCAAGGCGCCGCAGCCCCTGACCCATGCCGTGAACTACGCGGTGTATCCGCTCCAGATCCCGTTGATCTTCGTCTTCGTGCGGCTTGGCGAGTGGATCATGGGTGCTCCCAACGTGTCCCTCGCGCCGTCCGAGATTCTGGAGCTCGCCCGGACCGACCTCGTGAGGTTCGTGGAGGAATTCGGTCTCACCTGCCTCCACGCCATGCTGGCCTGGAGCCTGTCCGCCCCCTTCATCTTCGTGGGCACCTTCTCCGCGGTGCGTCCCATCATCGCCGGACTGCGCGATCAGCAGCGGCTGAAGAACTCGTGATCCTCCTCGGGTTCGTGGCCACGGCCCTCGCTTTGGGCCTGATGGGCGGCACCTTCGCGCTCGCCCGGAGAATCGGCAATTTTTCGGTGGTCGACGTGGCCTGGTCGTTCAACTTCACCCCCCTGGCCGTGGCCATCGGCTGGCTGGGCTCGGGAACGCCATCGAGGCGCCTTGCCGTGACGGGAATTGTCGCGCTTTGGAGCCTGCGCCTGGCTCTCCTTCTGGCCCGGAGAATCGCGGCCCTCCATCCTCAGGAGGAAGGGCGCTATGTCGAATTGCGGCGCCGATGGGCCGCGGATATCGACGGGCGGTTCCTGCGGTTCTTCCTCTTTCAGGGCGTTCTCAATGCCGTCCTCGCGACCCCCCTCATGTTCGTGGCTCAGAATC
>CAZYEA010000178.1:9720-10096 GCA_964646485.1 uncultured Acidobacteriota bacterium
CCAAGGCGCTCATTGAGCGCAAAGAGGCCAAGCTCGTCGGCGAGGTCGAGCCCGAGGTTGTCGAATCGGGCGGCGAGCGGGCGCGGGCCATCAACGCCGCTACCAAGGCCGACACCGAAACGGAGACCGAAACCGAGGACCCGCCGAAGGGCCAAGCCCCAAGCACTGCAAAGGGTTCCAAGTAGATCACAGTCGTCACCCCGCGCCGTTTCCCTCGGCCCTCGAGGTGACCGGCCTGGTGGTCTTCGCCCTGAGTCTCACCGGAGAGTCCGTGGCGGATGCGCAGCTGAACGCCTTCAAGCGCAACCCCAGGAACCGGGGCGGGGTGTGCCGGCAGGGTTTGTGGGCCTTTTCCCGTCACCCGAACTATTTCTTC
>CAZYEA010000179.1:0-10085 GCA_964646485.1 uncultured Acidobacteriota bacterium
CGCCGACGTGAAGACGCGCGGCCTGGAGCGGATCAGCGAGCCTCAGGTCTACCTCGGCCATCTCCAGATTCCCGACGGGTACGTCCCCTTCTACGCGCCCAAGGACCTGGCGGTTCGAGTCGAGGGCGATCCCTCGGCGATCGCCGGAGCGGTCCGCGAGGTCATTCGGCGCGCCGACCCGCTGGTGCCTTTGTCCGATGTGCGCACCATGAACGCGATCGTCGAGGCCGAAACCTCCGCGCGCTCGGTGCAGCTCACCATCCTGCAGGCCTTTGCCCTCATCGCCACTCTCCTCGCCGGCGTCGGCCTGCACGGACTCATCGCCTTCAGCGTGGCCAATCGACTCCAGGAAATCGGCGTGCGCATCGTGCTCGGCGCCAGCCGCAGCCACATCCTGAACCTCGTCCTGCGGGACGGGCTTCGCCTCGCGGTGTCGGGCGTCCTCGCCGGCATCGCCCTCGCGTATGCGGCCGGCCGCGGCATGGAGGCCCTGCTCGCGGGCTTGAGCCCGGCCGATGCGCCGACCTTCACCGTCGCCGCCGTGCTGGTGCTGGCCATGGCCTTTGGCGGGAGCCTGATCCCGGCCCTTCGCGCCGTCCGGGTCAACCCGACCACCGTCATTCGCGCCGAGTGACGCGGCGGGCGAGGGGCTGCTCGCGAAGTGCCCGGTCCTTATAGGATCGCCATCCCTGCCGCGGCCTGCTTTGCTTCGGCCACCCCGGTTCTCCCATGATTTCTCTCCTGCTCCTGTCGGCCCTGGCTCTACCCTCGAGCTCGCCCCTTCTCACTTACCCTGGACGCGAGAATCAGCTCAAGGTCGCGGTGCCGCGACTCGAGGAGAGTGTGGAGATCGACGGGAGGCTTGATGAACCCGCCTGGTCGAAGGCCGCGCACCTCACCGACTTCTCCCAGTACTCGCCCAACGACGGAAGGCCGGCCGAGCAGAAGACCGAAGTGCTCGTCTACTACTCGCCGACCTCGATCTACTTCGGGGTGCGGGCGGAGGCCCCTGCGGGCAGCGTGCGCGCGAGCCTCGCCCAGCGCGACAAGCTCGCCGCCGAGGACACGATCACCTTCTTCCTCTCGACTTTCAACGATGGGCGTCAGGCCGTCGCGCTGAGCGTGAACCCCCTCGGCGTTCAGGCCGACGGCACCCTGATCGAAGGCCTCAGCTCGACCACCGGGGCGGCATTCTCCGGCCTCGCCACCGGGCGCGAGACCCCGAATCTCGCTCCCGATTTCGTCTTTCAGTCGAAAGGGCGGCTGACCGACCAGGGCTACGAGATCGAGGTTCGGATCCCCTTCAAGAGCCTGCGCTACCAGAAGTCCCAGACCCAGGACTGGGGTCTTCACGTGCTGCGCAAGAGCCAGAGCACCGGTTTCGAGGACTCGTGGGTCCCGGCCCGCCGCGACGCGACGTCGTTCCTCACCCAGGCCGGAGTCATCGAGGGCATGCGCGAGCTGAAGCCCGGGCTCGTGCTCGATCTCAACCCCGAATTCACCGGCCGCGTCGATGGCGCCCCGCAAACGCCGTCCTCCTGGAGCTACGATGGGAAGCGCCCGGAGATCGGCGGCAATGTGCGCTGGGGCCTCACTCCCAACCTCTCGCTCACCGGGACCGTCAATCCTGATTTCTCCCAGGTCGAGTCGGACACGAGCCAGATTCAGTACGATCCGCGCAACGCCCTGTTCTTCGAGGAGAAGCGGCCCTTCTTTCTCGACGGCCTGGATCAGTTCGCGACGCCGAACCGGCTCGTGTACACGCGACGCATCGTGGCTCCCCTCACCGCGGTCAAGCTCACCGGCACCCTTTCCGGGACGAGCGTCGGACTGCTCTCCGCGATCGACGACGACGTCACCTCGAGGAGCGGAGCCGATCATCCCCTGTACAACATCCTGCGCGTCCGCCGCGACCTCGGCAAGCGCTCGCGCATCGGCGCCGTCTACACCGACCGGATCGAAGGCGGCGACTGGAACCGCGTGTTCGGCATCGACGCGCGCATCGCCTTCGGGGACGTGTCGACCCTCGACTTGCAGGGTGCCCTCTCCGGCGATCGGCGGGCCGGAGTGAAAGCCACCGCCCCGCTCTTTCAGGCCACCTTCAATCGAAACGGCAAGCGTTACGGCACGCGCGTGCTGCTGAGCGGCATCGACGACGCCTTCCGGGCCCGTTCGGGCTTCATCTCCCGGGCGGGGATCGTCCACTCCTCGATCGACCAGCGCGTGAGCTTCTTCGGGGCGAAGGGGAGCCTCATCGAGGCGTGGAACAGCGACCTCGTCCTCGACGGCACCTGGAAGTACGACGCCTTCTTCGGAGAGGGCGGCATCCAGGACAAAAAGCTCCACTTCAACAACAACGCCACGCTGCGCGGCGGCTGGAAGGTGGGAGGCTCGGCCCTGATCGAGACTTTTGGCTACGACCCCGACCTCTATGCGGGCTACTTCATCCAGGGCGACCGCGCCTTCGAATATCGCCCGTTCGTGGGCGTGCCCACCCTCCCGAACCTCGATTGGGTCCTGAGTCTCACCACCCCCCAGTTCAAGCACTTCTCCGGCTACGTGAACGCGGTGTGGGGCCGCGATGAGAATTTTTCCGAGTGGGCGAGCGGGAACATCGCCTACGTGACCGTGCAGCTCGATTGGCGTCCGACCGAGAAGCTGCGCGCGAACCTCCTCTACAACCTCCAGCAGGTCAAGCGCCGGACCGATAACTCCCTGGTCACCCGCCGGCAGATCCCCCGCCTGAAGCTCGAGTACCAGGCCACCCGCGCCATCTTCGGGCGCCTCATCGCCGAATACGACGCGGCGTTTCAGGATGACCTGCGCGACGCCTCGCGCACGGAACGGCCCCTGTTCCTTCGCAACGCCGCGGGCGAGTACGAGCGCGCGCTCGGATCGACCAGCAACGGTCTTCGCATCGATGCCCTTTTCGCCTGGCAGCCCACCCCGGGCACGGTGTTCTTCGCAGGCTACGGCAGTTCGCTCCAGGACGATGACGCCTTCGCGCTGCGGCGGCTCACCCGCACGAACGACGGCTTCTTCATGAAGTTCAGCTACCTGTTCCGGATGTAACCGGCGCCTGCCCGGCCGAAGCGGCGCGGGGACTTAGGATAGGGGTTCCATGGACGACCCCGCGTTCTGGCATCGGCTTCAGTTCGCGTTCACGATCACGTACCACTATCTGTTTCCCCAGCTGACCATGGGCCTCGCGCCCTTTCTGGTCTGGTGGCGGTGGCGGGCGCTCAAGAGCGGCGGGGAAGCTCACGCCCAGGCCGCGCGCTTCTGGAGTCGCATCTTCGGCATCAACTTCGCGGTGGGTGTGGTCACGGGCATTCCCATGGAGTTCCAGTTCGGCACCAACTGGTCGGGCTTCTCGAAGTTCGCGGGCGGGGTGATCGGCCAGACCCTGGCCATGGAGGGGATGTTCGCCTTCTTCATGGAGAGTGCGTTCGTGGGGGCGATGGTGTGGGGAGAGAAGCGGCTCGGCCCACAGAAGCACTTCATCGCCACCTGCCTGACCGCGCTGGGGAGCTGGCTTTCCGCCTATTTCATCCTCGTCACCAACGCCTTCATGCAGCATCCCGTGGGCCACACCCTGACCCCCGAGGGGACGGTCGTGATCGGGGATCTCGTCGCGTATCTCACCAATCCCTGGGCCTTCGTTCTCTTCGCGCACAATCAGGCCGCCGCCCTGGTCACCGGCTCGTTCGTGGTGGCCTCGGTGGGCGCCTGGTACGCCCTGCGCGCGACCCACCTCGATCAGGCGAGGCTCTTCGTCTTCGGGGGCACCTCCATCGGCCTCATCGCCGCCGTTCTCGTCGCCTTTCCCACCGGCGACATTCAGGCGAAGTTCGTGGCCCGGCACCAGGAAGTGTCGCTCGCGGCCATGGAGGGCCGGTTCGAGAGCGGCACCGAGGCCCAACTCAACATCATCGGCCAGCCGAACGTGAAGATGCGGCGGCTCGACAACCCCATCGCCCTTCCCGGAATGCTGAGCTTCCTCGCCTTCGGCACTTTCCACAGCAATGTGCGCGGCCTCAGCGCGTTCCCGGAAGACCAGTGGCCCACCAACATCGAGCTCCTGTATTACTCGTTTCACGTGATGGCCGGTCTCGGCACTCTCTTCATCGGGCTCATGGCTCTCGCCACCCTCCAGCGTATTCGCGGGCGCCTCATGAGCACGCCCCTGATCCTGTGGGCTCTCATGCTGTCGTTTCCCTTCCCCTTCATCGCCAACACCGCGGGCTGGATGACCGCGGAGCTCGGCCGCCAGCCCTGGCTCGTCTTCGGCCTCTTCCGCACCGCCGCCGGATACAGCGACGTGGTCAGTCAGGGCGACGCCCTTTTCACCCTCATCGGCTTCGCGGGTCTGTATGCCGCGGTCGGCCTCCTCTATCTCTTCATGATCGGCCGGGAACTGCTGCACGGGCCCTCCGCCGGATCTGAAGGGCCGAGTCTGTATCCCGAGGTGATCCATGGTTGAGGCCTGGTTCGCGATCCTGTGTCTGATGCTCGCCATGTACGCGGTACTCGACGGCTGGAACATCGGGTCAGGCATCGTCCAGTTCCTCGTGGCGCGGGCGCCCGCCGAGCGCCGTTTGGTCATCAGCGCGATCGGTCCGCTTTGGACCTGGCATGAGGTCTGGCTGGTGGCGTCGGGCGGCGTCCTCTTCGTCGCGTTCCCGAGCGTGCTGGCGACCGCCCTTCCCGGCTTTTACCTCGCGGTGTTCGTCCTGCTCTGGTGTCTCATCGGACGCGGTCTCTCCCTCGAATTCGGAGGTCACCTCGAGGATGCGCTGTGGCGGACCTTCTGGGATGTCGCCTTCAGCGTGGTGAATCTCCTCATCGCGGTTCTCCTGGGCGCGGCGCTTGGAAACCTCATCCGCGGCGTGCCCCTGGGCCCTTCGGGGAAGTTCAGCCTCGCGTTCTTCACCGACTTCAGGACGCAGGGCGAGGTCGGCATCCTCGATTGGTACACGATCCTGGTGGCGGTGTTCACGGTGGTGTGCGTCGCCGCGCACGGAGCTTCGTACCTGGTGTGGCGGACCGAGGGCGCGGTTCGCGACCGGAGCCTCGGCCTCAGCCGAAGACTCTGGTTCGCGGTTTTCGTGCTCATGCCCGCGATCACCATGGCGACCGCGGCCGTCCGGCCCGACATGTTCGCGGAGATGGCGCGCCGCCCGCCGGCCTGGCTCGCGGTGGCGCTCGCCGTCGCGGGCTCTATCGCCGTGGTTTCTGGGCAGCGGCAAGGGAAGGAGCGGCTCGCCTTCCTGGGTGGGTGCGCCTTCATCCTTGGCCTTCTCGGAGCCGCCGCGGCCAGCGTGTTTCCGGTCATGCTCCATTCCACCCTGGGCGCCGAGCATTCGGTCACCGCCTATTCAGGGGCGGTCACGGGTCCAGGTCTCGCCATCGCGAGCGTGTGGTGGCCGGTGGCCTTTATTTTCTCGGTGGGATATTCCGTTTTCGTGGCCCGCCAGTTCAAGGGCAAGGTGCGGGTGGCCGCACCGCCTTCGGCCTGATCTCATGCCGAAACCCGCCGCCGCCAAGACCGTTCCCTCGAACGACGTCCTCCGCCGGCTTCGCGCCATCTGCCTCTCCCTTCCCAACACACGCGAGACCTTGTCCTGGGGCAGTCCGCATTTCCGGGTGGGCGACAAGATCTTCTGCGGCATCGGCGACGAGAAGGGGCGGCTGGCCATCGGATTCAAGCTGGAGATGGATCACGCCGACGCCCTCATCCAGGACCCCCGCTTCTGGCACGCCCCCTTCGTGGGCCGTTACGGCTGGGTCTCGATGGGGGTGAGGCCGCGGATGAACTGGCGTCAGGTGAGAGCCTTCGTCGAGGAGAGCTATCGGCTGATCGCGCCCCCTCCGAAGCCACTCAAAGCGAAACGCGCGCCCCGCGCTCGCAACTAAGAACCTCCGGTCGGCAAAGAGGCCGCGGCCGCGATATATATGACATGGGCTGTCCTGATTTCGCGGGCAGACTCGGGGCCCATGGGCCGACATGAAAGCTGACCGCCTCCTCTCCGCCCTTCTCCTCCTTCAAGCACGCGGTCGCGTCACCGGCCGCGAGATGGCGGAGCGTCTCGAGGTCTCGGGTCGCACCGTGCATCGCGACATGGAAGCCCTCGGCGCGGCCGGCGTTCCGGTCTATGCGCTGCGGGGCTCGCGGGGCGGATGGCAGCTCGACGAAGACTGGCGCACGCAGGTTCCAGGGCTCGATGAAGCGGAGTTGCGGGCACTGCTCATGGCTCAACCCCGGGTCCTGGGCGAACCGAGACTCGCGGCCGCGGCCGAACGGGCCCTGGGCAAGCTGATGGCGTCGCTCCCGGCATCGATGCGGGCGCAGGCGAACTCGATCCGTCAGCGGCTCCATGTCGACACCACGGGCTGGCGCGGTCTCACCGAAACCGTGGACGCGCTTCCGGTGGTTCAAGAAGCGGTGGCTCGCGACCGCAAGCTCACCTTCCACTACCGCAAGCCGGACGGCGAGCGATCCGAACGGACGGTCGATCCGCTGGGTCTGGTGGCGAAAGGGAGCGCCTGGTATCTGGTCGCGAACACGAGCGAGGGATTCCGGACTTTCCGGGTTTCGCGCATCGAACAGGCCGTGCTTCTCGCGACTCCGAGCGAGCGGCCGAATGGCTTTGATCTTTCCGCGCATTGGAAGACCTCGACCGAAAAGCTCCGCGAGAGCCGGAGGCGGTACGTCGCGACCCTTCGGGTCGAGCGGCGCGCGGCAGAGCGGTTGGCCATGTGGCGGTCCACCGCGCTGAAGGAACCGGATTCCTCGAGCCCGGTCGAGGGATGGGTCACGCGAGACGTCGAGTTCGATGACGAGGACCAGGCCTGCTTCGTGGCCCTGGGTTTCGGGCCGAGGGCCGAGGTCCTGGCTCCGAAGAGCCTCCGCGACCGCGTCCTATCCGATATCGCCGAGGCGGCCGCGCACGCATTGCCACCCTTCGGTGGAGATCATGCCCGCCGGGCAACGCGCGGGACAGAGTTGCGCCGGCCATCCCGACCGGCCGGGCCTCGGCGGCGCGGGTGAGCGCGTCCCGCGGCGCTCCGTTTCCAGTCACCTACAATCGCTTCTGGGAAGGAGGATCGACCGAAAGCCAGTGAGCGAAGCGTCCTTTCTTCTTTCTCTCCACGCTCTCTCGAACTCCATCCTTGACGCGATCTTCCGGTTCTCTCATGAGCTCGGGACATTGCGTTTCTCGGCGGTTCTGGTGGTGGCGGCGGTGGCCTGGCACGAACGGCGCGGCGAACGGCGCGAAGCGGTGGCCTGGCTCGTGCTTGGCCTGACCACGCTCGTTCTGTTCCTGGGCCTGAAGTCGGCCTTTGCCGTTCCCCGACCCTTCTTCTGGCCTCGCTTGGCGGGGGTGGGGGCGACCGGCTTCTCATTTCCAAGCGGTCACGCGCTGGCCGCGGCCACGCTCTTTCCGTTGATGGCGTGGGTCACCCTGCGCCTCCGCGGAGCTGCCTTCGCACTCCTGGGAATCGGAATGCCGCTCTTCGTCGGTTTCGGGCGGCTCTACCTCGGCGTTCACTGGCCCACCGACGTCCTCGCCGGATGGCTGATCGGCGCCGCGCAGGCGGCCGCCGCGATCCACCTGCTACGGCGCGTTCATCTCCGGCCAGGACCCGGGTCGAGCGCCCCGGGTGAACGCGTCCTCTCCGATATCAAGGCGCCGGCCGACGGGCCGCTTCGCGAACGATGAGGGCCGTGGGCAGGCCGACGCAGACGATGTGGGTGAGGACGCCGTCGATGAGGACTCCCAGGGGAGTCCGGACCGCACCGATCGCGGTAAACGGGAAGACCACCCATCGCATGAAGGCGAACACTGCGATTCCGAAGAGCGGACCCCAGAGGAAAGGATGGTCGACCAGGGACGCGAGCTTTCGGCTGGCGAGGTAGTAGGACGTAAAAGCCGTAAACGCGATCACGAAGTGGAAGAAGAGACCGAGCAGGGCCGTGGAGAGGCCGCCCTGAAAAGCACTCTTCCCGAGGGCGCCGCTCGCCACCACATGGAGAACGTAGTACCACGGGCGTCCCTGAAACGAGAGGAACACGATGTGCTTCAGGATGTCGATCGACCCCATGACGAGGCCGCCCACGAGAATGGTCTGAGTCGGAGTCAGGGGAGTCGGGATCACTTCAACCTCGCAAACGAGAGCCTAGGACCGAAGCAACCACAGCGTCGCGACGCCGCCGGCGATCCCTGGAAGTGCCCTTCACGGCGTATGCCGGAAGCTGAGGACCGTGGAAGCCGCCGGGCTCTTGGAACGTTCTCGAATTCATCGTGGCGTGGGAACCGATATAGGGTTGAGGCATGAGATGCGACGCTGCATCGACCAGAACGAGCGATGACGAATAGAGGGCACCACCTGGCGCGAGTGCTGATCTTAACTGGGGGGCTAATCGCGCCCGCGGTCGCGCTGAATATCTTCATCAACCTGCAGGCGGTGTCGTTACCGTTTGGCGCTCCGCAGAATCTTGTCAGGATTTCGGGGATATCTCAGCCGAAGCAGGCTGACCTGTCCGAATGGTTCGGTTCAACGCCTCGACTGTCTGGCATCACCGTTGCCAGCTGGGGGCGGGCGACCTGGGTTCGGAGAACCGGATCCGAACGCGTCGATCTAATCGTCAGCGACCATGCGCTAATGCCAGTTCTCGGCCTCACGCCCTCGGAGGGGAGAGGGTTTGATCGCCGCGACCTCTCAGAGCCAGGGGTGGCACTCGTGACCGAGGGATTTCGTCGCAGGGCCTTTCCTGGCCGTCCCGTACTTGGAGAAGTCCTCGTGCTTAATGGCCGGGCGTTCCAAGTTGTCGGCGTCGTGCCCGATGCCCTTCGGCGTCTCGGCCGCGTAGATATCATCGTTCCTCGGTACGAGCATCGTTACTGGGGGCTGAACTTGGGAACAGGCAGCGCTCTGGCCCAACAAATGATCCTCGGGCGCCTTGCGCCAGGAACCAGCGTGCAAGAGCTGCTCCGGGAAATGGAACGGCTGCAGCGGCTTCAGGAGACGACTGGCGGAGGTCAGTCCACCGTCTCCGTGACGAAACTAATAGAGGTGCTCTCTGGTCCCGTGATTCCGACGCTTCGTGCGGCTGCAACAGGCGCCGCGGCGATCTTCGCGCTCGCCCTGGTCGCTGTGTTCATGCTCGCCGCTTTGCACACGATTGAACGATTTGAAGAATTTTCCATCCGCATCGCGTTGGGGGCCACACGCGTCCGCGTCGGCCTTGAAGCCTTTCGCCCCTGGATGCCAGCGCTATTGGCCAGCACCGCCCTTGCGGTGTCGGTGGGGTCTGCCATAGTCGAGGGAATAAGAAGAACTCTGCCGTCGCTCGGTGACGCGCACCCAAGTCCGGGTTTGTCTTGGGGCGGAATCGCCCTCGTCGCTGGCGTCCTAGGGCTGGTTGCGGCGGCCGGCTCGCAACTGCCGCTCGCATACGCCCAGGCTGCAGGCCTGAACCTCTCTATCGCCCAGTTCCGCCGTCGACGCGGCTCCTTGGTCAGCCTCGGCATGGCTGTCGCGTGCGCCCTGACGATCTCTCTCCTGTGCGGTGCCTTGACGGCAACTATCGGCATGGCCCGACAAGCCGGGAGACCTATTGGAATCGAGCCGGGAGGCGTGTCGACGTTGGCAATTGATCTTGGTGAAAACCTCACGAGGGATCAGGCGTTACAGGCGTGGGCCGCGCTTGATTCAGGTCTCGGCGGCCAGCCGCTCGCCCTAATCTCGTTTCCGCCGTGGATTGGCAACGGCCCCAGGCTGTGGGTAGGTGGGTCGAATCCGTCAAGCGGCACACTGTCACCGGTGTCTTACGCAATGGGGACGGTCGTGCCCACGCTCCGAATACCGCTGTTATCGGGCATCGACCCATTTGTCGGGAAGGCGATCAGCAGCGAGGTACTGCTTTCCAAGAGCTTGGCGGACAGGCTCAAGGTTGGTATCGGGGGAAGCGTGTCCGTTGGAGATGATCCCAGACGCGTGGCCGGCGTCGTGGCCGACGTAGAGGACCCCTTCGATGCACCCGAGTCGCCACGACTGCGCGTGTATGAGTCTCTTTCGTC
>CAZYEA010000180.1:0-10044 GCA_964646485.1 uncultured Acidobacteriota bacterium
GCATGGGCACGTGACCCGGGCCCTCGATCATCACCTGGCAGTCGTGCTCCCAGGCGATCTTCGTGAGCTCGCCCAGGGTCTCGAGTTCCGCGAACTGGGCCTCGTCGTTCGCGTCCGCGATCGAGCCGGGACGCAGACCGTCGCCGAGCGAGAACGACACGTCGTACTGCGCGAGCAACTCGCAGATCTCCCGGAAGTGGGTGTAGAGGAAGCTCTCCTGGTGATGGGCGAGGCACCACTTCGCGAGGATCGAACCGCCGCGCGAGACGATGCCGGTGGTGCGCCTCGCGGTGAGAGGGATGTAGGGAAGCCGCACGCCCGCGTGAATGGTGAAGTAGTCGACGCCCTGTTCGCATTGTTCGACGAGAGTGTCCCGGTAGATCTCCCAGGTGAGATCTTCGGCCTTGCCGTTCACCTTTTCGAGGGCCTGGTAGATCGGCACCGTCCCCACGGGCACGGCCGCGTTCCGGATGATCCATTCGCGGGTGGCGTGGATGTTCTTCCCGGTCGAGAGGTCCATCACGGTGTCGGCCCCCCACTTCGTGGACCAGCGCATCTTCTCGACCTCCTCTTCGATCGAGGACGCGATCGCGGAGTTTCCGAGGTTGGCGTTGATCTTCACCAGGAAGTTGCGGCCGATCGCCATGGGCTCGCTCTCCGGGTGATTGATGTTGTTCGGGATGATGGCCCGGCCGCGGGCAATCTCATCCCGCACGAACTCGGGAGTCACGTGGCGGGGGATGGAGGCGCCGAAGGATTCGCCCGGGTGCTGGAAACGGAGGTTGCTCCGGTCCTGGGAAGGCTCGAAGGCGCCCGTGCGGCCCAAGTTTTAGCGCAGGGCCACGAACTCCATCTCGGGAGTCACCACGCCCTTGCGTGCGTAGAGCATCTGGGTGACGCGCCGGCCCGTTTTTGCGCGGAGCACGCGACGCGGCGTCCTGGGGAAGAACTCGAGCTTGCCCTCGGCCTTGAGCTTGTCCAGACGAGCCTGCTCTTCGACGGTGTTTCGATAGCCGTTGTCCTCGGGCCGGGTGGACCGACCGTCGATCTCCTCGACGTCGTTTCGCTCCAGGATCCAGTGCCGCCGGTACGTGGGCAGGCCCTCGCGCACATCGCCCTGGAACGAAGGATCGCCCCAGGGTCCGCTCGCGTCATAAAGACGGACGGTTTCGTTTTCCTCGGCGCGGCCGAAGCGGTCGCGCGTGGGGTGAGGGGTGATCTCCCGGAACGGGACTCTCACGCCGCGGGGTCCATCGACGTGGATCCGGCGCGCGCGGGCAGGGGCGGGGACGGACTTGGGCTGTGAGGACATGTCGTTTGTATCTCAGGAAATCCGGCGGGAGAAGAGAAGAAAGGCGAGAACCAGAGCGCCGATGGCGGCAATGCCATAGCGTCGCGCGCGGGCCTCTCCAACGATGGCGGTGGCGAGCCGGGCCGGGGGCAGGAGGATGACGAGGGCGATCCCCCCCCGGACCCAGGCCGGCTGACCGGCGACCAGGCCCAAAAGCAGGGCACAGGCTGCGGCGGCGAGTCCCAGGGCATGGAATCGCTCCGTGGCCCGGACATCCGGCCCGTCGATCAGATTCGGCATCAACTCTGGATTGTAACGAAGGCCTCTGGCCGGAGGGGCGGCGAAGAACCCCTCAGGCGCTCTCTCCCCCCGGCTCTTGGGTCCCCCGGGCTAAACTGCGCGGGCTTGGAATCCCAATCGAAAGTGGCCGAAGGCCAGGGTGCGGCGGTCCCTCCCCGCAAACGGGGCCGCTGGTGGAAACGGCTCCTGGCTCTTCTCCTTTTCGCCCTGCTCTTCTTCGTATTCGGTTACGTGCCCTGGTTCCTGGTCGACCGGGTGGTCATCAAGGGCTTCAACCTTCCCGATCGAGAGAACAGCGAGTACGTGAAGACCGCGTTCACGGTGCCGCGCGAGGACATCGTCCTCACCGCGAGCGACTCGGTAAAGGTGTCCGGCTGGTGGATTCCGGTGGAGCATCCTCGGGGGACGGTGGTCCTCGTGCACGGCCTCAACCGCACCCGCATCGAGATGGCGAAGAAGGTAGAGCCTCTCCACGCCTGGGGCTTCAACTGCATCCTCATCGACCTGCGCCATCACGGAGCCTCGGGCAATCACCCCACCACCTTCGGCCTCACCGAACAGCTCGACGTGCGCGCGGCCGTCGATTTCGCGCTCACGAAATTCGACGGGCCGGTGATCCTGTGGGGGGTTTCCCTGGGCGGCGCTACCGTGACCCTCGAGGCCGCGGACGACCCGCGCGTGAAAGGTCTCATCACCGACAGCTCGTACGACTCTCTCCCGAACACCGTCCGCCATCACTTGAGCCTCGCCCGGGGCTTCCGGATCCGGGGCGTGCCCATCCTCAAGCTCGTTCCCCAGTGGCCCACCGCCAGCATCGTCCTTTTCTGGATGAAGCAGCGGGGTGCCTTTGACCCCGAGGCGGTCGACGTGCTCGCTGCCGCCGCGAAGATGCAGGGGCGGCCAAGCCTCTTCGTGGCCAACAGCGGGGATGTGCGGATTCCCCACGAGATCGCGGCCGAGATGGCGCGCCTCGCCGGGGCCAAGTCGCAGATGCTGCTCACCAGCAGCAAGAGCCACGGCGGCGCCTGGCGCGATGCTCGCGAGCCCTATGAGGCCGCGGTGAAGAAACTCCTCGACGAGGTCGCCCCGCCCGTGGCGGAGGCCGCCGCGTCTAAAGTGCCAACTCCGGCGGCCCCGCCCGCCAAACCCGTCTCCGAAAGGACCCGCCAGTGAGCGACGAGAAAGCCCCCCACCAACCGTTTCCGGCCGAGGACGAGGGCGCGCCGCAACCCGCGAGCGCCTCTTACACCATGGTCGACCCGCGCTTCCGGCAGGCCTATTTCGCCTTCTACAAGGAGACCTACAAGCCCTCGGCCCTCGACCGGAAGACCAAGGAATTCGTGGCCATCGCCGCGAGTCTCGCCTTCAAGTGTCAGGGCTGCATCGAGGGCCACATCAAGAAGGCGATCAAGTACGGGGCCACCCGTGAGGAGATCTCCGAGACGATCGCCATCACCATGGGCGTCGGCGCCGCGGCCGTGGTCGACCTTACCGACATCGCCGCCGACAACATGAACCTGAAGCTCTTCTAGCAGGACCCTTTGACCGACGTTCCCGAGATCTCCGTCGTCATTCCCCTCTACAACGAGGTCGAGAATGTCGAGGATCTCTGCCGAGAACTGAAACAGGCGCTCGCACCCCTTGGCCGTCCCTACGAGGTTCTCCTCGTCGACGACGGCTCGAAGGACGGCACCGGCAAACGCGCCCTCGAACTCGCGAAAGCCGACCCCACTCTTCGGGTACTGCGCCTGCGCCGGAACTTCGGCCAGACCGCGGCCTTCTCCGCGGGCTTCGACCATGCGCGCGGGAAGGTGGTGGTGACCTCCGACGGGGACCTTCAGAACGACCCCCGGGACATCGGTCCGATCCTCCAGAAACTCGAAGAGGGCGAGGGCTGGGACATCGTCTGCGGCTGGCGGAAGAACCGGCACGATCCCTGGTCCAAGAAGATCCCGTCGTTCTTCGCGAACCGGCTGATCTCCTGGGCTACCGGGGTTGAGATCCATGACTACGGCTGCTCCCTCAAAGCCATTCGCGCCGATGTGGTGAAGGGCATCCGTCTCTATGGTGAGATGCACCGTTTCATTCCCGCCGTGGCCTCGTCCATGGGGGTGAGGGTGGCCGAGGTGGTGGTGAATCACCGCCCTCGGACCCGCGGGGTGAGCAAATACGGGATCGGGCGCACCACCCGCGTGCTCCTGGACCTCTTCACCGTCAAGTTCTTCATGACCTACGGCACCAGGCCCGCGCACCTGTTCGGCCTGTTCGGGCTTCTTTTCGGCGCGGTGGGTTTCGTGATCCTGAGCTACCTCGCGTTCATCAGGCTCTTCGCCGACCAGTCGATCGGCTCCCGGCCGCTCCTGTTCTTCGGGGGCCTCGCCTTCCTGACCGGAATCCTGCTCGTGAACTTCGGCCTCATGGCTGAGCTCCTCATGCGCACGTACCACGAGAGCCAGAACAAGCCGATCTACGTCCTCAAGACCGACGAGTGACGAGCGCCCCCCGCATCCTCCTGATGGCGGAGACCTACCATCCGGTGCTGGGTGGGGGAGAGAAGCACACGCGGTCCCTGGCCATCGGCCTCGTCAGTCTCGGCTTGCGAGTTCAGGTCATAACGCGCCGGTCGAGTGAAGACCTCCCTCCCCTCGAAACCGACGGCGGGGTCACCATTCATCGCGTCGGCCCCTTTGGGACGGGTCGGGGAAAGAAGTTCGCCATGGTCCCCGCGGCGCTACGCCTGGCCCGCGGGTTGGCTCGTGAGAGCGACGTGCTCATGAATGGGGGAACCCGGGTTCTCGCGGTCCCAGCCCGCCTCGCGATTGCGGGAACGGATTGCGCTCTGGTGCTCCGGCCCGAGCTCAACGGAGAACTGGACGGCACCCTGGCGCTGTGGGGGAGAACGCCGCGAGCGTTCGAGCGCTCCCTCGTCAGCTCGGCGGCCCGCCTTCGAAACGGGCTTCTGCAAAGGACGGGCGCCGTGGTTGCGATCTCCAGGGCCATCGCCGCCGAAGCGGTGAAGGCGGGATTCCCCGCGGAGAAAGTCCATCACATTCCCCACGGCATCGACATGGAGGAGTACGCGCCGGTGAGTGCGACCGACCAGGAGGGGCTCCGTCGCGCGCTCGGCCTTCCTGTGGACGCGACCCTCGTCATCTACACGGGGCGTCTCATCGAAGGCAAGGGCCTGCAGACCCTGCTTTCGGCCATGACGTCCCTGTCGGGTCTCCCATCCTGGCAACTCGTCCTCGTGGGTTCGGGGGCGGGCCAGGTGATCTCGATCGAGGAGTCGCTTCAGAAGCAGGCGCAATCGGAAGGACTGCGGGGCCGGGTCACCTTCACCGGCCGGGTGGAGAACGTCGCCCGCTACCTGCAGGCCGCGGATATCTTCGCCTTCCCTACGCTCGACGAAGCGCTCGGGATGTCTTTGGTCGAGGCGCAGGCGTGCGGCCTGCCCGCGGTGGCGTCTTTCACCGGCGGTGTCCCCGACATCGTGCAGGACCAGGTTACCGGCCTTCTCGTACCTCCGGGCGAAACGGCCCCGCTCGCCCAGGGCCTTCGTGACCTCATCGCCAATCCCGGGCGTCGCCAGAGCATGGGGCGGGCGGCGCGCGCCCGCATGCTGGAGCACTTCGCTTTCGCCGTCATGGTCCGCCGCTACGCCGACCTCTTCTCCGGTCTCACTCGATCCCGGACCGCGGCATGAAAGTGGCGCTCACCGGCGCGTCCGGCTACACCGGCGGGCATGTCCTGCGGCGGCTGCTCGCTCGTGGTGATTCGGTCAGGGCGCTCGTGCGCGAAACCGCGCTCACTCCGGATCTGGGGTCGAGCGGAGCCGAGATCGTGCGCGGGGCTCTGGGCGATGAGGACGCGGCCCGCCGCCTGGTCGAAGGGTGCGACGCGCTCATGCACATCGCCGCCGTCTATCGGACCGCGGGCCACCCCGATTCCTACTACCGCGAGATCAACGTTGTGGGCACGCGGATTCTCCTGGAGGCGGCCGCGGCCGCGGGGGTGCGCCGGTTCGTGCACACCTCGACGGTTGGCGTGCATGGCGATGTGAAGAATCCGCCGGCGGACGAGAACGCGCCCATCGCCCCTGCAGACATCTATCAGGAGACGAAGGCGGAGGCGGACGCCCTGGCGCGCGAGTTCGGAAAGGCCCGCGGGATCGAGGTGGCGATCGTCCGCCCGGGCGCGATCTACGGGCCGGGAGAGACGCGGCTCCTCAAGGTGTTCAAGGGCATCGCCCGCGGCCGCTACGCCGTGGTCGGCACCGGAGCCCCGCACTATCACCTCGTCTTCATCGACGATCTCGTCGATGGCTTTCTTCTCGCCCTCGACCGGCCGGAAGCCGCGGGAGAGACTTTCATCATCGCGGGACCCCACTCGCTCTCCCAGGACGACCTCGCGCGCGAAGTGGCGCGGGCGACCGGAGGATCGGTGTGGCCGTTTCACATTCCTGCCTGGCCCATCCAGCGCCTGGGCGACGTGGTGGAGGCGGTCTGCGTTCCCCTCGGCCTCGAGCCGCCGATCCACCGTCGCCGCGTGGACTTCTGGGTGAAGAACCGGTCGTTCTCGATCAAGAAGGCGCGAAGGCTCCTCGGCTATGCGCCGAAGGTCGACGTCCGGGAAGGAATCGAGCGAACCGCCCGCTGGTACCGCGAGCACGGCTGGTTGTAGGCGGCGGCAGCGGTACCCCTCGCTGCGCGGCTCCTTCAGGCCGCCACGGGCACGGTTCGCGTCACCGGTTGCACCCCGGGAGCGGCGAGGCATGAGCGATAGCCGAGATAGATGAGGATCAGTCCCATCAATTCCGTGATGTAGAGGGCCTCGACATAGCCTGCGCGGGTCAGGGAACCGCCGATGCCTGGAAGCAGGCCGCCCACCGCGATGAGGACGTTGCCGATGAAGCGTCCTTTGAAGCGCGCGTCCTTCTTGAACTTCAAAGCGGAGACCACGGCGCCGCCCACCAGGAAGGCGAGCGACCAGATGTTTATGAAGGGACTCACCAGGCGGACGGCCTTCCACTGGATCACGCTGCCCGAGAGGCGATGAGCCTCGGCGAGGGTTGGATCGATGGGGGCGAGGAACACCGCCACCGAGGCGAGCGCGATGACGGTGACCCAGAAGTACGCCCAGCGGTTCGCGGTCTTCCGCCCGAGGTGCAGGTAGGCGGAGCCCTGGGCGAGGGGGTAGCCGCCAAGGAACGCGCCGGCCACGTACCAGAAACGGAAGACCGTCTCATTCCAGCCGATGAGGCTCGTGAAGGCTTCGGTGAAGGTCCCCATGCCGTAGGTCACCATTCCGATGCCCCACCAGAAGAGGTGTGGACCGGCGCCCTTCTGGGCGAAGCGCCGGAAAAGGACGATGGCGAAGAACGTAGCGCAGAACGTGGAGAGGATGGGAAGGTACAAAACGGCCTGATGAAGGGGTGAATATTCCATGGGAGTCTCGCGGATGAAAAGGGGTGAAGGTATGAAGGAAAGGAAGCGCTCAGCAGAACTGAGGCGGCGCTCGATCCTTCAGTACGTCACGCGAGACGAAAAGAGCCCTCACTGAGCCTTCCGGGAGCGACCGGAGGGCGCTCGGCAGGCAAAGGGCAGGAGTCCCCCGGCCACGGTCCGCGACCACGAGCGACAGGGCGAGGCCGAATCCGGTGGCGGCTATGGGCAGGCTCGGTTCCGGGGCTGCGACCGGAAGATGGATCAGGCCGAAGATCAGGATGGCGGCTATGCCGATTCCGGGCGAGCGGAGGTCGTCGAGCCGGGGGACCACCCGTTTCAGCAGAACCAGGAGGGCGATGGCCAGGCTCCAGCGCAGCACCACGATGGCGTCGAGGGTCTCGAGGTGCATCGCCCGCTCGACGAGGAGGCCGGCGTGGAGGGCCAAAAGGGGCAGCCCGGCAAGCAGGAGCAGACTCCACTTCCGCGACCCTCGGCGGGTTCGGAGCACGCGGCTCGGGCTTCGGGTGGGCGCCATACCTGTTCTAAGGGCTCAGGATACTCCCCGGGGGACTCCGCCCATGATGCCCTTGACCCGGGCCATTTGCCTCACTCTGCTGAATTTGAGAGTGGGAGGCGGCAAGGAAAGCCACCCCGGCTGCCCCGGGGTGGCGGCGAGAGGAACGCCTTCGTGCGGCGGTTTAGCGGGTGACGGTGACCGTGTAGGTGCCCGACTCGTTCTGTGTGCCGTAGTTGGTGGCCCACAGCCGGTAGGTGCCCGCGGTTCCCGCGAAGCTGCACGTAGCACTCGTTCCCGTCACCCCGACGTCGCGACAGAGGATGGTGCAACCGGCGCCCGAGGGCACGCCGCTGTTGTCCGTGGTGGTGCAACTGGTGCCGCTCAGAACCCAGATATCGATGTCGCTGCTCGCGAACGTCCACCGGAAGGTAGCGCTGATCGTGCCCGGGCTGCCCAGGCTGAAGTCGGTCACCGGCCCCGTGGTCAGGGGAGCGATGCTGCCGGCGCCACTGGTGACCGTGGTTGTCACGGGCGCCGGGGTTGGCGTGGGTGCCGCCACCGTGGGCGAGCTCGGAGAACTGCTTCCTCCGCAACCGCTGTTCACAAGAAGCCCGCCGATCGCGAGCGCAATCACTAGTCGTCTATCCATCACACATGCCCTCCATAGCCCCCGGCTGACGGCACCCGAATAGGGTATGCGGCTTTGAGCGACCAGCCGACGGTGAGTTGGCTGGTGATAGCACCGATCGGGCCGCGTCGTCAATGACATATTTGAAGATTCGCTCCTTCTCGGCGGCCGGCGCGGAGGCGGCTCTTGACTAGCGCTTCGAGAGCTTGGCGCGCAGGACCGACAGCAGCGAACTTCGGCCCCGTCCAGGCAGGCGCAGGACGTAGTCCTCGCCCACGCGGGCCAGAGTGAACAGGTCGCAACCAGGACGAGAGATGGGAGCGCCCGAAGACGATTTCCCGGCGAAGGCGGCGAGGTAGCCCACCTCGGAGGCGAGCGTCCTGGCCAGGGGCGAGTCCACGTGCCACGGATAACACAGGCTGACCGCGTCGGCGCCGGCCCTCTGCTGGAGCAGTCGACGTGCTTCCGCCAGGTCGAAACGCATCGCCTCGCGGACCTCCGCCTCGGTCTCGTAGCGCCCATCGATCGTTCGATAGGCGGGCCGCCCTGAAAGCCGGGGCGCCGATTCCGGCAGCGGGTGGCCCAGGGCCACGTCGCGGCCGCGGACCTGCCGGCCGTCGACCCAGACGAAGGGGCAATCGAATTCGCCGTAGCCCGTCTGCAGCGGAGCGGTCACCCGGTCCACGATCGCGGGCGAGACCGGAACGCGGGCGTGGAGGTGGGTGTGGCTTCCGAGGTCGATCACGTCCCTCATGGCCATAGCCTCGCCCCAGGTGATGAACGGGCGATCCCCCGAATGGTCGCGCGAGACGAGCGAACCCCATTCCGCCTCGGGCGCCTCGTCGATCGTCCTCGAGACCTCGATCGAGTCGTGGACCGCGCTCGTGACCAGGAAGGCGGTGGCCCGCATTCCGAGCCTCCTCAGAATGGGATAGCCGACGGTCCAAGTGCTGGCGCGGCCGTCGTCGATGGTGATCAGCACGGACCTCTTCGGCGCCTCGGCGCGCCCGCGAAGGGCGTCCAGGTAAGCGTCGAGCCCGATCGCCTGATATCCGGCGTCCCTCACGTAACGCATCTTCCGTTCGAAAGAACGCGGCTCCAGGCTATGGAAGGTGAACACGGGAATATCCCGCGCGTTCAGGTCGCCGCCTCTCACGAAGGCCGGGTCCCGGGTGACGAGGTCCAGAAGAAGACGGCCCGCGTCCGCGCTGCGCTTGAGGGAAGGCATCACTCCGCGACTTGAGGGGAGTCGTGCTCGTGCGATCTCCTCACGAGCCAGACGAAGAGCCCCGATATGGAGAGCAGGACCACCAGGCCCGCAGCCACGATCGAGAAGGCGAGGGCGCTTGTCCTCGGCAGGCCCACCTGGTGGAAATAGAGCACGTAGACGCTCTCGCGGATTCCCCAGCCGTTGAAGGAAATGGGAATGGCCTGGATCAGGGAGCAAAGGGGCACCATCAGCATGGCGGTGCCGAGATCGAGGGGGATCCGGAGCGCGCTCGCCACCAGGTAGAAGTACACGACGCCCAGGAACTGCAGGAGCAGGGAGAGGAGGAAGGCCTCGAAAAGCGCGGCCTTGTTGGCGCGGAAGACGTTCACGGTGGACTGCACCGACTCGAACTTGGTGTGGATCCACGGGAAGCGCCTCACCCCCACCCTCTCCACCACCCGTGTGACGAGGCCGGAGCGCATGAAGATCGCGCCGAGGACGATGAAGAGCACGGTGAGGCCGAGCAGGATGACCCGCGCTCCGGCCAGACCCCGCGCCAGAGAGCCGCCGAGGAGAAACGCGGGCGCGGCGATGAAATAGAGGGCCACGAAACCGACCACGCGGTCGACGAAGGCCACGGTCAGGGCGGCGGTG
>CAZYEA010000181.1:0-2005 GCA_964646485.1 uncultured Acidobacteriota bacterium
GCTGGGCGCCGGGCAGCAGCTCTTCACCGGTCTCATGTTCGTGCCCACGGGGATCGCGCTGGTGCGGACCCGGGATCGCGCCCTCGTCTGGCTTGCCTCCGGCTTTCTCGCCCGGGGAGCCCTCTGTCTGGTGGAGGCCGCGGCCTACGCCTCTCAATTGGCTCCCGACTGGGTCTTCTCCCCGGCTATGCGGACGGAGGTCGGAACCTTCCTCGCCATCCATTCGGCCTTCGACAGTGGAGCCGAGTGGCTCCTCGCCCTCGGTTTCGTGCTCGCCATCTCCCTGAGAGCGCAACGCGAACTTCGGTCGACCATCAGCGAACTGCACGGCGCGCAGGAAGGCCTGCGGCGTCTCGTGGACCACGACCCCCTGACCGCGCTCTCCAACCGGCGAGCGCTTCCGGGCGTTCTTCGCTCCGTCCAGCCCGAAGGCGCCACCCTGCTGTTCCTGGACCTCGACGACTTCAAGCGCGTGAACGACGAACTCGGCCACGAGGCCGGCGATCGAAGCCTCCAGCGCTTCGCCGCCGCCCTGCGCGAGAGCTTTCGCCCCGGAGACGCTTTCATCCGGTACGGCGGCGACGAGTTTCTCGTGGTGGCTCCCGGCCTGGAGCGGGAACTGGCCGAGGCCCGGATCGCTTCGCTCCGAAAGCGCCTGGCCGCGCCCCAGGGCGAGCATCCGCGTCTCCGTTTCTCGGTCGGAATCGCCACCCTTGGGGTAGGAGGGCGGCCCGAGGAGGCCCTTCGCGCCGCCGATGAGCTCATGTACGCGGCTAAGGCGGCGCGCGCTTCCGCCCTCTAGGGGTTTTCGCCCACCAAAGCGGGGAGCCTGCCCCACGCCAAATAACGCCATCGGTGCTTTGGCGTCCTAAACCCCTTGCGCCCGGTTCGCCCGGGTCCTTACCATGTCGGTATTCCGCAGGTGGCGCAAAAAGGGGACAAGGAGGCGGCCCGGGTTCCGGACGGTGAACTGTGAATTCGAGCGGGACGTTCCGTCTACTCCCTGAAAGCGTCGAAGGAGTCTCAAACGCCCATGTTCGAGTTACGGCCGACCACCACCCAGAAGATTCCCGAGGCTCCAGGGGCGCCGAGCGGGACGGGGACGCCTACTGACGCCAGGGCCGCCTTCAATCGCGGCAAGGCCACGGGCGGCGAACTGGTGACCACAAGAAGCCTGCACGCGCGGGCGGTCCGTCCGGCGCCCCAGGGGTTGCTCGTGGCCGAGGGTGACTCCTGGTTCGATCATCCCGGTGGAGACGTTCTTTCCGCTCTCGAAGACCTCGGCTTCGAGGTCGAAGCGAACGCGCACTGCGGCGACACTCTCGAGGATATGTCGTTCAATCCGCGCCAGCTCGGAGACCTTCATCGCCTCCTCACCCGCGTGAAACTCAGTGGCCGAACTCCTAAAGCCGTGCTCTTGTGCGGGGGCGGAAACGACATCGCCGGCGAAGAGTTCACGGTTCTCGTCAACCACGCGGCCTCGGGCCTGCCCGCACTCAATGCGGCGGTCGTGGACGGAGTGATCGACGGCCGGCTGAAGCTCGCCCTCTCCCACTGGATCGGCTCGGTCGACGCGGTGGCTCGCGGGGTGTTTGGACTGCCGCTCAAGATCGTGATCCACGGCTACGACTATCCCGTACCGGACGGCCGCGGGACGAGCCTTGGTCCCCTGCGCCCCAAGGGGCCCTGGCTCCGTTCCGGCTTCTGGATGAAGGGCCATACCAATCTTCAGAGAAACCGGGGCGTCCTGCGCGACCTGATCAACCGCCTCAACGACATGCAGATCGCCCTGGTGGAGGAGCTCGAGCTTCCGAATCTGGTCCATGTGGATCTGCGCAACACCCTCTCTTCGGTGCTCTACGAAAACGACTGGGACAACGAACTCCATCCCACCGAGGCGGGCTTCCGTTCGCTGGCCCGCAAGATTGCGGCAGCTCTCTAAAGAAAGCGAGTGTGGCCGATGGGCGAAGAGCCGGCAGGGACCGTCTCATTTGGAAGAACAGAT
>CAZYEA010000181.1:2015-10031 GCA_964646485.1 uncultured Acidobacteriota bacterium
TGCCGGCGTGAATGTGCGGCGCGCCCAGGGCTCGTCCCGCGACGGATGCGGGACGTTCAGGCCCGGGAAGGCGACCTGCACGCCGTAAAGGGGCGGTCATAGCGGGCGGGGCCGGGTCCGGCGAATGTGCCGGGCCCGGCCCGCGCGGCTAGAATCCGCGAGACATGCACACACGCCTCCAACTGCCTCAGGGGGCATCGTGCTTCACCTTCTCGGAAGCTCGCGCGCGGCGCGCGGTCGAGGCCCGGGTGGTTTCGGTGTTCGAGGGCTGGGGCTACGACGAAATCGTGCCGCCGCTCTTCGACGATGCGGCCACCTTTGACCCCACCCTGGCCTCGAAGCTCTACACCTTCACTGGCCGCGAAGGGACCACCCTTGCCCTCAGACCAGACTTCACCAGCCTGGTCGCGAAGATTGCCGCGGGCCGGCTCCGTCAGGTCGAAGCTCCCCTGCGCCTTTATTACTCGGGCGAGGTGGTGCGCTACGAGCCGCCCCGCGCGGGCCGCCAGAGCGAGTTCCACCAGATGGGTCTCGAGTTCCTCGGTGGTGGGGGCCCTTCAGCCGACCTCGAGGCGATTGCCATCGCCATCGAATGTCTCGAAGCGGTGGGGGTCAAAGACTTCGTTCTGGCCCTCGGGCACGCGTCGGTGGTGACCTCGCTCCTCGACGAGGCTGGCCTCGCCTCGGACGGTGTTTCGAGGGAACGAGCCCTCGCCGGCCTGAACCGGCGCGATCCGGTGGCCGTGAGTCAGGCCATCGCGGGCGCTCGCGGCAGCGCCGCGGCGTGTCGGGCCCTCGTGGCCCTGGCCGAGGACACCGGCATCCGCCAGTCGCTCGAAGACGCTTCCAGGGCGCTTGCCGGGATGGAGCGGGCCCTCGAAGGGTTGCGAGAACTCGAGGCCGTGGCCGGGACGCTGCTTGGGGCGGGCCTTGGTTCGAAGTTCGCGATCGACCTCTCCGAAAGTCGCAGCCTCGACTACTACACGGGCATTGTCTTTCGCATCTATGGCTCGGGCCTCGGCTTCGACGTGGGCGGCGGGGGGCGCTACGACGCGCTTCTCGCCCGCCTCGGCCGCCCCTTGCCCGCGGTGGGATTCATGCTGGGGCTTGATCGGCTGGCTCTCCTGGTCGAGCGCCGGGGCGCGTCGGGACCCGAGGCGCCGCCTCTTCCGACCACGGTTTCGGGCCGGACCCTGGTGGACTCGGTGCGCGAAGCCCGGGAGCGCAGAGGGCGGGGAGAAAGAATTCGCTTCGAGGGCCCGGCATGACCCTCACCCTTGCCCTCTCCAAAGGGCGACTCCTGACCGGAGCCGAAGGGCTCTTCGCGCGGGCGGGACTCGCTTTTCCCCCGAAGGACACCCGCCGCCTCATCGTCGAAGCGGGGGACCTGCGCTTTCTGTTCGTCAAGGACATGGATGTGCCGGTCTACGTCGAATACGGCGTCGCGGATGCCGGCATCTGCGGGAGCGATGTGCTCCTGGAGGCGGGAAGCGACGTCCTCGTCCCCCTCGATCTTGGGTACGGACGCTGCCGCATGGTTCTCGCCGCCCTGCCCTCGGGCGGGTTCAGGCAGTCGTGGCCCGCCACCGTGCGCGTGGCCACGAAGTACGAAAACGTCGCACGTGGCTTCTTTGAGGCTCGGGGTCACGCCGCCGAGATCGTCAAGCTCCAGGGCTCGGTCGAGATCGCACCCGGACTCGGCCTCGCCGATTGCATCGTCGATATGGTCGAGACCGGCGCCACCTTGCGCGAGAACGGCCTCGAGGTGGTCGAAGACATTGCCGCGACCTCGGCCAGACTCGTGGTGAACCGCGCAAGCGATCACATCAGGCGTACGGACATAGCGTCGCTCCTCGCCACCCTTCGCGGCGCCGTCTCCGGCTGAGGGTCGCGGGGTTAGCCAGGAACGGAGGCCAGCACCGCCTCGGCGGCGAGGCGGCCCGAGCGAAGGGCGCCGTGAGCGGAGGGCTGCTGGGTGTGGTCGCCCGCGAGGTAGAGCCCGGGGCGGAGGAAGCCCGAGGCGGTCGCGGTGGCGGGCTGGGCGTGATGGATCCGATCCACACGCACGAGGGTCCAGGCGTCCACCGCAGACCCGAACCACCCGCGCAGGTGCGCGGCGACCTGCCGATGCAAGGCCTCGTCGTCCTGCGTTCCGATCGGTCCGAGGATGGTGGCGGAGACGAGGGCCCGCGAGTCGGACGAGTAGCCGGGAGCTACGTTGGTCATGACCGCGAGGTTGTTGACCGGGCCGCCGCCGTCCCCGTCGAGGGCGAGCCACGCTCCTCCATAGGGAGCCTTCGGGGCGGCGAGGGAGACACAGGTGACGGATCTCGAAGCGGAGCCAGGCCTCCTGAGGAGGCGCCCGGCCTCAGGGCCCTCGGTCGCCACCACGATCACCGCCGCCTGCAGGGTCTCGCCCGACTGCAGGCGAATGAGGGAACCCTCGATGGAGGCGACCCGGGTTCCGAGACGGAGGGTCCCGGGGGCGAGCCTGTCCGCGAGCTGCTCCGCGACCGCGCCCATTCCTCGCGCGGGCACCGCGGCTTCGCCTTTGGCCAGGCAGCGGAAGACGAAACGACAGAAGGACGCGTCGGTCGAGAGGGCACGGTCGAGCGTGATCCCGCCGAACCAGGGACGGAAGAAGCCGTCGACGAAGTCGGGGGAGAAGCCGTGCGCGCGGAGATCATCGAGGAACGAGACGCCCGAAGGCTCGGAAAAGTCGGCTTCGGCTTGAAGCGAGATCCGCGACCGGTAACTCGCGAGACGGAGCCGGTCGGAGATTCCGCCGGGAGGGCCGAAGAGTCCTAAGGCTCCCTGGACCGGCCGGCGCCACGGGTCGCACAAAGTCGTGGAGCGACCGTTTCGAAACACCATGGCCCCGGGGGCGAAGGGTTTGAGGTCGAGCGCCTTCAGATCCAGGGCCGCTTTCACCTCGGGGTACTCGGTGAGCAGGACCTGGAAGCCGCGATCGACCTTGAACCCGTCCACCATGTCGGTGCGCACACGTCCACCCGGTCCGCCTTCAGCCTCGAGAAGGGTCACGTCGCGCCCGGCCCCCTGCAGCAGGCCTGCCGCGCGCAGGCCCGAGAGTCCGGCTCCGATGACGATGACTTTGTTCGGCATCCCGACCTAGGATAATCGTGCCCGAGGAGCAAACGGAGGGAATCTCATGGCCAGTAAGAGCGAAGTCGCCAAAGCGGAATCTCATTCGGGACCGCGCTCGCGATCACCATTTCCTGGAGCCTGCACAAGTCCTTGTTCTGGGCCGGTGTGCATGGCCTGTGCAGTTGGTTCTATGTGGTGTACTACGCGCTGACCCGATAGGCGGGCCCGGCGAAATCGCGGGAGGTCTTCAGGCCTCGGTTCGAAATCTGTAGCCGACGCCCGCTTCGGTCATCAAGTGGCGCGGCCGCGCGGGCTCATCCTCGAGTTTGTGCCGCAGGTTGGCCATGAACACCCGCAGATAGTGGGTGTGATCCACCGATCCCGGCCCCCACACCGCCTTCAGAAGCTGCCTCTGCGTGACCACGCGGTCGGCGTTTCTGACCAGCTCTGCGAGGAGCTTGAACTCGTTCGGGGTCAGGTGAACCTCGACCCGGTTTCGCAAAACCCGGCGAAGGGCGAGGTCGACGCTGAGGTTCCCCGTTTCGACGACCGGCGCCTCGGCCCCCGGTCCGCGCCGAGAGTGGCGCAGGGCCACGCGAATCCGGGCCAGGAGTTCGCCGATGCCGAAGGGCTTGGTCAGGTAGTCGTCGGCGCCCGCGTCGAGGGCCTCGATCTTGTCCCGCTCCTGCCCGCGCGCGGAGAGCACGAGGATGGGAATCTGCGTCCACTCGCGCAGGCGCCGGCACACCTCGACCCCGTCCATGTCCGGCAACCCGAGGTCGAGGAGAATGAGATCGGGCACGCGAGTCGAGGCCTCGACCAGGCCGGCGGCGCCCGTGGGCGCGTCGATCAGGCGGATCGAGTGGCCGGCGAGCGAGGCCTTGAGGAAGCGAACGAGCTGGGGCTCGTCCTCGATGGCCAGCACCACGAGGTCCGCGCTCACGGCGCCACCGGGAGGGATTTCGCCGCCTCCGCCATCGACGGCGGCTCGCCTTCGATGGGAAGGGTGAAGCGGAACGAGGCGCCTCCGCCCTCGCGGTTGAACACGTTCAGGGTCCCGCCGTGCGCGGTCACGATGCCCCGGCAGATGGTGAGACCCAGGCCGACCCCCTTCTGGCCCCGGCCCTCGAGGCGCTGGAACTTCTCGAACACGCGCGCTTCATCCCCGGGCGGGATGCCGGGGCCGCGGTCGGAAACGCTCACGGTGAGCACATCCGGCGTGGCGGATGCGGAGATCGCGATCTCCGCGCCCTTTGGCGTGTACTTGATCGCGTTCTCGATGAGGTTCACGAGCACCTGTTCGATGAGCAGGGGGTCGAAGGGAGCCAGGGGCAGGTCGTCCGGCACCTCGGTCTCGACCCGCCTTCCCGCGAGCGGCTCTTCGAGCCGGGCGAGCGCGCTGCCGATGACCTCCTCGACCGGGAGCCACTCCTTCTTCACCTTCAAGGCTCCCGATTCGAGCCGGGTCATGTCGAGGAGATTCGCGACCAGCCGGTTCAGTCGGAAGGCCTCCTCGTGGATGGTCTCCAGCAGGTCGCGCCTCGACGCGTCGTCGAGCTGTTCCGGGGCCTGGAGCAGGCTGCTTGCCGCCCCCGTGATCGAGGCGAGAGGGGTCCTGAGGTCGTGGGACACCGAGCTGAGCAGGGAATTGCGGAGCCTCTCCGTCTCGACCTCGACCTGGGCGCGCTGGGCCAGGCCCAGCAGGCGCACCCGATCGAGGGCCGCCGCGGCCTGGCTCGCGAAGGCCTCGAGCAGCTGCATCTGATCGGGAGTGAAGGGCAGGCCGGACGCGGGCCTCACCCCCAGCACGCCGAGGCTCTGGTCCGATCCGGTGAGGGGAAGGAAGAGGGCCGAGGCCGCGGGCAGGGTGTCGGTGCCGAGCGCGGCGGCCCGGCGATTCTCGTGAACCCAGCGCGCCACCGCCGCGTCGCGCTCGCTCAAGGGGCGGGCCTGGACCCGGGTGCCCACTTCCCGGAGGTGGCCGGCAAGCCCGGTGGACAGGACGAAGGCCTGAGCGGACGCGACTTCCTCCACGTGCTTCGCGGAGATCATCCCCACGTCGTCCACGTTCTGGGCTGCGCCCAGATCCCGGCTCATGGCGTAGAGGGCCGCGGTGCGTCGTTCCCGCTGGCGCACGGTGTCGGCCTGGGCGCGGGCGCGGGAGGCGAGGGTGCTGATGAGCAGCGCCACCAGGAGCATGACCGCGAAGGTGAGCAGGTACTGGGAGTCGGCCACCGCGAAAGTGAGGTGAGGGGGAATGAAGAAGAAGTCGAAGGCCGCGACGCTCAGGACGGAGGCGAGGGCCGCCGGCCCCCGGGAGGAGCGCGTGGCCACGAAGGTCACGCCGAGGAGGTAGACCATCACCAGGTTGGTGGCGGCGAAGATCGGGGACATCACCCAGCAGACCACGCTGGCCACCAGGACCACGGCGGCCGCCGCCGCGTAGTCCGAGGCGGGGGAGCGGGGTTTGAAGCTTTCGGGCGGGCGGCTCCGCTTCGCGTCGCGGGAGGTGCCGCCGGAGATCACGTACACGTCGATGTCGCCGCTGCCGCGGACGAGGGCGTCGACGAGCGACCCCCGGAGCCGGTCGCGCCACCGCGGGTGGGTCGGCTTTCCCGCGAGGATCCGGCCCACGTTGTGCTCGCGGGCATAGAGCACGAGCTGGCGGGCCACGTCCGGGCCGGAGAGGATGACGGTCCGGCCACCCAGGCTTTCGGCGAGCCGCATGTTGTCGGCGAGGGCCTGCCGGTCGGATTCGGGGAGCTTCGTGTGAGCGGGGGTTTCGACGTAGACCGCGACCCACTGAGCCTTGAGGCCCACGGCCATCCGGCGGGCCGCGCGGATGAGGCGCTCGCTCGCGGGGTTGGGTCCGACGCAGACCAGGAGCCGCTCCGAGGCCGGCCAGGTGGCGGAGATGCCATGATCGCGGCGGTAGTCCCGCATCTGCTCGTCCACGCGTTCGGCGGTGCGTCGCAGAGCGAGTTCGCGCAGGGCCATCAGGTTGCCCTTGCGGAAGAAGCCGTCGATGGCCCGCCGCGCCTGTTCGGGAACGTAGACCTTGCCCTCCCGCAGGCGCTGCAGCAGATCGTCGGGCGGGATGTCGACGAGCTCCACCTCGTCCGCTTCCTCCAGCACGGAATCCGGCACCGTCTCCTGGACCTTCACCCCGGTGATCTGGGCCACCACGTCGTTGAGGCTCTCGAGGTGCTGGACGTTCAGGGTGCTGTAGATGTCGATGCCGGCGTCGAGGAGTTCGACCGCGTCCTGCCACCGCTTGGCGTGGCGCGAGCCCGGGGCGTTGGTATGCGCGAGTTCATCGAGGAGAACGAGGCCTGGCCGGCGGGCGAGTGCCCGGTCGAGGTCGAACTCCAGGAGGTCCACTCCGCGATGGCTCTGTTTGCGGGGCTCCAGCCTCTCCAGGCCCTCGAGCAGCCGCGCGGTCTCCTGCCGGCCGTGGGTCTCCACCCAGCCGATGACCACGTCGCGGTTCTCCCTCCGGTGCTTCTGGCCCGCCTCCAGCATCGCGTAGGTCTTGCCCACGCCGGCGGAGGCGCCCAGGAAGATCTTCAGCTTCCCCCGGCGTTTCCGGGTCTCCTCCTCCTGGACCCGGGCCAGGAGCGCGTCGGGATCGGGGCGATCCCCGCTCAACGCCGCGGGCCTCCGCCTGCATCGAGCGCGAGATTCAGTTCGAGGACGTTCACCACCGGTTCTCCGAAGAGGCCGAGGGCGCGGTGAGTGGTGGCTTCGTCGATGAGGGCCTCCACCGCCTTCACGTTCATGGGCCGCGTCCGCGCCACCCGCGGCGCCTGATAGAGCGCGGCGGCGATGCTGATGTGGGGATCGAGGCCGCTGCCCGAGGCGGTGACGAGATCGACGGGCACGGGAGCCTGGTGGCCCGAGTCAGCGGCGCGCAGCGCCTCGATGCGCGCGACCGCAGCGTCCTTCAGGGCCTTGTTCATGGGGCCGAAGTTCGATCCCGTGGACGCGGCCGCGTTGTAGGGCACGGGTCCGGTGGCGGACAGACGCCCCCAGAAATACTTCGGGTCAGCGAACGACTGACCGATGAGACGGGAGCCGACCGCCTTGCCGTCGCGCATCACCAGGCTGCCCGAGGCCTCTTTTGGAAAGAGAGCCTGGGCGATCACGGTCACGGTCAGAGGATAGAGCAGTCCGGTCAGGGCAGACAGCAGGACGAGGAGAACGAAGGCGGGTCGAAGATGGTCTTTCATTGGGATCCTCAGGCAAGGCCGACGGCGGAGAGAAGCATGTCGATCAGCTTGATGCCGACAAAGGGGGAGAACAGCCCGCCGACGCCATAGATGAGAAGGTTCCGGCGCAGCAGCGCGTCGGCGCCCAGCGCCCGATAGCTCACGCCCCGAAGCGCCAGGGGGATGAGCGCCACGATGATGAGGGCGTTGAAGATGACGGCGGACAGGATGGCGCTCGTGGGAGAGGTCAGGCTCATGATGTCGAGGGCCTTCAGGGCCGGGTAGGTGGCCGCAAACGCCGCAGGCAGGATCGCGAAGTACTTGGCCACGTCGTTGGCCACGCTGAACGTGGTGAGCGACCCGCGGGTCATCAGCAGCTGCTTGCCGATCTCCACGATCTCGATGAGCTTGGTCGGATTCGAGTCGAGGTCGACCTTGTTGCCGGCTTCGCGCGCGGCCTGGGTTCCCGTGTTCATGGCCACCGCGACGTCGGCCTGGGCGAGGGCGGGAGCGTCGTTGGTGCCATCTCCGGTCATGGCCACCAGATGCCCCTGCGACTGCTTCTCGCGAATCAGCTTCAGTTTCATTTCCGGCGTGGCCTGGGCGAGGAAGTCGTCGACCCCCGCCTCGGCGGCGATGGCGGCCGCGGTGAGCGGGTTGTCGCCGGTGATCATGATGGTCGCGATGCCCATCTGCCGCAGCT
>CAZYEA010000182.1:0-9915 GCA_964646485.1 uncultured Acidobacteriota bacterium
ACCCATGGCCGCCGCGGCGGAGGCGCCGGCGAGCCCGGTGCCGACCACGATCACCGTGTGCTTCCGCTTGTTGGCGGGATTGACCAGCTTCATCTCGAAGCGGTGGCTCTCCCATTTTTTGTCGATGGGTCCTGATGGTGATTTCGAATCGAGATTCATTGCTTACCGCACCAGGCCGAAGTAGACGGAGAGGGGGAAGGAGAGGTTGCCGACGGTGACCACCGCCGCGTAGGCCGCTCCGGCCATCGAGCGCAGGGCGTTGTACTTAGGATGCGATAAGCCGAAGGTCTGCAGCATGCTCTCGACGCCATGGAAGAGGTGGAGGGACAGGGCGACCATGGACAGCACATAGAAGAAGGCCACCCACGGGCTTTGGAACCCGATCACCACGTTGTGGTACACGTCGCCGCGCACGAAGTCGGGATGAGCCGAGCCGACGGTGAAGTGCAGCAGGTGGTACACGATGAAGAGCGCCAGCAGCGGCCCGCCCCAGCGCATGGTACGCGAAGCGTAGGTCGATCGTTCGAACGAGGTCGCGCGATAGCCGACCGGCCGCGCGGCCAGGTTGGTGAGGGTCAGGCTGGTGGCCGACCAGATGTGCAGGACGACGCTCGCGAGCAGCACCGCCCGGGCCGCCCAGACCAGCGCGGGCTTCGACTGGAGCATCTCGCCGTACGCGTTGAGAGCCTCAGGCCCCAGATACAGGAGCAGGTTGCCGGTCATGTGGACGAGCACGAATCCGGTGAGGATGACGCCGGTGAGCGCCATGACCACCTTCTTCGCAATGGTTGTAGCCAGAAGGCCGGGGGAGCTCATCGATTGTGAAATGGCGGTCATCTTCTTGAAGGGATCCAGGGAGTCGGACGGGGAACGGAGGATTTTGGGAAATGACGCGGCGACGAAGCCGATTCTAATCGGCCCCGCCCGGTTCCGTCTCGCCGGCCTTGGTCTATGGGCCCTCTTTCAGGGACTCCTGGGGCCCTAAACGACGGTGCCGTCCGGCACCACCGTGTCCTTGGGCACGATGATGATGCCGTCCCGGATGTGCCAGCAGGGCCCGTCGGCATGCTCGACCTTCGCCTCGTTGACCAGCCGGACGTTCGCCCCCACCCGGGCGTTCTTGTCGATGATCGCGGTTTCGAGCACGCTGTTGTCCCCGATACCGATGGGCGGACGCCCGCTCGCGGGGTCGGGGATGGTTTTCTCGTAGTAATCGGCGCCGAGGATGAGGCTGTTCTTGATCACGCAGCCTCGGCCGATGCGGCTGCGGATGCCGACGAGCGAGCGCTCCATCTCCGCGTCCACGATGATGGAGCCTTCGGACACCAGCACGTTGGTCATCCGGCCGCCTTCGACCTTGGTCGCGGCGATGGCGCGGGCTCGGGTGTGAATGGGGGTTCGCACGTCGTAGAAATCGAAGTGGGGCACGGGCTGGCACAGGCCGATGTTGGCCTCGTAGTAGGAGCGGATGGTGCCCACGTCCTCCCAATAGCCGTGAAAGATGTGCGCCTGCACCTTGAGTTCGCCGATGGAGCCGGGGATCACGTGCTTGCCGAAGTCGAGTGACGCGTCGTAGGCGAGGGTCTTCTCCAGAGCGGCGCGCTTGAAGATGTAGATGCCCATCGACGCGAGAAAGCCCTGGCCGCCGCCGGGCAGATCCGACTGGAGGCCGTCCAGTTCGTCGGGACTCGGCTTCTCGTGGAAGTGCACGATCCGCCCCGTCTCGTCGATCTTGAGGATGCCGAAGCCGGGCGCGGCCGCCGCACCCACCGGAGTGACCGCGACCGTGATGTCCGCCTCCGAGTCCACGTGGGTCTCGCGCATCAGGCGATAGTCCATCTGGTAGAGCTGGTCGCCGGAGAGGATCAGCACGTCGTCGAAGTCATGGTGCCGGATGTGCCGGTTGGCCCGCCGCACCGCATCGGCGGTGCCGAGGAACCATTCCTGCTCGCTCTCGGTCTGTTCCGCCGCGATTACGGAAACGAAGGCGTCGGTGAACGGATCGAACCGGTAGGTCTGCGAAATGTGCTTGTTCAGGCTTTCGGAGAGGTACTGGGTGAGCACGATGATCCGGCGCAGGTGCGAGTTCAGACAGTTCGAGATGGGGATGTCGATGAGGCGGTACTTGCCCCCGATCGGCACCGCCGGCTTCGAGCGGTGGGCGGTGAGCGGGAACAGCCGGGTGCCGCGCCCGCCGCCCAGGATGACGGCCAGGACTTCCTTCATCGACTCTTCCGCGCGTGGATGAGCGCGCGCACCTCGTCGTTCCTCGGGTTGTCGAAGTCGAGCCGGATGCGGTTGTCGTCGGTCAGGGAGATCTTCGCGGGGAAGGCCGAGCCCACGAGGGCGTAGCCCTCGGGGAGGATCACCGCGTTGCGCGGCCGTCCGAACGAGCGGTCCCAGGTCATGAGGTCGCCGTCGAGGCGATAGCGCGCCGGATCCGTGTAGGTCTCGCGGATGCGCAGGCGGATGGTGGTGCCCGGGGTCACCGCGGGGAAGCGAACCACCGCCGCCTCGCTCTCCGGCTTCACCGGCTCGCCGATGTCGATCTTCGCCCTCGTGATCTCCTCACCCCGGAGCGTTTCGACCTTGAGCGGCTCGCCGGTGTCGAGATTCAGAGCGCTCGGGTTAGCGACCTTGCTTCCCGCGCGAACCACGTTGATGTAGGTGGAGCGGCCGACGTCCTTGATGGTGACGTCGTGGTAAAGCTCGAAGGCATGGGTCTCCGGCGGTTTCAGGAAGTAGACGATTTCGCGGTCCTGGCGCGCGCGCTCGGAGTAGTCGGGATCCTCCAGGGTGCCGATGCGGGAAGAGGCGGCGGTCTGGCCGAAGGCCGCCGCACCGAAGAGCCATGTCACGGAGGCGAAAGCCCCGATCCACCGACTCCGCTTCATCACTTCATCCTCCGCGCCTTGACCACATAGGACACCGCGTCGGGCCCGATGTTCATGAAGCTCAGGCGCAGTCGCGCCCCTCCCGTCCCCGGCTCTGAGGCCACCTGCGAAGGGAAGTTGCAGGAAACGATCTCGTAGCCCGCGGGGAGGACCACCGAATTGCGCTTGATCCCGAGGGAGCGCGAGTAGACGATGAAGCCCGTCTTCTCTTCGACGAAGTAGCTCTTCTCGTCCTTGTAGGTCTTGTCGATGAGGAGGCGGATCTCGCCCTCCTTCGGCACCGGGCGGGGAAGTTCGATCTGGATGTAGCGGGTGTCGAGGTCGGCGTTCCCGAGGCCGTTCGCTTTCGCTTCCGCGCCCGACACCTCGATGAACTTGAGCGCCTGGCCGTTGGTCGGATCAGAGACGCTCTCGTTGCTGGCGAGGCTGCCCTTGCGTATGGGGTTCCAGAAGTAGCGGGCGCCGGGCGTCGTGGCCGTGACCTCGTACACGATGCGGAAGCTGGCGGAAGCGGGATCGAGCAGTTCGTACCGCGTGTAGTCGTCCGCCTGACTCTGGCGCGAGGCCTGGGGTTCGCCTTGGGGCTCGGCCGCTGAACGGGAGACCGCAAAGACGACCATCGCTGCCGTCGAAACCTGTAGAACGGTTCGCCGCGTGATGGTCATGCCTGCTCCTGAAACGAGTATAGACGTGGGGTCATGGCCCGCCACATCCTTCGGGCGGCCCCGGGGACTATTCGAATTTCGGGACCTCGAGACCCGAGGCCCCGGCCGCCTTGAGCTTGAGGTTCAAGCCCGCCGCCTCCGTCTTTGCCGCGTTCCATCGGGCGAGGACCGCGCCCGCGCGGGCCCGAGCGTCGGCGATGGACTTGAGCTGCAATGCGGTGGGCTGGACGTCGACCCCGAGCGAGTTCATCACCGCGGACAGGACGCCGCTCGCATCGGAGAGTGAATCGGGAACTCCGGGCGAGGGAGGCGGCACGGGCGGCGGGCCGAAGGGGCCTCCTTGACCTCCCCGGCCTCCGGGCGGACCCACGAGCGCTTTCAACTTGTCATCGAGGGCGCTGAGAGCCATTTGCATCGCTCCACTCGCCTGGAGTTCCGCGATCTGATCCCGCAGCGCCTGGGCCTGCCTGAGAGCCCTCTGCGCGTCCCGCGCCCCTTCGTAGGTCGTCTTGGTCAGGGAATACACCTGCTGCATGACCAGCGCCGGCGTCTTCACGCGCGGATCCTGCTTGAGCGTCATCGTCTGCGAGTAGGCCTTGCCGTTCACCGTGAGCCTTGCCGTGTACGTCCCGGGAGCCACCCAGGGCGCGCTGGGCGAGGGCACGGTGTTGTAGGCCACCGCCGCGATTGGAAGGTTCGCTCCGCCCCCGCGGCTCGCGAGCGGCTGGTAGTGCATGTCCCAGGTGAAGCGGTGCATCCCGGGTTCGGTGGAGAGAACCACGGGCGGCCGGAACCAGTACAGAGGCAGGTTGCTGGTGGCGGGGTCCGGACGGAAAACCGGATCGGCGCTCGAGTAGCTGCGCACCGAGGCGCCCGCCGGGTCGAGGATTTCCAGGGTCAGCGGCCCCGAGACGGAAGCTCCCAGAACGTAGTCGATGATCGCGCCCTCGGGCGGGTTCAAGCCGCCGGGTTCGTCGGGAGGCAGGGGAGTGTCGGTATTCGTATTCCAGCGAATCCGATAGGCAGTCTGCGGTTTGAAGAGGTGGGCTTCGGCGCTCGCGACCTTGGCGTCGAGTTGCCGCAGAGGCGTCAGGTTGTCGAGGATCCAGAAACCGCGCCCGTGGGTTGCGGCGATGAGGTCATCATCCTTGATGGTGATGTCACGAACGGAAGAGGGCGCCATGTTGAGCTGCAGGGACTGCCAGTGGTCGCCGTCATCGAAGGACACGTAGACGCGCCGTTCCGTCGCCGCATAGAGCAACCCCTTGCGCTTCGGATCCTCGCGGATCGAGCTCGTCGGCCCGCCATCCTCGAGGCCGGTGTTGATTTCCTGCCACGACTTGCCCCCGTCGTGGGTGCGGAAGAGATGCGGCCGCATATCGTCGAGCCGCAGCGTGTTGACCGCCGCATACGCGGTCAGGGGATCGAAGTGTCCGGCGTCCATGTTGAAGACCTTCATCCAGGGTCCGAGGGCCGGAGGCGTTACGTCCTTCCAGGTCAGGCCCCCGTCGGCGGTGGTGTGGATGATGCCGTCGTCGGTGCCGATCCAGATCCGGTTCACGTCGAGGTAGGACGGAGCGATCGAGTAGATGACGCCCCGCTGGGTCGCGAGAGCCGGATCCGAGTACTTGCCGATGGTCTTCGGAAGCTCATAAGTCTTTCGGGTGGGATCGTCGCTGATCCTCTTCCAGTTGATGCCGCCGTCGATCGTCTTCCACAGGTAGTTGTTCGCGAAAAACAGAATGTGAGGATCGACGGGCGAGAACGCGACGGGCTGGGTCCGCACCGCGCGATAGGAGGGCGCTCCCGGCGCCGAAGGCGCGCCGCCTCGGCCGCCCGGCACGGGGCTCACGTTCTGAACCTGCGAGGTCCGCCGATCGAACCTGGTCAGCTTGCCGCCATAAATGATGTCGGGGTTCAGGGGATCCGGCACGGCGTATCCGTATTCCTCCACCGCCACCGGATGCCATTCCCGGAACGTGATCTGCCCGTCTTCGCCCCGGCTCGCCACGCATGCGGAGCCGCTTTCCTGCTGGCCGCTGCAGACGCGATAAGGGAACGCGTTGTCGGCGTTCACGTGATAGAGCTGCGCCGTCGACTGGTTGTACCAGGAACTCCATGAAGCGCCGCCGTTGAGGGTGACGACCGTGCCCTGGTCGCTCGCGAGGACGAGGATGTTCGGGTCGTCCGGATTGATCCACCCGTTCTGATAGTCGTCGCCGCCGGGGGCGCCCTTGAAGGGCACCCAGGTTTTGCCCGCGTCCACGGACTTGTAGGAGACGGTGCTTGCGACCACCACCATGTCGGGATCCTTGGGATTCACGATGGGCACCGCGAGGTCGCCGCCGCCGATGCGGGCGGTGCCGCGCGCGTCACGCGAGGCGAGCGCCCAGCTCTCCCCTCCATCCTCGGAGCGGTAGATGCCGATCACCGGAAACTCCGACGGCGCCTCGCCGCGCGCGGCCGCGGGGTCTGAGGGCGGGGTGGCGAGGATGGCGTAAAGGCGGCTCGTCCGGCTCGGAGCGATGGCCAGGTTGACCTGGACCACGTTTGCGGGAAGGCCCTTGCCCAGCTGTTTCCAGGTGGTTCCGCCATCCGTGGACTTGAAGATGCCCCCGCCCGCGCCGCGCCAGGCCGCGTTCTCCCAGGGCCCCTGACGCTCTTCCCACAGGGTCGCGTAGACCGTGTTCGGATCGGAAGGATCTATATCGACGTCCGCGCCGCCGATGTTCTCGTCCTTCTTGAGAACGCTCTCGAAGGTTCTTCCTCCGTCTAGCGACCGGAAGATGCCGCGCTCCTGGTTGGCGGCGTAGGGGTGTCCCGCCACCGCGACGAAGAGGCGATCCGGATTGCGAGGATCGATCGCGATGTTCGGTATCTGTTGGCCCTCGCGCAGACCCATCAGGGTCCAGGACCTCCCCGCGTTGGTCGACTTGAACACGCCGTCCCCGACCGAGAGGTCGGGCCGGGCCAGGCCCTCACCGCTCCCGACATAGATGATGTTCGGGTCCGAGGGCGCCACCGCGATCGAGCCGATCGAGCCTGTGGGCTGGTCGTCGAATATCGGCTTCCAGGTCCGTCCTGCGTCGGTGGTCTTCCAGACCCCGCCGTTCACCGCGCCCGCATAGAAGGTGTAGGGCTGCTGGGGCACGCCCGTGACCGCCTTGTTGCGTCCGGCCCGATGCGGCCCGATGTTCCGCCAGCGCATCTCGCCGAAGAGCTTCTGATCGAAGCCGTTCGCCGCGGCCATAGCGACCGGACGCGAGGGGACGGTCGCGGTGGTGACGGCCAGGATGATGAAGGCGGCGCGAAACCGGGTCATATGGGCACTCTCCGCGGCTGAGTGTATTCGAGGCTCCGAGCGTCCTCATGTCGATGTGGACACTTCGGATAGTCTCTTTCGCCCGCCATGCCGATTCCCATGCCGAAGCACCTCACGCCTTTCGTCCGCTTCCTGGCCGGGGTTTCCTACATTCCGCACGGCGCCTGGTTCCTCCTGAGAAATCCGCGCCTTTGGCCGGTGGCGGTTTCTCCTTTGCTCGTGGCCGCTCTCTTCCTGGTGATCGGGATCTTCTCCGGCGCCTTCTGGGCCGGGCGGGTCGAGCAGTCCCTGTTCGGGGAGAGCCTCCGTTCGGCGCCCGCGTGGTTCTCTTTCGTGATGGTCACGGGGCTTTGGGCGGGGTGCCTCGCCGCCGGCGCGATCGTGGCCCTGGCCCTCGCTTTCGCCCTGCTCGGACCGCTCTTCGAGAAGCTCTCGCAAAGGGTCGAGGAGATTTCCGGCATCAAGGTGCGCGGGACGAAGGGCCTGAAGTGGGAGATCGTCCAGTCGACGAAGACCGCGGCGTACTTCATCTTGAGCGCCCCGGTTGCGATCCTGCTCGGCCTCATTCCCTTTTTGGGCCCCCTGCTGGCCCTCGCGTTCACCGGGCACCGCGTGGCCTTCGAGAGCACGGATGCCGTGCTCCTTCGCCGCGGCCTCGACTTTGCCGCGCGCCAGGAGTTCCACCGTCGCTTCCGGCCGGAGACCCTGGGCTTCGGCGTGGCCTCCGTTCTTCTCTTCCCGATCATGACCGTGCTGGCCGTCCCGGTCTTCGTGGTGGCCGCCACCCGGCTCGTGAACGACCTTGAGACGGTGCAGGGCACTCCATCCGAAGAAGAGACGGCGGCGATCATCGCCGCCGAGGATCTCGGCGCCGTTCCGAAAGGCCCTAGCGCCGGACGTTGAACGCGACCCTGATCGTGACCAGGAAGTCGACGGGCACGCCGTTTAAAAGCAGCGGCCGGTAGCGCCGGCTCCGCACCGAGGCGAGCGCCGCCTCGTCGAAGAGCGGGTGGCCGTCGAGGATCCGCGTCTCCAGGACGCGGCCGTTCTCGGCGACGTGGGCTTCGATCACCACCGTGCCGGTGACGCCCGCGGCCAGGGCCAGAGGAGGATAGACGGGCGGTCTGGCTTCCATGAGCTTCGGCTCCTTGATGTCGCCCCCGATCCTGACCGTTCTCGCGATCTCCTCCACGGGCGGCCGGGACGCGGCGCAAAGCGATCCGGGCGGACACTCGGAGATGCCGAGGCCCGTGCCCCGCGGGTCTCCGCTGTCTCCTGTGTCGGTTGGGAGTCCTGGAGGATCGAGGTCGAGACGATTGGCGAGATCGAGGGACTCGGGCGCCGCCACCGGAGTTGCGGGCGCAGCGAGGGCGAGGGCCGACGGCTTGCGGCGGGAGCCTTTCGGGGCGGGCCGCGCCGGCCTCGACGGGAGCGGCAGCGTCACCAGGACCGGGCGGACGAGGGGTCCGGCGAGAACGTTCGCGACTTCCGGCGGCGAGGTCGCCGTGAGCAGCGGGAGGACGGCAAGGGAGGCGATCCCCAGTGAGTGGAGCAGCAAGGACACGCTCGCGCCCCGCGCTGGAGTTTCCCCAAGGAGGATATGCGTGGCCTCGACGCCGCGCAGGTCGAGAGAGAGTGTGCTCATGAAGGGCCTCCTCGCGATATCAAGTCCGGCGGAGTTGCCGGCCTTTCATCACAAGACGTCCCGCGCCCCGCAATTCTTGGGGCCGCGGGCGAGGACCCCTGCAGGTCAGCCGATGCGACGCGCGATCGCGAGCCCCAGGACCACGCCCAGGAGCCCCAGCACCACCTGTCCGAGCACGTAGGCGAGGGCCGCGCCGGCGCGCCCGTTGGACAGGAGGCCCTGGGCCTCGAGTCCGAAGGCCGAGAAGGTGGTGAAACCGCCGAGGACGCCGGTCGCGAGGAAAAGCCGGGTCGAGGGCGAAAGCGATCCGTTGCCGGCGAGACCCGCCACCAAACCCATGGCGAAGCAGCCGGTTATGTTGATGAGGTAAGTGCCCCAGGGAAAAGAAGGGGGGGTGAGGGCGAGAGCCGCCTTCGACGCTAGATGCCTCGCGGTGGCTCCGAGGGCGCCTCCGGCCGCGACGAGGATGAGGTCTTTCACCTACTCGACGCTGAGGATCATGGTCTTGCCCACCATGGCCACGAGACGCCGGCTCTCCCCGGCCCGAAGCTTCACCGACCGGGATTCGATGAATTCGCTCGGCCCCGAACGGACCTCGACCTTGATGGTGTGTTCTCCCGGCGGGATCGACAGGTCGGTGCCGAAGCGGCCGTCATAACCGGACAACACCCCCATCACCTTCTTCGGCATGCCGCTGATGTTGTTGGCGAAGACCACGCGGTCATCGACCTTGATGCGAAGCGAGCCGCTCGCAAAAGGGTGGCGCAGGTCGAGGCTCACCCGCGCGGCCCGGCCCGAGGCCTCGACGGAGAGGGGTGGAGGCAGGATCTCGGGGGTGGGAGTCGGGGTCACTATGGGTGTCGGTTTGGGCCGCACGGGCGAAGGAGTCGGGGTCGGGGTCGCGGTCGCGGCCAGGGTGGGAGTCTTGTTGTCGGCGCCCTGGGTGCGCTGCTGCACCAGAAGAACGACACCCACCCCGAAGACCACTCCCACCGAGACCGCCCCCGCGAGCCGCAGGGCCGCGCCTCCCTTCGGCCCGGGAGCCTCCGGGGCCTCGCTTCGCGGGGTCGAGTGGACGATCTTCGGGAGTGTGGTCGGTCGCCTCGGAACCTGCGATCCGCTCAAGGCCACGGTTTCGAGCGGTCCGAGCTGGGTCGCGTGAATCGGCGGGCGGCCCTCGAGGACGCATTCGAGATCGCTCGCCAGATGAGCGGCCGAGTCGTAGCGGGCGTCGCGTGACTTGCGCAGGGCCCGGGCGATCACGGAGTCGAGCGTCCGCGGCACCCTCGAGATGGCCGAGGCGGCCTTGGGCTCGTCGCGCAGGATCTTGGTGAGGGTGGCGGCCATGGTCGGGCCTTCGAAGGGCCGGGTGTTGGTGACGAGCTCGTA
>CAZYEA010000183.1:0-5999 GCA_964646485.1 uncultured Acidobacteriota bacterium
AGCGCGACATCGCCGAACACGCCCATCGGGTCATCATGATCAGGGATGGCAAGATAGCGAGCGACGAACAGAGTCCGAAGAAGGCCTGAGGCCACAAACCCCAGGTCCCTCCTTCAAGGAGCCCCATGCCGTTTCGTGAAGCGATCGCGATCGCCGTGGCCTCGGTCAAGGCCAACAAGCTCAGATCCGTCCTCACCATCCTCGGGGTGGTGATCGGCATCGCCTCCGTCATCGCGGTGGTCGCCATCACCGACGGGCTCGATCGCTACATGGCCGACAAGGTGCTCGCCCTCGGCACCAAGAGCTTCACCATCCAGAAGTTTCCCCAGGTCATTGTGTCGTTCGACCAGTTCCGTGAGTTCAACAAGCGCAAGGATCTGGTCCTGCGCGATGTCGACCTGGTGCGGGAGGCCTGCACCTACTGCTCCGAGGTCGGAGGCCTGTTGGTCACGGGCCGCACGGTGAAGTACGGATCGCTCCGCGCCGAAGGGGTCCAGGTCATGGGCATCACCGAGAACTACGCGCGCATCGGCGCGATTCGAGAGCTGATGACCGGGCGGCACCTGATCAACGACGACATCGAATCGGCGCGGCCGGTGGCGGTGATCGGAACCGACGTGGTGGACGCCCTCTTCCCGAATGCCGAGCCCCTCGGCAAGGAGCTCAACATCGACGGCAGCCGGTTCCGGGTGGTGGGGGTCGGAGAGAAGAAGGGCAAGGTCTTCGGCCAGAGCCAGGACACCTTCGTCTGGGTGCCCATCACCGCCTTCCGGAAGTCCTTCGGCTCGAGGAGGTCGGTGACCATCCAGGTCGAAGCCCAGTCGATGGAGGTCTTCGAGAAAGCCCAGGATCAGGCGAGGCTCGCCCTGCGCGGCCGGCGCCACCTCGCCTATACCGATCCCGACGACTTCAACATCGAGACGGGCGAGAGCGTCATGGACCTGTGGAACAGCGCCACCCAGGGCATCTACGTGGTGACCCTGGTGGTCACCGGGATCAGCCTGCTCGTGGGCGGGGTGGTGGTCATGAACATCATGCTGGTCTCGGTCACCGAGCGCATCAAGGAGATCGGCGTGCGCAAGGCCCTGGGCGCGCGGCGCAGCGACATCCAGAAACAGTTCATTGTCGAGTCGGTGCTGCTGACCGGCGCCGGCGGCATTCTCGGCGTGCTCGCGGCCTCGCTCTTCTCCTTCGGGGTGGGCAAGATCATGTCGGGCTTCGTGGGCGATGAGTTCTCGGCCCCCGTCCAACTGTGGGCGGTTCTGATCGCGGTGGTCTCGTCGACCGTGGTGGGCCTGGTGGCGGGCATCTATCCCGCCTCGCGAGCGGCGGCCCTGGACCCCGTGGTCGCGCTGAGGAGCGAGTAAGTCATGGACCGCCAAGGATCGACTCGGGCCCTCCTCATCGGCTTCTGGGAAGCGGTCAAGATGGGCCTCTCCTCGCTCGCCGCCTACAAGATGCGGGCCTCTCTGACCATTCTGGGCGTGGTCATGGGCATCATGACGGTGTCGGTGGTGTCCTCGATCATCGCGGGGCTCAACAATTCCCTGTCCTCGCAGCTCAACAAGCTCGGCTCGGCCTTCCTCCTGGTGCGCCCGTTTGCCCCCGGCGAGAACCCTCCGGCCGAAGAGAGACGGCGGCGCAAGCTGCTCTCCGATGAGGAAGTGAAGGCGATCCGCGAACTCTCCTACGTGGCGCAGATCAGCCCGCTCGAGTTCGTGCGCGCGGACATGATCAAGTACAAGGACCTCCGGGTGAACGCGGCTCAGGTCTTCGGAACGAACCCGGACTACGAGGGCGTCCACAACGTTTTCGTCGAGCGCGGCCGGTTCTTCAACGAAAGCGAGACGGCCCGGGCCGCGCCGGTCTGCATCATCGGACCCGAGATCGTGGACGCGGTCTTCCCCGGCCTCGACCCCATCGACAAGGAGCTTTCGATCGACGGGCGCAAGTTCCGGGTCGTGGGCGTGACCGAGCGCCAGGGGAAGTTTCTCTTCGTCGACCGTGACAACTTCATCCTCGTGCCCCTGAAGAGCCTGCCTCCTCTGAACTTCATGGGTCTGCAGGGCTACGCCGCCGACATCAAGGCGGTGTCACCCGAGCGCCTCGTCCAGGCCGAAGAGCAGATCCGGGAGACCCTGAGAAGAAAACGGCGCCTCAAGTTCTTCGCCAAGGACTCCTTCGCGGTGTTCACTCAGGACGCCATCACCGATCTCTACAACCAGATCACGGGCGGGATCTACCTGGTGATGATCGCGATCTCGTCGATCGGTCTCGTGGTCGGCGGCGTGGGGGTCATGAACATCATGCTGGTCTCGGTCACCGAGCGCACGCGGGAGATCGGCATCCGCAAGGCCCTCGGGGCCAAGCGGCGCGACATTCTCTGGCAGTTCCTCACCGAAGCCATGACCCTCACCGGGGTGGGCGGCCTGCTCGGCATCATCATCGGGGGCGGCTTCGCGGCGGTGGTGAACGCGCTCTCTCCCTTCCCCGCGGCCTTCCAGCCTCAGTGGGTGGGCGCCGCCTTCGTGTCGTCGCTCGCCGTCGGGCTCTTCTTCGGATTGTGGCCCGCCTGGAAAGCGTCGAACCTCGACCCCATCGACGCCCTCCGATACGAGTAGATTCGGGCACGAGGAGACCCTCGTGACCGAAACCCCCGACGCCCACCCCGCCCCGGCGGCACCCGCAGAGTCCGGTTCCTTCCTCGGAAATCTGTTCAACCTCTACTTCGAACCCGCCGACACCTTCGCGAAGATCTTCGTGAAGCCGCGGGTGTGGATGGCCATCATCCTTCAGGTCGCCCTGGGCGTCATCTTCACCTCGATCTGGCTCGAGAAGATGGACCCGAAGGAGTTCATGCGCGCGCAGATGGAGCAGAACTCACGAATCCAGCAGATGCCGGCGGAGCAGGTCGAGCAGATCATCAACACCCAGGCCCGGGTGATGCGAACCTGGGGCCGTATCGGGCCCCTGGTGGCGCCGCTCGTGATCGACCTCGTTCTCGCCGGGATCCTCATGTTCGTCTTCCGGTTCTTCATGGCCGCCGAAGTCTCGTACCTGCAATCGCTCGCGGTTGTGGCCTGGACTTTCGCGGCTCTTGGCCTCATTCAGACGCCCCTCATGCTGCTCGTGTTCTCGCTGAAGGGAGACTGGAACGTGGACCCGAACCAGATCATCCAGGCGAACCCGACTCTCTTCTTCGAGATCGGCAGCCTGCCCCGATGGCTGTGGAGCCTGCTCTCGAGCTTCGACCTGTTCTCGCTATGGACCCTCTTCCTCCTCGCCACCGGGCACGCGGTGGCAAGCAGGAAGGGTCTCAGCACGGGGATATGGGGCGTCGGGATTCCGTGGGTTCTCTACCTCGTGGTCAAGATCGGCTTCATCCTCCTCTTCGGCTGAGCCGGGGAAGTAACCTCGCCCTTCCATGTGCGGAATCGCGGGTGTGGTCGAGGCGGAAGGTGTTCCTTCGCGTGAGCTCCTGGAGCGCATGGGCCAGGCCATCGCTCATCGCGGGCCTGACGACGGCCGCGCCCTGACCTTCGGGCGCGCCGGCTTCTCGTTTCGCCGGCTCTCCATCATCGACGTCGCGGGCGGAGCGCAGCCCATCGCCAACGAGACCGGCCGGATCCAGGTCATGTGCAACGGCGAGATCTACAACTATCTCGATCTCCGCCGCGAGCTCGAATCTCTCGGGCACCGCTTCAAGACCCACTCCGACGTGGAGACCATCGTCCACGGCTACGAGCAATGGGGCGACGACGTGCCGAAGCATCTCCACGGCATGTTCGCCTTCGCCATCTGGGACGAAGATCGGCAAAGACTGCTGCTCGGCCGGGATCGCCTGGGCAAGAAGCCGCTCGTCTACTCGGAAGCCTCGGGCCGCCTCACCTTCGGCAGCGAATTCTCCGCCGTGCTTGCGGATCGGCGGGTGCGGCGAGACGTGGACCGGCGCGCCATCCACGACTACCTGACCTACCAGTACGTCCCCTCCCCGGCTTCGGGGTTCAAGGCGATCCGAAAGCTGCCGCCCGCGCACGTTCTGGTCTTCGAGGGCGGCGCCGCGAAGCTCTCGCGCTACTGGCAGCCGAGCTGCACGCCGCGGCTGGACCTCAACCTGCATGACGCGGTCGAAGAGACCGAGCGGCGTCTCAAGGCCGCGGTGAAGAAGCGCCTGATGAGTGAGGTCCCCCTGGGCGCCTTCCTTTCGGGCGGGGTCGACTCGTCGCTCGTGGTGGCCCTGATGTCCGAGTTCACGAAGGTGAAGACCTTCTCCATCGGCTTCGAGGAGAGCGGCTTCAACGAACTTCCTCACGCGCGCGCGGTGGCGGAGCGATACGCCACCGACCATCACGAATTCGTGGTGAAGTCGAATGCGGCCGAGGTCCTGCCCAAACTGGTGCGACATTACGGCGAGCCGTACGCGGACTCGTCCGCGCTGCCCTCGTACTACCTCGCCAAGCTGACCCGGGAGCACGTCACCGTGGCCCTCAACGGCGACGGCGGGGATGAGTTCTTCGCGGGGTACGACCGGTATCGGGCGATCCCGTACTTCCATCTGGCGCGGCTGCTCATGCCCTTCGGACCAGCCGCGCGCGCCCTGTCCCGTTGGCGCGCCCTTCCTCTCCGCGCCCGGCGAGCCTTCGCGGGAGCCGGGCACAATCCCCGGCAGGGCTACGCCCGTCTGATGTCGTACTTCTCACCTGAGCAAAAGCGGGAGATCTACTCCGAGGCCATGCGGCAGGAGGTCGATGCCTCGAACTCATACGACTGGTTGTACGAGTTCATGGAGGAGTCGCGGGAACCCGTGGGAGTGAGGCTCCTCCAGTACGCCGACGCCATGACCTACCTGCCGGGGGACATTCTGACCAAGGTCGACATCGCGACCATGGCGAACTCGCTCGAGGGCCGGTCGCCTCTTCTTGATCACGAACTCGTGGAGTGGGCCCTTCGGGTCCCGGAAAGCATCTCGAGCGGCCTCTTCGAGGGAAAACTGGTCCTCAAGGCCCTGGCTCGCAAGCACCTGCCCGCTTCGGTCATCGACCGGCCCAAGATGGGTTTCGCCATCCCCATCAACACCTGGTTTGCGGGCGAGCTTCAGCCCATGCTTCGCAGCACTCTTCTCTCTCAGCGGGCGCGGGAGCGCGGCATTTTCGATCCCCTCCGCCTGGAGCGGATGATCTCGGACCACGCATCCGGCCGAGAGCCGCATGGTTTCAGGCTTTGGGCGCTGTTGTGCCTGGAGCTGTGGTTCACCGAGGTGGTGGAAGCGACCCCTTGAATCCCAGAATGACGCGTTGAAGCATCGCGTCGAGTTCCGGCGCCACCCGGTCGATCGAGAAACTTTCGGCGACCTTTCGTGACTCCGCTCCAAGCCGACTGCGCAGGGCCTGGTCTCCCAGAGCGCGGCTGATTGCGCCCGCGAGGTCCTTCGCAGTGGCCGGAACCAGGAGCGCTCCGGCGCCGTCTTCCAAAACACCCGGGGGGGCTCCGGCCTGAGTGGACACGATGCACAGGCCAAGCATCATGGCCTCCATCAGCGCATTGGACATTCCCTCCGAAAGCGAAGGCTGGACGAAGACGTCCGCCCCAGCCATGAACGGGAGCGGCTCCTCCTGATGCCCGAGCAGAGTCACGCGGCCGTCGAGGCCCGTCTTCTGAACCAGGGCGCGAAGGCTCGACTCTTCGGGTCCATCGCCGATGAGAACGAGGCGGGCGGAAGGATGGGTCTCGGCGACCAGGGCGAAGGCCTCAATCAGCAAACGGTGTCCCTTCACCTGGGTCAACTGGCCCACGGAGAGGACCACCGCGCCGGGAGCGACACCCCAGTCGGCCCAACGCACCGGATCGGCTCTCTGCGCCGCCACCGCGTTCGGGAGATGGGCGGTCCGGACCGCGCGCGGAAAGCCTTCTTGTTCCTCTCTCAGGACCCTCTTCGAGTTGAAGATGATCAGTTCCGCGCCGCGGTGTGAGACGCGCGCGGCCAGGCGTTGAGACAGGGT
>CAZYEA010000183.1:6009-9688 GCA_964646485.1 uncultured Acidobacteriota bacterium
GTTGTACGAAGCGCGAACCGACACCGCATCCGGCGGTCGCCCCCTGAGCGCGCGAGGGGCCAGGTTGGTGAGGAGATTGGCAAGAAACAGGAACGACACGACGATGTGAGGCGACTCGTCTCGAATGACCTGGCGGAGTCTGATGACCACGCCAAGGTCAAACGGACCTCGACGGTTGAGCGGTATGACCGGAATCGCCGCGGCGCGGAGGGACGCCTCAAAATCGTTGCGCTCCTTGACCAGGGCCACCGCGACCGACCACCCCAGCTCCTTCAGTCCGAGGGCGAGCAGGCTCACCTGCTTCTCCGCGCCGGCACGGGCCAGGTCGTTGATGACGAAGAGGCACTTCATGGGCGCGCGCACTCACGGAGCCAGATCGCGGTCGTGCACCACCTCGCGAGGAAGGCCCGATCGGTGAGGGCGATTCCCTCCGAAAGCCGGTTCTGCACAAAGCGCTTGTCGAGGCGGCCGTCGAGGTCGCCGCAATCCGACAGCGCGTCTCTCACCAGGGGATAGGCTTCGCGGAGCAGACGCGCATCGGGGGTGGCGAAGCCGAGCTTGTCCTTCCGGCGAACGATGGACGTGGGCAGAAGGTCCGAAACCGAATCGCGCAGAATGGACTTCGTCCAGCCGCCACGGAAGAGCGATGCCGAAGACAGCCGCAGGCCCGCTTCAACCAATCGAAAGTCGAGGAAGGGCAGCCGAGCCTCCACCGCGAACCGCATGGTGTTTCGATCCTCGTAGCGGAGGAGGGCGGGAAGGCTCGTGACCCTCAGGCTGAGCCGCCGTTCGTGATCGACACTCGCGCTTCGCTGGTGCTTGAGCCCTGGCTGCGCGAGAGCGCCGAATTCCGGGGCCAGGGCGTCCTGGGGCAAGACGGCATGGGAGGAGAATCGGGCGCGGATGAGGGAGCGCGCGGCGGCCGGCAAAGGGAGGTGATGGTAGGCGGCGAGCGCGCCGAGCCAGAGAGGCGTTCGCGACATGTTTCGCGCGAGCGCCCGGGCCTCCATGGATGCCGCGAGTAGCCCGCGAAGGCTCCAGACCTCGGCCAGGTATGGGCCCGCCTGATAGTGATAGCCCGCGAGCAACTCGTCGGCTCCTTGTCCGTCCAGAAGGACCTTAACCCCGGCCTCCGCCGCTGCGCGAGCCACGCAGTACTGAGTGTAAGCACCGAGGGAAGGCGTGGGCTCGCCCTGGGTTTGAACGAAACCGACGAGGTCTTTGCGCAGACTGTCACCATCCGGCGTGATCACATGGTCTATGACCCCGGTCGCTTTCACGGCGTCTTTAACGAAGGGCGCCTCGGAGAGGCCGGCGTCTGCGTAGACCGCAGAAAAGGCGTGGTACTCGCTTCCACCGCGGATTTGTCGCGAAGAGAGGGCGGTGATCGCCGACGAGTCGAGACCGCCCGAGAGGCACGTCCCCACCGGCACATCGCTGCGCCGCCGAATGCGAATGGCGTCGTCGAGAAGCCCGACGAACTCCTCGACCGTTGGCTCGACTCCGCCCGGTGGAGGAAGCACATAAGAGTAGGACACCGCCGGGGCCATGTGATCCAGGTCGAGAACGAGCGTGCCCCCCGGGGGGAGGCGAGTCACATCGGCGAAGAACGTCCGGTCACTCTCGTCGACCACGCCCAGGCTCAGAAACGAGGATAGGGCCTGCTCGTCGACGCCGCGAACCCACCCGCCGGCCTTGAGCGCGCCGATTTCCGAGGCGAAGGCAAACGACGATCCCTCGTGCCGATAGAAGAGGGGCTTTTCGCCGAATCGGTCCCGGGAGAGGACAAGCTTGCGCTCGCGCAGATCGAATATGGCAAAGGCCCACATCCCGTTCAGCCGAGGCAGGGCCTGAAGGCCCCAGGTTTCCCAGGCGGCCAGCAGGACCTCCGTGTCCGAGGCCGTCGAGAAACGGAACCCTAGACTTTCGAGCTCGGCGCGCAGCTCGATGTAGTTGTAGATCTCACCGTTGTAGGTGATCCAGAACCGACCGTCTCGCGAGGCCATCGGCTGATGCCCCCCCACGGAGAGATCCAGGATGGAGAGCCTCCGGTGCCCGAAGGCGACGTCGAAGGGTGCGGCGTCGATGGTCGCGAGATCGGCTCCGGGTGCCTCTTGATGGCTGTCCCGGCCCCGGCCGACGCGCACCGCTCCCGACCGGCTGTCGACGAAGAGGTATCCCTCATCATCGGGGCCGCGATGGCGGATGGCGTCGGTCATCGCCCCGATGGCCCGCAGACGCGCCGGATCGCGAGTCACTACGCCGACAATGCCGCACATCCGGTCGATTGTCGCAGAAATGGCCGGGCTATCCCGCGAGCGGCCGGTGTTAAGTTCCATCGAATCATGGTGCGGTGCTGAATCTTTTCGGTTTCAACCTCGACGGAGTGGATGTCGATCGGTTTCTCGCGCTGACCCGAGGCGCCTTCACCGCCCTGGCCCTGGTGGGCGCGGCGCTGCTGACCAGGCGGACTGATGACCGGCGCACCGGTCGAATAATCCTGGGCATCGCGGTGATGGGGCACGCTCTCGCCTGGTTGGCCACCATGTTTCCCCTACCCAACGTGTACGGCGCCAATGGCAGCATGGATCGCGAGAATCACCTGGGCTGGGCGAACGTGGTGGCTCTGGGTTTTTCGCCCTTGCACACCTCGCAGGTTCATCACCTTCATTTCGAACCGGCCTGGCCGCTGCTCGTCGCCGTGGCCTCGGGCTTCGACGTCGATCGGGTGAATCTGGTTTTCCAGTGGGCCCCGTTGCTCGTGGGTCTAGCACTTCTCTTCTCCGTTCGTTTCGCCTGGACCCGTGGGCTCACGGGGTCTCACGACGTCGGAACCGAAGCCGCCTTCGCAGGCCTGGGAGCGCTGCTTCTGATCGCGGCGCCCGGCGACTTCGCCGGGCCGTTTCGAAATCCGTGGGCGCTCACCTTCCTCCTGAAGCCCAATCACGCCCTCGGTCTGGTCCTTACCCCCCTGGCGGCCCTGGCCCTCGCTCGGGCGGGCACCTGGAAGAGCCGGCTTTTCGCGGGCTTTGTGCTTCAGCTCGTCGGCTGGGCCTTCGTCATCCACATGGCCCTCATGGTTGCAGGCTTCGCCGTGTTCGTGGGCCTCTCGTGGTTGACCCGACGAAGCGACCGGCTGAAGGATCTCGCCGATGCGGGAACCGCAGTGGGAGTGAACCTGCTGATCGTCAGTCCGTACCTGCTGATGCTGGTGCTGGCGTACCCCCTTCAGGGCGACAGTTCTCTGCGCCTCTCGCCTCTTTCCGAAAGGCCGATCGAGGCGCCGATGCGTCTTGGCGTGCTCTTCCTCCTGAGCGCGTTCGGCGCATGGAGCACGTATAAAAGAGGCGACCGGCTGGGCCGGATCCTCGCCAGTCAATGGCTGGCCGCTCAGCTCGTGTGGCAGCTCTTTCCGGTCCTGGGCCTCTTCGGTCAGGCTCGCGAACAGGACGAAGCGTTCTACTGGTGCCGGTTCTGGACCGGCCTCCTGGCCGGTGTCGGGATGCTCCAGGCGACGCGCCGCATGTGGGCTGCACTCCGAGGGAATCGAGGCTCGAATCCCGCGGGGTGGAACAGCGCCCCCGCCGCGATCTCGATCGTCCTCCTGCTGCCGTCTCTCCTTCCGACATGGTGGGACCCGGCGGCCATGGACCAATACTTCATCGCGGCCAGCCGGCCG
>CAZYEA010000184.1:0-9678 GCA_964646485.1 uncultured Acidobacteriota bacterium
GGACCAATACTTCATCGCGGCCAGCCGGCCGATCCCGGACTGGATCGCGGAACCCACCCGCTTCATCAGGGACAACACGCCGAGGGAGGCTGTCTTCGCCGGAGACCGGAACTACGCGCGATGGGTCGCGGCCTACGGCGCAAGGCGGGTGCTGATCTCCAATTCGCTCAACGCCCCGAAGGACTCGGCGCGCCGGACCGAAATCGAGACCGCATTGCTCCGCGATGGCCCGAAAGCTCTGAGGATCGAAGGAATGGAGCGCTACTCGATCCAGTACATCGTGGCCACATCGTTTCCAAAGTATCAGGCGACGGATATCACGCTCGAGGGGCTCGCGGCTCAGCCCTATCTCGAGCCGGTGTACGAGCGGCAGTTCGCGGCCGCGCGCGTCATGATCTTCAAGGTTCGAGCCGAGGCCAAGCGCCCATGATCGCGAGCCCCGGTCTCCTGGACGACATCCGTCTCATCGCGGAGCAGGGAGCGTCAATCACCGCGCTCCGCGTGTGTCTCCTGCTTTTCGCGGTCGCCGCCTCTCTGGCCTGGTCGCGGCGACGACCCTTCCTTGCGTTGCTGGCGGTGTCCATCGGCGGATTCCTCGCCCTCGGATACTGGCTGGCTCAGATCGAGGTCCCTCCAGGATTCGGAACGGAGTACGCCTCGACCCGCGATTGGGCGCAGGCGGGCGTCAACGCGTACGCGGAGCCGAAAGGATCCGGCTTCGTCTGGGGCAGGGAGCCTGAACGCTCACTGGTCTCGACCATCGCGCTCAGCGGCATCCCCATGCGCCTCCTGTATGGACTTCCGCAATTCGCCGCCGTCATGGCCCTCGGCCTCGCGATCCTGTCCCCTTTCGCCTTCTTGAAGAACCGAACCACCGCCAGTCTCGCCGCGGCCCTGGCGCTCGGGGGCGGCCTATGGCCGGGGGTTGCCCCCTACGGTGCCCTTCTTCTGCGTCCTTCCGCCCTTGTCTTCGCTTGCGTGCTGCTCGCCGTTCTTCTGGTGCTCTCGAGGCCAGGGAGGGTTCGACGAGCGTTCCGCCGTGCCCGTCTGGGCGTCGCGATTTTGCTCCTGGCCGCGGCTTCGCTCGATCGAGCAGTTTCGGGAGGCGCCGAGCCTGGCCCTCTGGCAGCCCTGCTGCTGATCGCTGCGACCATCGCTCTCACCTCTCCCGTGCGAGCGGCCCTGCGCAGAGCCCTGCCATCCTTGGAGGGTGCGCGTCGCGCGGAGGCGGTTCTCCTTCTCTGCGTCTTCGGCGGGAGCGGACTCTTCTGGTGGGACGCCCTGAGCAGCGTCCGAGGCTTTGGTGAGTCGAGGGACGGGAACGCGGGCCTCCAGAGGCCCATGGAATGGATCAGACGAAATGTCCCGCCCGGGAGTGTCGTTCTCGCTTCACCCGCTTACAGCGCACCCATCGCAGCGTTTGGCGGGAGGCGGGTCCTGTTCCCGCCCTTGTCCGAAACGGGGGCGCAGGAGGCGCTCGGCGAGCCGTTCCGTCGCGCGCGCCTTGCCGAAACCGCACGAAGGGGGCAGCCCGTGGCCCGGCTCGCGGAGGCCTTTTCGGTCACCCATCTCTTCCTGGGGCCCGGCGAGGCAAGCCCGCCGATGATGACGGAGGGCGCTCCTGCCGACGAACCGAGGCTGGGGCTTGTCCTCGTTTACGAGGACGCCGAGGACTTCCGGGTGTTTCGGCTCGTGAAGAAATAGACTCGCGCGAGATCTCCCATGTTTCAGGAACATCGCGTGTCGGTCGTGGTCCCTGCTCACAACGAGGAGCTGCTCATAGAGCGCGTGGTCAACGGTATCCCGCAGTTCGTCGATCACATCATCGTGGTGGACGATGCTTCGCGGGACGGGACTCCGGCAAAACTCGCCAACCTCAAGGCTGTGCACGGAGACCGGCTCGTGGTGGCACGCCATGCCCAGAACCAGGGAGTCGGCGCCGCGATCGTCACCGGCTACGAGACCGCGCTCGGGATCGCCCGGGAAAAGCACCTTGTCGCGGTCATGGCCGGCGATGCCCAGATGGACGCGGACGACCTGCCCAAACTCCTGGCACCCTGCGCCCGAGGAGAAGTGGACTACGCGAAGGGCAACCGGCTGATCTCCGGCGAGGCCTGGAAGCTGATTCCACGCACCCGGTATATCGGGAACGCGGTGCTCTCACTGCTGACCAAGATCGCCTCCGGGTACTGGCACGTCGCGGACTCTCAGACGGGCTATACGGTGGTCACCGCCGAGGCCCTCGCGGTGCTCCAGTTGCGCCGCCTGTATCCCCGATACGGGTTCCCCAACCATCTTCTGGTCGAACTGAACAACTACGACTTCCGGGTCCGCGATATTCCGATCAAGCCCGTCTACAACGTCGGCGAGGTCTCGGGCATCAGGCTGCACAAAGTCATTCCGACCATCTCCTGGTTGCTCTTCCGGTGCTATTTCTGGAGGATGAAGGAGAAATACATCATCCGGGACTTCCATCCCCTCATCTTCTTCCTGTTCTTCGGCATCCTCCTGACGGGAGGGTCGCTGCTCTTCGGCGCCTACCTCGCCTATCTGCGGCTGACCGTCGGTCCCTTGAGTCCAGTGGCCGCGATCTTCGCGGGGGTCTGCCTCAACTCCGGAGTCCAGAGCATTCTGTTCGCGCTTTGGATGGACATGGAACGGAACAAGGGCCTGAGGTAGCAGCTCGAACCCGTCCTGCGGGGCGGCCGTCATTACGGAGGTTGTGCAGCAGGGGCAGTGTTACGCTCAACTCCGCAGTGCGCTTCCTCGTCGATATCGGGCACCCGGCACACGTCCACTTCTTCCGACACGTGATCGCGGCCTTGAGGGCGGGCGGGCACGAGGTGTGCGTGTCGGCGCGCGACAAAGACGTGACGCTTCGCCTCCTCCGCCTGTTCGGCATGGAACACACCGTCCTGTCCCGAGCCGCGTCCAACCGGGCGGGGCTATACGCCGAGTACCTCACGCGGCTGTTCAGGCTGATTCGACTCGCGGGCTCCTTCCGGCCGGACGCCCTGCTGGCCATCGGCGGCGTCTTCATTGCCCCCGCGGGACGCTTGAGCCGCGTCCCCGCCCTAGTCTTCACGGATACCGAGCACGTGGCCCTCGATCGCTGGCTCACCTATCCCCTGGCCACGCGCATCTATACGCCTTACACTTTCCTCAAGGACATCGGACCGGCGCAACGCCGGTACCAGGGCCTCCACGAGTTCGCCTATCTCCATCCGCGGCGGTTCTCGCCCGACCCCGGGATCCGCAATGCTCTCGGTCTCGGGGCCGAGGAACCCTTTGCCATCGCTCGCTTCGTCTCCTGGGGCGCGGGACACGACGTGGGACATACGGGATTCGGCGGCGAACAGCAGGCGGAAGCGGTTCAGCGACTTCGCGCGCATCTGCGAGTCTTCGTCAGCGCCGAGGGGCAGGTCCCTCCGTCACTGGAACCGTTTGTCCTGAAACTCGAGCCGCATCGCATCCATCACGCCCTTGCGCAAGCCCGACTCGTCATCGGCGACGGGGCCACGATGGCCACGGAGGCGGGCCTTCTGGGCACGCCTTCTCTATATGTCTCTTCTCTCGTGGGGACCATGGGCAACTTCCGCGTGCTGCAGCAGGCCGGCCTGGTCGAATCGTTCCCCCGAGTGGCTCCGTCTCTCGAGCGGGCGGAGGCGCTGCTCAAGAACCCCGCGGAGGAAAAAGGGTGGCGCGAACGGGCGCGCGGCTTCGCGGAGAGTCACATCGATGTCGTCGATTTCGTGGTCCGCGAAGCAATGGCAAGGGCGGCAGAGCGCCTCGCCGAGCCCAAACCGCAATGAGAGTCGCGGTTATCGGGAATGGGCAATCGGTTCATGTGGTGGGGCGCAGCGCCGCGCTGGCCGCCCGGGGTTTGAAGCTTCGACTCGTCACCCTCGGGCCGGTCCTGCCCGTCCCGGGCATCGAGGTTCGCACCCGCCCGATTCCGCGCCATCCGCTGGCCGCGATCCGGGCGTTCTCCACCTTCATGCGGGATGTCCGGTCGTTTCAGCCCGAACTTCTGCATCTCCACTACGCGGGCGGGCGGCTCGGGTCTCTGGCCCTCCTGACCGGCTTTCGTCCCCTGGTGGTGAACGTGATGGGAGGCGACGTCCTCCCCGAGCAGCATGAAGGCGGCCTCTCGTCACGGGCGCGGCGCACGACCGCGCGCCTGCTGAAGCGGGCGGATGCGCTTCTCGTGAAGTCGGAGGCGCTTCTTCAGGCGGTGTCCGCGCTGACCGAGGTCGGGACGAAAAGCCACGTCGTGCGCTGGGGCGTTGATCCGCAGGACTTCTTCCAGGACCCCGAGGGTGCAGCAACGTGGCGACGCCGTCTGCAGCTCGAAAGCGACGCGATCGCGATTCTGAGCCCGCGACTCCTGCGCCCGCTCTACAATATTCATCTCATCGTGGACGCCTTCGTGGAGGTGGCCGCGTCCTTTCCTCAAGCGGTCCTTCTCATCGCCGAGTACGGCGCGGATCCGGGGTACCGCCGCGAGATTGAGGCGCGGGTGGAAAGGCAGGGCCTTCGAACCCGAGTGCGCATGATCGGCGAGGTGGCGCACGCGGATATGCGGGGCCTTTATTCCGCGGTCCGCGCCGTGGTCATGGCCCCATCATCCGACGGCCTGCCCCAGTCGCTCTTCGAAGCGCTCTCCTGCGGCACACCCGTGGTGCTCGGTCGTCTTCCCGGCTACGCCGAAGTGGTGGAGGACGGGCGCTCCGCCCTCTTCGTCGAGCTCAGTGCCCCTTCGATCGCGGCCGGCCTCCGCCGCGTGCTGGCCGACCCAACCCTCGCAGAGAGTCTGGCCCGAGAGGGCCTGGCGGCCGTGAGCAGAAAGGCCTCGCTACCGGAGGACGTCGACCGTGTTCTCAAGATCTTCGAATCGGTCCGGGCGAGGCCCGGAGACGCGGCGCCCCAGGATCCGATGGGCGCGCTTCAGGACTTCGTTGGGCTGGTGAGACCGTAGTACCATCCTCGCCCTTCGTCTCGCCCGCCACCGTCGTTGGTGCGCTTGACCCTGCCTCAACGCCATGCTGGATCGAATCCGCCAACGCGAAACCCTGGAGAGCTTTGACTACCAGTGGCGCCATCTGTCGAGGGGCGAGGCGATGCTTTCGGATCCCTGGTTTCTCGAGCACGTCGAAGGCATCATCGCGAACGAGCTGCTGTGCATCGACCCGTCATGGTTCGCGGGCAAGCGGGTTCTCGATGCGGGCTGCGGCCTCGGCCGCTGGACCATCGGCCTGTTGCGGCTCGGCTGCCAGGTTCTCGCGGTAGACGCGAGCACGGCGGCGCTCGAGACCCTCCGCGAACAGGCGGGCCGCCTCGTCCCGGAGGCGGTTGCCGCGAACCGTCTCGAAACACAGCAGGTGAATCTTCTCGACCTGCCCGAGGACCTCGCCGCGCAAAGGTTCGACCTGGTCTTTTCCTTCGGCGTCCTTCACCACACCGGGGACACGCGTCGGGCCCTGGCAAACGTGGCTTCGCTGGTCGATCGCGAGGGAGTGCTCTTCCTCTATCTCTACGGAAACCGATCCGTCACCCTGACGCAACGCGCGGCGCTCGCGATCGTCCGCTGGGGCCTGACTCCCCTTCCCTTCGCTCTCAAGGTGCGTGTCCTCAGGCTACTGCGGCCCGGGCGCGATCCCCATCAGCTCTTCGACCTGTTCTCACCCCTGATCAACGATCGAAACGACCGAGCCGTGGTCGCGGTCTGGCTGGGCGAGCTGGGCTTCGCCGATATCGAGACCACAATCGACCACAGCGAGATCTACCTTCGTGCCCAGCGGACTCGAAGCACAACTCTCCCGCGACTTCGGTTGCCCCAGCGACCCTATTGGTTCGAGCGCTACCAACCCAAGAGTTGAGAGCCGCTCTCACGCATCGCCCGGGACATCTCGGGCGGTTGCGATGGGCGATGGGAGGGCAAGGAGAGCGAGGCCGGCAAACAGCAACGGACCAACGCTCGCCCCGTAGCGGGGGCTCGCGTGACTGGCAGCGTACACAAGAAGATGGGAGAACACGATCAGCGGTGCGACCAGGGCGGGTGCGTCGAGAGGCGGCCGCAATCCGCCGATCAGGAGGAGCGCACACGCGGCGTACAGCAATACCTGAAAGGCCGTAGCGACGAGGTAGGCGGGGCCCGCGCTCGCGATCTGTGAGCGACCCGTAACCACAAACCAGTGGCGGGCCGGGAGCATGAATCGAAACGCTCGCTCGAGAGCCAGAACCGCCCAGCGCGCCGGGTCGGCCGCAATACGCCCAATTGCGAGGCGGGCCAGGTAACGATCGAACACGGGCTCATCCGCGCGCCCCTCCGCCTCCCAGCGCGCATGGGCCTCGAGGTACTCGGGGAAGGTGCTCCAGGACGGTGACACGACATTCGCAACGGTGCCCGCGAACAGAGCAACGCCGGCGTTTCCGTTGACCATCTCGAAGCGTCCAAGCTCCAGGCGGTTGTGCACCATCCACGGGCCGATCAGCAGGATTGCACCCAGGGTGAAAGCGAGAGGCTGACGTCTGGAGCCTGCGAACCACAGCAGCAGGAGCAACAACGCGCCGGCAGGCAGGACGGTCGTCTTGGCGAGGGCGCTGGCGCCAAGGGCGATTCCCGCGGCGAAGCCCCAGGCCGCGTTGGCCGAGGGCCGCAGTGCGCGGGTCGTCGCGGCGAAGAGCGCGGAAAGTGTGAAGGCGACCAGGCTCTCCTGGAGCACGAGCCCCGTGGTGGTCAGCAGCGGTGGATAGACCAGGGCCGCGGCGTACAGGAGGTCGAGGCGTGGCTGTTTCGGCAGCGCCCCGCGCACGAGGAGAATGGACAACACGTGCAGCGCCACGTTCAGGAGCCCGAAGGCAAACGGCGACTCGCCGGCGATCGGGATCACGCTGCCGAGCAGCAGCGGATAGAGCGGAAGCCGTTGCTGGAGAGGCGCCCCGCCGGCTTCGCGCAGCCCCCGTCCGGCGGCCCACTCCCGAGCGGGGTCGAGATACGAAGGTGTGTCGTCAACCGCGACGGCGGGAAAGACAAATGGAAAGGCCAGGCAGGTGAGCAGGGCGAGCGCCATCGCGGCGGACCCGAGGCGGCGCCTCGTCGGCTCGGGTACAGTGGGAGTCATCTCGGAAGACCGGATCCTATCCCGGCTGGTTGGACTCCTTCGCAAAACACTCAGGGTTTCAAAGAGAAGAAGGTCCCAGGGTGGTTCAGCGCTCGCTCAAGGCCACCTCGTTTCTTTCGGAGTGCGAGGACGAGATCCATATCGCGCATTTCGGTCGACCGATACTGAGGTCTCCGAGCGCTGGACACGATCCACGCTTTCGGAAATCCGCCGGTCGACCGGTTTCACTGCGTCTCGAACTATCCGCGGAGCCAGTCTCAGCCCCCAGGGCCTGGGCTGATCGCTGCCGCGACCGCGCGGGAGAACGCTTCGGCGCTATTCGCGGTGAGGTGGCTGCCGTCGTAGGTTGGAAACGCCGGGTCCGCGGAGAAGTCCCCCAGCCACTTGCCGCCCGCGGCCTGGAACGCGCTACGGAATCCGTCCCAGTCCATCCCGCTCTCTTCGCGCTCGATCTGATGGAGGCTGGTGCCGATCGGCATCCGTAGTGCGACAACTCGAATCCCGGCCCCGGCCCATCGCCGGACGCGTTCGAGAAGTGCCTTTGACACGCGGGCGTCGACGGGGTTGCCGTGGAAGAACTCGCGATAGGACGGGCCCGCCCGCGTCGGGTCGCGGGGCTGCTGGTCGGACGCTACCCAGCCCGTGGCCCGGTAGTCCTCGAAGTACACGAATTGCTGGGCTCGTAGCCCCAGCATCTCCAGAATCTCGAAGTAGGTGAATGGCTCGAAGCGCCGGTGGAAGGGGCCGTTCAGCCAGCGTGCCGCAGCGCCCCAGCGGGGTCGATGCCCTACCGCATCCAGGAACCCGTTCTCTCGCGCCGACCGAGACGTGAGCGAGCTGGGCGTGATGCTCAAGATGACGATTCGGCGGCCGTCCGGGCGCAGGAGTCCCTGGACGTAGTCGCAGTAGCGCTCCTCGTAGCCTAGGCCGGAGAATCCCAGATTGGCCGCCTGCCCGCCCAGAGCGGCTTCCAGCACTTCCGGAACCACGCCCCGGTAGACCCGCGAGTCTCCCGCGACCAGCAGGTCGTACTGCGCGGGGAGACGCAGCTTCTCATCCCAGAACACGCCGGGCTCGAGGCCGCGGAGGGCCTTCAGGTTGCCCAGGTCGGGTCGTACCTGTGCGGTCAGCGCGAGAACGGTCGCAGCCAACAGCGCGCTGACCGCCGTCCGCCGGGTCCCGGGTTCGCTGTGCCAGTTCATCGTTTCAGAACTGAAAGTAGATGAACTGCTGGCCGGGGCCGCGCAGGTATACGGCGATCAGCGCCGCGGCGGCGGCGATCCCCACCCGCAAGGTGTCCATGGGCAGGTGCTCTTCACACCACTCCCGGATGTTCAGGCCGACGTAGAGATGGCGCAGAAAGACCAGTCCCAACACCACGACACCGAAGCGTCGGCCGTCCAGGGCGTCGGTGAGGTCCCCGAGTGTGCCCAGGTCCGCCATGCGGGCCAGGATTGCTCCAGCCTGGCCCAGGTTGCTTGCACGAAAGAGCACCCACGACACGAGGGTCAGCGGAAACACGAGGGCCAGACTGAACGCTCCTCCGGCCGCCCCCCAGGGCTTCAGGCGCTCCGGCCAGCGAGTGATGCGCTCGATGCTCAAGAAGGAGGCGTGGAGGGCGCCCCACAGGACGAAGTTCCAGCTCGCGCCGTGCCACAGGCCGGAGAGGAGCATGGTCGCCCACAGGTTCGCATGCGCGCGCACCGGGCCGCCCTCGGCCCCGCCCAGCGGGATGTAGACGTAGTCGCGGAACCAGGTGGAGAGCGAGATGTGCCAGCGTTGCCAGAACTCCCGGAAGCTGCGCGCAAGGTATGGATGCTCGAAGTTCTTCGGCAGCTCCAGGCCCATCCACTTCGCGAGGCCGATTGCGATGTCGGTGTAGCCGCTAAAGTCGCCGTAGATCTGCACGGCGAACATCGCGCTCGACAGCCACCAATAGGCCGCGGAGTGGGCGGAGGGATCGCCCCCGAATGCCGCGTTCACGTACGCCGCGAGCGTGTCCGCGACGAAACACTTCTTCACGTAGCCCCGGACGATGAGCCGCCATCCTTCCCAGATCTGCGCGGACGTGGGATCGCGTCGAGTCTCGATCTGCGGCAGAAGGGTGGAGGCGCGCACGATGGGCCCGGCTACCAGGTGGGGGAAGAGCGAAAGCGACGCCAGGAAGTGCAGGACGCTCTTGGTCGGAGTCAGATGCCCGCGATACACGTCGATGGTGTAGCTCATCGACTGGAACGTGTAGAAGCTGATGCCGACCGGCAGGACTACGTGGAAAGCGAGGCCGATCCCGGGCAATCCCAGGGCCCTGGCCAGGCCATCCACGTTGTCCAGGAAGAAGCCCGCGTACTTGAAGAAGGCCAGCGCCCCCACGTTTGCGCTCATGGAGGCGACGAGGAACGCCTTCTTGCGCTGCGGGTAGCGCACGATCGCGAGCGCCGCCCAGAAGTCGAGCAGCCCGGTTCCCAGCAGCAGCAGCAGGAATCGTGGATCCCAGTACCCGTAGAAGAGGAACGAGGCCGCGGTCAGGACCCCGAGCCGAGCTCGCTGGCTCCGA
>CAZYEA010000185.1:0-2448 GCA_964646485.1 uncultured Acidobacteriota bacterium
CGGCGAGATCGTGGGCGGCGGCGAGCGCATCTCCGATCCCGACCTGCTCCTGAAGCGCCTCCACGATCACGGCCTGCCGGAGGAGGCCTTCCGCTGGTACATCGACCTGCGCAAGTACGGATCGATGCCCCACGCAGGCTTCGGCCTCGGGGTCGAGCGCTTCGTGACCTGGATCTGCGGCATCGATCACCTGCGCGAGACCATCGCCTTCCCGCGGATGCTGTACCGCATCTATCCGTAGGCCCGGTTCGCTCGTAAACTATTCAGAAACTACTCAATATTTGACATAAGCGCCCTTCGCGCCTTATTCTCCCGAGGTGAAGCAGGCACCAGCCCAATTTCCGGCCGGCGCGAGCGCCCCGGATCCACGCCGCGCGCCCACCGGTCCCCTCGGCGCGGTCACCGACACCGGCACCCTGAGACGCACGCTCTCGGGATGCGCCGGGTGCGAGGTGCTCTCTCCTCCGGTCCAGGAAGGGTCCCTCTTCATCGCCCCTCCGCCCGGGCACGCCCTGACCAAGCTGCAGGGGCTTTTCACCCGCATCGGCCTGCCCATGGCGCCCGCTCCCCGGGGGATTCTCGGTGTCGCTCTCGGCCCCGGAGTGGCGCGCCAGGTGGCGGTCGACCTCTCCGGCGCCTTGTCCCGCATGGAGCTCGCGGATGGGAAGTGTCTCCTGCTGCCCCCGGGGGTCGAGCCCTCACTCGAGGATCTCCTGCGCTTCGAGTCTCTGCAGACCTTCGTGGCGCGGGCGAGCGGCGACTGGGTGGTCGAGATGCTTCGCGAGGGGCGGATCGAGACTCACTTCCAGCCCATCGTGAGCTTCGCCCAACCCCTCAAGGTCTTCGCCTATGAGGCGCTCCTGCGCGGCCGCGAGACCGACGGAACCCTGATCTCGCCCGGCGCGATCCTGCGCGCGGCGCGGGACGCGAACGTGATTTTCCAGACCGATCGGGCCGCCCGGCTGAACAGCATCGGAGCGGTGGTGGCCAGGGGTGTGGAGACGAACGTCTTCATCAACTTCACCCCGAACTCCGTCTACGACCCCTCCTTCTGCCTGCGCTCGACGGTGAGCGCGGTGGAGGCGGCCGGGCTGCCGCCCTCGCGCTTCGTCTTCGAGGTCACCGAGAGCGACCGGGTTCTGGACGTGGATCATCTGCTCGGCATCCTCTCCTTCTATCGCCGCGGCGGCTTTCGCGTCGCCCTAGACGACCTGGGCGCCGGCTACAGCTCTCTCAATCTGCTCGCCCGTCTGCGTCCCGACTTCGTCAAACTGGACATGGAACTGATCCGCGGCATCGACGAGGACCCCTACAAGGCGGTGGTGGTCGAGAAGCTGCTCGACCTGGCCCGCGAGGTGGGCGCCACCAGCGTGGTCGAGGGGGTGGAGACCGAGGGAGAGTGGCGATGGGCCGAGGCCCATGGGGCCGACCTTGCTCAGGGCTTCCTTTGTGCCCGACCGGACGCTGAGCCTCCAAAACCCTTCCGCGACCGTGACCATCCCCAGCAAGAGGAGTCTTTATGAACCAGAACGATGCCAAAGCCTTCAGCCGCGCCGACCTCGAGCGCATCGACCACATGCAGCCCGCCGAACTCAATTCCCTGCCCTTCGGAGCCATTCAACTGGACCTCAAGGGGACGATCCTCCGCTTCAATGACTACGAGGCGAAGCTCACCGGGCGCAAGCCCGACAAGGTGATCGGGCGCAACTTCTTCGAGGAAGTGGCCCCGTGCACGAACGTCAAGGAGTTCGCGGGCAAGTTCCACGAGGGGATCAAGAAGAAGGAACTGCACGAGGTCTTCCCGTATCTGTTCGACTTCAAGATGGCGCCCCGGAACGTGACCGTCACCCTCTTCTACAACAAAGCGAACGACACCGCCTGGGTCTTCGTGCGGGAGATCGCGAAGAAGGCGTAGGGGCGGGCGGGTATGCTCCCTCCCGCGGAGCGGCGTGATCGTGCCGAGTGCAGGCGAGCCCCTCCGGTTCAACGCCCATGCCGCCCAAGAATCGAAGGCTCATCGACACCGATCGCTACAAGCGTCTGGTGGAGCTTTCGAACGACCTGATCTGGTCGATGGACGCCGAGGGCCGCTTCACCTTCGTGAACGATGCGGCGGCGCGTCGCATCTATGGATACGCGGCGGAGCAGATGATCGGGCGGAGGTTCACGGAATTTTCGACCCCCGAGCAGGGCGAAAAGGACGGGGAGGTCTTCGCCGCGATCATGCGCGGCGAGCGGGTGAACGGCTACCGCACGGTGCACCTGCGGACCGATGGGACTCTCGTTCATCTGAGCGCCAACGCGATGGCCGAGCTGTCGCCCTCCGGACAGATCATCGGGGCCACCGGCACCGCGACCGACGTGTCCGGCATCGTCCGCTACGCGGCCGAGCTCGAGCGATCGGAGGAGCGGTACCGCCTGCTCTTCGAGAACGCCACCGAGCCCATC
>CAZYEA010000185.1:2458-6263 GCA_964646485.1 uncultured Acidobacteriota bacterium
GGGAAGATCGTCTTCTTCAACCGCGCGGTCATCGACGCGACCGGGTACCCGCCTGAGGAGATCCGCGCCCTGCCCTTCGTGGAGCTGATCCACCCGGACGACCGCGCCATGGTGGTGGAGAGGCACCTGCGCCGCCTTCGAGGTGAAGTCTTCGCGAACACCTACGTGCTGCGGATCGTCCGCAAGAACGGGGAGATCCGCCACATGAACCTGAGCGGCGTGTCCATCGTCTGGGAAGGGCGTCCCGCCACCTTGAACTTCTTCTCGGACATCACCGCCCGGGTGAACGCGGAGGCCGAACTCGAGTTTCAGGCCTATCACGATCCTCTCACCGGCCTGCCCAACCGGGCCCTCTTCGCCGACCGGCTCAATCTAGCGCTCGCGCGCGCCCGCCGGCATCACGAGCCGATCGCGGTTCTGTACGCGGACCTCGATCACCTGAAGCGGGTGAACGACACCCTCGGCCACACCGTCGGCGACCTGCTCCTGAAGCAGGTGGCCCTGCGCTTCCGGGCCACCGTGCGCGAAGAGGATACGGTGGCGCGTTTCGGGGGCGACGAGTTCGTGGTGCTGCTGGGTCGGGTGAAGGACGGTTCGGTGGCGGCCCGCGTGGCCGAAAAGCTCATTGCCCGGATGAATGAGCCCATGGAGATCGGCGGGCATACCCTGAGGGTGACCACGAGCGTCGGGGTCAGCTCGTGGCCGAGTGACGGTGACGATGCGGAAACCCTGGTGAAGAACGCGGACAACGCCCTCTATCAGTCCAAAGAGCAGGGTCGGAACACCTACCGCATGTTCGCCCCCTCCATGAACGAGCGGGTTCAGCGCCGCCTCTCCATGGAGCAGTCGCTGGTGAAGGCCATCAACAAGGCGCGCTTCTCCCTCGTCTACCAGGCGCAGCACGACCTGCGCAGCCCGCGCATCGTGGGCTATGAGGCGCTGCTGCGCTGGAACGACGAGGAGATGGGCGACGTGCCCCCCGCGAGCTTCGTGCCCCTGGCCGAGGAGACGCGCCTCATCGAGACCATCGGCGACTGGGTGCTGGGTCGCGCGCTGATGGATGCCCGGAGATTCCCCAGGGAGGCACGCCTCGCCGTCAACGTGTCGGCGCTCCAGCTCCGGGACGTGAAGTTCCCGAGCCGGGTCATGAAGCTTCTGACCGCCCACGACTTTCCCGCGAACCGCCTCGAACTCGAACTGACCGAGAGCGCCACCATCGCGGACGACGAGAGCATCGTTTCCGTTCTGCACGAGCTGCGCCGCATGGGCGTGCGCATCGCGATCGACGACTTCGGGACCGGGTACGCGTCTTTGTCCTACCTGCGCCGGCTGTCCGTGGACATGGTGAAGATCGACAAATCCTTCATCGCCGGAGTGGGGGAGAGTCCGGCGGATTCCGCCATCGTGCTCGGCATCATGGGCATGGCCCACGGCCTCAACCTTCTCGCTCTGGCGGAGGGTGTCGAGACGGAGGCGCAGCGCGACTTTCTCGAGGTCGCGGGCTGCGACATCGCCCAAGGGTACCTCCTGGGCCGGCCGATGCCTATCGACGACCTGGGGCTTTAGCCCGCCCCCAACGGACTCTAGCGTTCGACCAGAGTGACGTTGAGGGTGAGCGGCTTGCCCTCGCGCATCACCGAGACGCTCACCGTCTGCCCGGCCTTCGCGGTCTTGAGGAAATCCGAGAAGGTCTGGAGGCTCGCCATCTCCACCGCGTCGAGTTTCATCATCACGTCGCCCTCCTTGAGGCCGCCCTTCTCCGCGGGCGATCCCGGCACCACCCCGCCCACCCGCACGCCCGGGCCGGTGAAGGCGAAGTCGGGGACGCTGCCGAAACTCACCCGGCGGCCCTGGGCCTGATCGCCGCTCGGAGCCGCGGTTGGCGCCGCCGGAGGCGCCCCGGGAGCGCCCGCCTTCGGAATCGTGTTGGTGAGGGGAGTCTCGCGCTCGGCAAGGTAAGCGATGCCCTCCCGCGCGAAGGACGCCACCTTGACGAGGCCCGCCGCATCGATCTTGTCCGGAGTGTCGGTCGCCCGGTGATAGTCGGCATTGACGGTGGTGAAGAGTTGGATGGCGGGCACGCCCTTGCGGATGAAGCTCATCTGGTCGGAGGACTGCATCGACTCGGGGATCAGCCGGTTCTCGACCCCGGTGACGAAGCCCGCTCCCCGGAAGATGTGCTGCCATTCGGACGCGGTGCCGGTCCCGAGGACGGAGATCTTGTCGTTGCCGAGGCGGCCCACGGTGTCCAGGTTGATCACCCCGATGACCTGGTCGAGGGGCATCTTCGGATGGTCGGCGTAGTAGGCGGAGCCCTTGAGACCGGCCTCCTCCGCGGAGAAGGCGATGAACATCAGGGTTCGCGACGGCTGGCCGGCGGACTTGAGCGCCTTCGCGAGCTCGAGCATCACGGAGACGCCGCTGGCGTTGTCGTCGGCGCCCGGATGCGGCTTGCCCTCGTCCGCCTTGTGACCATCGGGCCAGCCCAGGCCGAGATGATCGTAATGGGCGGAGAGGATAGCGGACTGGTTCTTCCACTCGGCCTTCGAGCCGCGCAGTAGGCCGATTACGTTCATGGTCTCGACCGGTGTGCCCTGCGGCCCTTTGTCGAGCGTGAATTTCTGGAAGTAGCCGCCGTTCTCTCCGCCTGGCTCCAGTCCCATCTTCTGGAACTGGTCGGCGATGTAGCGGGCAGCGGAGCCGAGGCCTTCGCTGCCCAGACCGCGCCCCGCGAGCTTCGGCGAGGCCAGGAACTCGACGTGCTCCATGAGCGCCTTCTGCGAGAAGACAGGCGGGAGATCGGCGAGAGCGGCGCGAGGCTTGAGGGCCATGGGCGGTATGGCGGCAGTGCGGGCGGCGGCGGGGCGGAGGTCGACATGGAGGGGCGAGTCGGAAGGGGACCACTGGCCTTTGAGCACGTTCACCGGCTCTTCGCCTTCGAAGCCGAGGTAGGAGTACTTGCCGTAGTGCGGGAGCTTGCGTCCGAGGCCGGGCATCGAGGAGAGCGGGTCGCCGAAGATCCAGCCGATCGCCTTCTCCATGTTGCCGGGGTGCCGCTCGGTCAAGATCACCGAGTGGCCCAAAAGGGGCATCGACTCCCCGTCGATCTTCACCTCGGTCGCGGCGTCGCTCAGCACTTTGCCGAAGATGGCGGCGGCGAACTTGTTGTCACGGCCGAGCAGCCAGACCGCGCGGTCATTCGGGAGCGTGGCCACCTCGGTATCGAGATTGATGTCGATCACGTGGGTGTCGGTGCGCCAGCCCTCCATCAGGGTGCGATAGGCCTTGAGCCGGTCGGCGGGAGCCTTGCTCGGCAGAACGGCCAGGATGTGCGGCTCGCCGAAGATCTGGCCGATGGACGTCGGCGTCTCGCGCGGGTCGAGCTTGCGGAAAACGTCGAACTCCGGGTCGAGGTCGATGGCCAGCGGTTCCTGGTCGGCCGCGAACGTGAAGGTGAAGGGCGCGCTCGCGCCCTCCAGGCGAACCGCCTCGATCCGCGTGCCTTTCGCGGTGCGAATCACCAAAGGCGCCTGGAGGAGGAAGGGCGCGCCGCCCTGGGTCTGCTGGAGGGTTCCGGTGAGCTCATAGCCGCTCGCGGTCTTGCGCACGGTGGGGGAGGACGCGGCGAGGACGGCGGCGCCGGGGCGTGAGATCCAATCGTCGAAGAAACGCTTGAGATCCTTGCCCGAGACCGCCTCGGCGACCTTCTGCACGTCGCGGAACGAAGCCCGCTTCTCGCGGTACTCGCGATAGAAGCGCTGGATGACCTTGCGATACGACCGCTTGAAGCACCAGGGTGTCGATG
>CAZYEA010000185.1:6273-9671 GCA_964646485.1 uncultured Acidobacteriota bacterium
CGCGGAGTGACGCGAGCGGAACTCGGTCAGCGGGAAATCGCGGCCTTCCTTCACGAAGTCACGGTATTTCTGAAGGGTCGACTGGCGGTACGCGGCGCCCGTCCCGCGCTGTTCCTGGATGAGGTGATCGGCGAGGTAGGAGGTGAGACCTTCGCACCAGTTGCCGCTCTCGTAGTCCACGAACACGGAGTTGCCCCACCAGTTGTGCAGGATCTCGTGCGGGTAGGAGGAGGTGAGGATGAAGGGGAAGCGGATGATCTGCGGCCCGAGGAGGGTGAAGCTCGGCATGCCGTAGCCGGTCTCCCAGAAGTTCTCGACCAGGGCGAACTTGCCGTAGGGATAGGGGCCGAGGAGGCCGCGGTACAACTCGATGTACTGGGCGGTGGCTTCGAGGTACTTCGCGGCGAGGGCGTCGTCCTTGTCGTGAATGTAGGCGAGGGTCTCCACCGCACCCGCGGAATCGCGGTACACGCGCAGGGGGCCGCCCACGATGTAGATCTCGTCCATGGGCCCGTGTGAGTCCCACTTCGCGCGTCCGTCGGGGCCGCGCGAGGTGCCGTTGCCCTGGCTGATCGCGTGCCAGCCCTCGGGCTGGGCGATGTCCAGGTTGAAGTCGATCAGCTCGCGGTTCAGGTACGGATACCAGAAGCCGCTGCCCGCGAGATACACGCCCTGGTCGTTCAGGAGGCCCGTCGTCTCACGGAAGCCGCGGGTGTACTCCTCCTTCTGATCGGCGAGGCCGAAGTCGAAGACTCCCTCGTAGGAGAGCCTGACCGAGGCCGGGGTTCCCGCGGCGCGGTACCGCTTGAGCTTCAAGCCCGAGGAGCCCGCCTCGCCTGCGTTGATCCCGAAGAACTTCTCGGTCTCCCCGAGCGGCACCTCGCTCACCGCGGGATCCGACTTTAGAAGCCGCAGGTTCCCGTTCAAGAGAAACTCGGCGGGCACTCCGGCGGGCAGCGCGATCTCGTCGCTCACCGTGAGCCGATGGGATTTCGGATCCAGGCTCACCTGCATGGTGTGGCGGACCCGCTTCGGGGCGGCCGCGGCGGGCGCGGGCCCGGATGGGGCCTGCGCCGAGATGACGTGAGGGGCGGCGACGAGCGCCGCAATCAGAAGGGGAGTGGCGCGCATTCGGTTGCCTTCCTAAGTGAGGAGGTACGGCGGGTGAAGAAGGATGCGGGCGGCTACGGCTTACGACGGAAGTAGGCCTTGAGCGGGACTTCGTCGGCGCCGCGCTTCACTTTGAACTCAGCGGAATCGGCCCAGCGCTTCTCGGCCATGAGCCGGTTCATCACCTCGGTGTCGGTGATGGCGACGCCGTCCATCGAGACCAGACTATCGCCGACCTTGAAACCGGCCTCGGCCGCGATCGTGCCCGGCTGCACCGCGATCACGGGGTAGAGGTTGTCCTTCTTCGCCCCGGTGGAGAAGCCGAGGGTGGGGAAGAGCGAGGCCTTCTCGTTCGCGACGCCCCACACGAAGTTCGCGTAGGAGGCGCGGACTTGAGGCTTCTCGCCCTTGTCATTGGCGGCGATCATGGGGATCACCGACGCGATCTTTCCATCGAACCAGAGCTTCGCCTGGCGCTCGGCCCCCAGGCCGTAGGCCACGTGCCCGGAGCCGATGAGGACCACCATGATGGTGTCCTTGTCGCCGAACTTCTGCAAAGCCTGGACCGCGTTGTAGCCCATGGTGGCATCCCAGGTCGCCTGGGCGTTGTACATGGCATTGAACTGCTCGTCGGTCATGCCGGTGGTGTGGAGGGAATCCTCAGGGGCGAAGTAGGCCTTGAACAGCCGCTTGTGCTCGGCGCTGTCCGTGTCGATCTTGCTCGGGATGCGGGCCGCTTCTTCGGGGGTAAGGTTCGCGAAGCCCTTCTTGCGGACGGCGGCCACCACCTCGCGGGGTGTATTGACCCCGAACATGCGCATCTTGTTCTTCTGAGCGAAAGTGAAGATGTCTCGGTAGTAGAGCCAGTGATAGCCCCAGTTCTTGTACCAGCGCGAGTCCTTCAAGAAGGCGTCCTCGGAGAGTTCGCCCGCGGACCACTTGTCGAGCCAGGCCTGCTCGGTGTACGGATACATCTCGAGGCCGATGAAGACCTTCCGCCCCGCGGCGGCGAGCTCTTCGATCAGCCGGCGCTGGACGTTGTGGTACTCGATGGAGGTGTGGCTCTCGCCCACGAAGACCACGCGCACGGAGGCGAGCCGCGCGGCGAGTTCCTTCGGAGTGATGACTTCGCCGGTTGAGGCATCGTGGACCCCGTCGAGGACGACGTCCACCATCTTGTCCTTGCGGGCGGGATCGCCGATGGGGAGGTTCGAAGGTTCTTGGGCGACGGCGGCGAGCGGGCAGGCTAACGCCGCGGCGAGGATTAAGCGCTTCATGATGGACTCTCGAGAGGTTTGAGGCTTCGTCTTAGTGCGTCCAGTCCATGTCTATGGTGATGCCCACCTGGTAGGTCCGCGGGGCATTCCAGATGGGGAGGACGTCGGTGGTGCGCACGGCTCCGGTGGCGATGTCGGTGTTGTAGATGTCCTTCTTGTCGAAGATGTTGTTCACCTGCGCGTAGATGGTGAAGGCATACTGGCCGTTGAAGTTCACCTTCTTGCTCGCCTGCGCGTACCACAGGGCGTACTTTGGCGTCACCACGGTGGTGGTGACGAGCGTCCGGCCGTTGAGGTTGCCCCGGATGTTGGCGCGGAGGCCCAGGCGGGGGTTGGACCAGAGCAGCTTGACGAACGCGGCGTGCTTGGGGAAGCCGGACAACTCCGCGGCGGCGGTCGAACCGCTCGCCGGGGTTTCGCGCTTGGTATAGGTGTAGGAGGCCGACGGAGTGAACCCGTAGGGCAGGTTCAAGGCGAGGTTCATGTTCGCGCCCTTGGAGTCGACCTTGCTCACGTTGACGTAGGTGAAGTTGCCGTTGGGCAGAGAGCCGAAGGTGACGCCGTTGATCAGCTTGGTCTTGAAGACGTCGACCGAACCCTCGACTTTGGGTCCGATGTAGGCCCAGCCGCCGGTGAGTGTTGGCTTGCTCTTCTCGGGGAGCAGCAGAGGATTGCCCTCGAAGCCCGGGCTCACGAGGAAGAGCTCACCGAAGTAGGGCGCCCGGAAGCCCCGGCCGTAGCTCGTGCGGATCCGATTGTTCTTTGGCAGCGAGTACACCGCCGAGAGCTTTGGGCTGGTCTGGCTGCCGTAGTCGCTCGAGTCGTCATAGCGGAATCCTGCACTCAGCTTTAGGTCCTTCGTGGGGTTCAGCTCCTGCTGGGCCCACACCACGTTCAGATCGCGATTCTTGAGGCAGGCCTGGCCGGAGAGACAGCCCACGAGGCCGGAGCGGGAGAGCTGCTCTTTGCGGTGCTCGAAGCCCAGGGTGAAGGGATTGTCCCGTCCAGAGG
>CAZYEA010000186.1:0-2617 GCA_964646485.1 uncultured Acidobacteriota bacterium
CTCGACCTTGTCGAGCAGGGTCTGCAGCGCCTTCTTGACCTCGTCGTTGACACGAGGGTTGCGGGCGATCTGGGTCTTGATCTCACGAAGCTGGGTGCCGAGGGTATTCACGGTGCGCATGCCCTGCTGGAGCTGCGGGGCGAGGCGGGTCATGGCCATCTGCATGTCGTACCAGGCCTTGCGATCCGCTTCGCTGATCTGGATCCGCGGATCCTCCTCGACCGTAATGGGCTGAGCATCCGACGTGTTCGTGCCCGCGGTGACCTTCACCGAGTACTGGCCGGGCGGCACGAAGGGACCGCGCGGTCCTCCTCCGCCAAAGCCGCCACCACCGCCTCCGCCGAAGCCGCCGCCTTCAGGGGCGGGAGGCGGGGTATGGCGCAGGTCCCACATCACGCGGTTCACGCCCGCGGTCTTGGTGCCCACGATGTCGCGGACCTTGTTGCCCGCGGCGTCGCTGATGGTGATGGTGACCGTGTCCTTCTCGCCGGCCGCGTCCTTGAGCCAGTACTGGATGGCGGCGCCGTCTGGAGGATTGGGCCCCGCGAAGAGCTTGTGGCCGTTGCTCGCTCCCGTGCCCGCGGAACGCCACTGGATTCCCGTCTTGTTCTCGAACAGGTGAATGGGCTTCTGCGCCACCCCTTCGCTCATGCCGGAAAGCGCCGCGATGTTGTCGAGGATCCAGACGCTGCGCCCGTGGGTGGCGAGGATGAGGTCGTTCTCGGTCGGGTGGATCAGGATGTCGTCCACGGGAATGGTGGGCAGACCGCTCTTGAGCTTCGTCCACGAGCCGCCGCGGTTGAAGGACACCCACAGGGACATCTCGGTGCCCGCGAAGAGCACGTCGGGATTCTTCGGGTGCTCGCGGACCACGCTCACCGTTCCGTCCTTGGGGAGGTTCGTGGTGACGTTCTTCCAGGTCGTGCCGAAGTCGGGGGTGAAGAAGACGTAGGGGTTGAAGTCGTCCGCGCGGTGGCCGTCGAAGGTCACGTAGGCGGCGCTCGGGCTGGTGCGGCTCGGCTCGACCCGGCTCACATACGTGCCCTTGGGCACGCCCGGGACCTTGTCCGTGAGCTTCGTCCAGGTCTTGCCCATGTCCTGGGTCACCTGGAGATTGCCGTCATCCGCGCCGAACCAGAGGACCTCGGCCTTCAGGGGCGACTGGGCGATGGTGGTCGCGGTGTTCCAGTGCACGACGCCGTCGTTCCTGGACATGAACTCCTTCGCGGTCTTGCCGAAGATGGGCATTTCGTCGCGCTTCTGGTTGTTGGTGAGGTCGCCCGAGAGCTCGGTCCATGAATCGCCGCGATCCTTCGACATGAAGAACTTATTGCCGCCGTAGAAGACGGTGTTGTGGTCGAACTTTGAGACCACGATGGGGGAGTTCCAGTTGAAACGGTACTTCTCCTTGGCCGGGTCCGCGGGGGTCGGACGGATGGAGGTCCGCTCCAGGGTCTTCAGGTTCACGCGCTGGACGCTGCCGTCCTGGCTCTCGACGTAGACCGTGGTGGGATCCACGGGGTCGATCACGCAGTAGAAACCGTCGCCTCCACCGATGGTCCGCCAGTCGCCCATCTGGATGCCTTCCCGCACCATGGTGCGCGAGGGGCCGATCCAGGTTCCGTTGTCCTGGAGGCCGCCGCAGACGTTGTAGGGCTTCTGGTTGTCGGCGCTCACTTCATAGAACTGTCCAAGGGGAACGCCGTTGAGGTGATCCCAGGTCTTGCCCTTGTCGAAGCTCTGGTGGATGCCGCCGTCCGAGCCGGCGAGCACGTGATTCGAATTCGCCGGGTCGATCCAGAGCGCGTGGTAGTCGCCGTGGATGCGTTGCACCAGGTTCTGCCGCCAGGTCTTCCCGCCGTCCTCGGAGTTGTACATGTTCGCGCCCAGCACCCAGATGCGCTGGTCGTTGTTCGGATCGATGTGGATCTGGCTGTAATAGGAGGGACGCGGGTTGCTGTTCGAGAGCTTGGTCCAGGTCTCGCCCTGGTCCTCGGAGCGGTAGACCCCGAACTCGGTGCGATGCTCGATGAGAGCCATCACGATGCGCGGGTCGCGCTTGTACACGGTCACGCCGATGCGTCCCATGTCGCCTTCCTTGGGCAGACCGTTGGTCAGCTTCTTCCAGGTGGCGCCGCCGTCCGTGGTCTTGAACAGGCCGCCGCCCGGACCGCCGCCGCTGTAGCCGAAAGGCGTGCGCCGCCGCTGGTAGGAGCCCGCGTAGAGGGTGTTCGGGCTCTCCGGATCCATGGCGATGTCGATGAACCCGGTGTCCTCGTCGAGGAACTTCACGTTCGTCCAGGTCTTCCCTCCGTCCGTGGTCTTGTAGACGCCGCGCTCCTTGTTGGGACCGTAGAGCCTTCCCAGGGCGGCGACGTAGGCGATGTCGGGGTTGGTGGGATGCACCACGATGCGGCCGATGTACTGGGTCTCCTTGAGGCCCATGTACTGGAAGGTGCGCCCCGCGTCCGTGCTCTTGTAGACCCCGCCGCCCCATGAGGTGGACTGGCGATTGTTGGGCTCACCCGTGCCCACGTAGAGCACCGAAGGATCCGAAGGTGCAAGGGCGAGGTCGCCGATCGAGGAATAGTCCTGGTCGGTGAAGATGGTCTCGAAG
>CAZYEA010000186.1:2627-9550 GCA_964646485.1 uncultured Acidobacteriota bacterium
GCCATGCCCACGTAGAAGGTCAGGGGGTTGGATTCGACGACCGCGAAGTCGTCGACGCGGCCGCCCATGTTGGCGGGGCCGATGTTGCGGAACTCCATGGCCTTGAAGCTGTCGGCGGTGACCGTGGACAGGGCGGAAGGAGTCGGGGTCGGGACCGGCTTCGCCGGTTTCTTCTGCGCGTGCGCGACTGTGGCGGTGAGCAGAAGTGACAAGGTCGCGATACCCGCGTTTCGGGCAAAGGTCATGAGGATCTCCAGGAGTGAGAGAGAAAGGACGCCGCCCGCACTACGGCCACTGGTCGTAGTCGAAGGTGATTCTGTTTCCGAGGTGGCCGAGCGGTCAAATGCAAATGCACTAGTGCGCTCGGGCGAGCCCCCTTCCTACAATCGATCCCGTCGTCCGCAGCACCATGATTCCAGAGAAGATCGGCAAGTACACCGTGCTCGAACTGCTCGGCCGGGGCGGTATGGGCGAGGTGTACCTTGGCGAGGATCCCTACATCGGCCGGCGGGTGGCCATCAAGATCATCAAGGGAGCGGATCCGGATGCGCGTGAACGGTTCCTGCACGAGGCGAGAGTCATCGGCGGGCTCGCGCACCCCGCGATCGTGTCCCTCCTCGACTTCGATTTTTCCGGGGACGAGCCGTTCCTGGTCATGGAACTGCTCAAAGGCGAGAGCCTGGACCGCTGGCTCCTGAAGCCGCACACCCTCGCCGAGCAACTGCTCGTTCTCGAAGACATCTGCGAAGCGCTCGCCTTCGCTCATGAAAATGGCGTCCTGCACCGCGACGTCAAGCCTTCGAACGTCCAGATCCTGCAAACCGGCCACGCGAAGTTGATGGACTTCGGCATCGCCCGGGCCGCCGCCGGGAAGCTCACCGCCACCGGGGCGGTGATGGGAACGCCCGAGTACATGGCCCCCGAGATTCTCAACGACGCCGCGTATTCGCCGCGCTCCGACCTCTATGCGTGCGCCCTCCTGATCTACGAGATGTTCACGGGCCGAAACCCCTTCGCGGCCAAAACGGTCGCGGCCACGCTCACAAACGTCCTGACCCTGAATCCGCCCGACCTCCGCGAGGTTCGGCCGGAGCTTCCGAGGCGGCTCGCGACCGCCCTCATGGCCTGCCTCCACAAAGAGCCCGCACTTCGTCCCGAGGGATTCACAAGCCTTCTGGCCGCCGCACGGGAGGCGGGGAGCGGGCCGCACGCCGCCCCGGTTCCAGAAACCCGGGCGCTCTCACAGGAACGGATGACGCCCATCGCGCCGGCTCGCGGAGCCGAGCCCGCGAGACCGAAGCCACGGTGGGCGTGGTTTGGCGGCGTCGGGGCGGCCACGGTTCTTCTTCTGGCGTGGGGCGTTACTCGAAACGCTCCGCCCGCGGGGATCGGAGCGGAGGCGAGCCCGAGCGTGACTCCAGCCCTGATCGCCGTACCGACGCCTCCGCCATCGCCCACGCCCACACCCGAAATCGAGCGTCCGCCGATCGCGGCGCCACGGCCCACCCGCAGCGCGCAGCGGCCCGAGTCCCCGCCGGCCGGCCCGGTCACCGCCGCGCCGGTCGAGGCTGTGGCCACGCCTTTGGCCCGCCCTTCAGCCACGCCGCTGCCTCCTGCACCCTCGCCCACTCCCACGCCGCGTCCGAGCGTCTCCCTGGAACCCCCTCCGTCCGCGCCGCCCGCTGTTGCCGACCCCGCTCAAGTGGGTCCCCAGGCACCCGCGGTCGACACCGTCTCTCCGCGAGCGTTCCGACGGGGCTCGAGCGTGGTGCTTGCGGTGACGGGGAAGGGGTTGACCCGAGGCCTCACCGCCAGCATTCTTCAGGGCCGGAGGCAGGCCGCGGGAATAAAGGTGGTGAGGGTCGACTTCGTGGGCCCCGAACTCGTCAGGGTAACCGTCCTGAGCGAGCCGGAGGTGCCACTTGGCTCCTACACCCTCGTGTTTCAGGGCGCGGGCGGCGTCTCGACCCAGGGCCTTCAGATCGAGGTGTTGTTGTGACACGGTTCCGCCTTTTCGTCGTGCCGGTTCTCACCATGGTGTTCGCCGCGCGAATCTCCCAGGCCGGGCCGACCCAGGCGCCGCTTTCGCCCTCCGCCTCCGCTCCGGCGAAGGAGGAGCGTGTGCCCGCCATTCAGGAAGAGCTCGAACGACTGCGGACGGAGCTTGAGGCCCTTAGAGCCGAACTGCAGCGACTTCGGGTCGAGGCCGCGGGAGTGGAAGACCAGGATCGCTCTCGGCGGATCGCCGCCATCGAAGCGCTTCAGGCCAAGCTCGAAGCCGAACTCGTCCGCATCTCGGCGGAGTTGAAACAGACCGGCGACGCCCTCGACCAGGTCTTCGAAGGTGAGCGCAAGCGCCCGACCATCACGGTGTACGGCACGCTCCAGGCCACGAAGTACGCGGCGCGCGATTCCATCCTCGACGCGGAGGCCTTCGAGATCGTGCTTTCGGGACGGCCGCACCCGCGACTGAGCTTCTTCGCGGAGATCGAATTCGAACGAACCGCCGGCGTGGGCGGTCCGCGCGGCGGCGAGATCGTTCTCGAGCAGGCCTACGCGAGCTACACCTTCGCCCAGTTCTTCTCCGTGCGCACGGGCGTCCTCCTGGTGCCCTTCGGCAACGTCAACGTCGACCACTTCGCGCCGCTCCGCGATGTAGTGCGAAAGCCCCTCGTCTCTTACGCCATCGCCCCCTCGGACTGGACCGATAACGGGATCCAGGTCACGGGACGAAGGCTGCTGGGTGCGGCCTGGCTTCTCGAGTACGAGGCCTCGGTGGTCGCGGGCCTCGACGGCCACATCACGTCGGTGGGCGCCCGCGAGGCTCGTCAGGCTTTCGGGGTCGACAACAACAACGACAAGGCTCTGGTCGGCCGCTTTGCGGTCAAGCGGAGCACGTCCCTGGAGACTGGAATCTCCGGCTACACAGGCCGGTACGATGACGAGAATCGTCGTCGGCTCAAGGGCTGGGCCGCCGACCTCCGCGTCGATGTCCGCTCGCTGCGATTGACCGGCGAGTTCGACCATTTCACCGCCGACCGCGGGGCGCTCGAGCAGAGTCACCTGCGCGGCTACTACGTGCGCGCGAGCTACGACCTCCGCGGCGGCTGGCTCCGGTCGATCGCGAAGGACTTCGACGAACCGCGGCTGACCCTGGTCGGCCAGTACGACTGGGCGCGGATCGACGGCCCGAACGCCGCGACCGGCCGCTTCGAGCGCAACCAGGAGACGGGGGTGACGGTGGGCCTCGCCTACCGGCCCTCGCGCCAGTGGGTGCTGAAGGTCGACCACGAAACCAACCGGGCCCGGAATCTGGCACTCGACCGCGGAGCGGTCAAAGGCTGGGTCGCCTCCGTGGGCTTCGTCTTCTGAGCGTCGCCTCTTACTTCATCTGCGAGGGCAGCCACCGGGCGAGTTCCTCCGCGATGGCTCGATGTCCGAGGGCCGAGGGATGGAGGTCGGTGGAGGAGAGAGCGAGGGGCGAGCGGGCGTAGTCGGGCGCACCCAGGGCGCGTGCACGCTGACGCAGCGCGGCACGCAGCACCAGGACCGGGATGTCGTTCTCGGCTAGAGACCTGAGCATCGCGTTCTCGAACCACACGCCGTGGGTGAGGGCCACAACGCGCGCATGGCGTTCGCGACCGAGTGCCGCGAGCTCCTGGATCGCCGCTTCGAACGCGGGCAAGCCGACCATCGAGGCATACCGCGGGGGGACGTGCTCGAGGTCGCGCGAAAACGTTTCGCCGCCTGCACCTTCCTCGCGGGGCGCTTCCGCGAGTCCCGCGCTCGCGCCCGCCGTCTTCAAACGCCCGCGAACGAAGTCGAGCAGAAAGGACCGACGGAGCGACCAGGGGCTGACCTCGGTCCAAAGGAAGTTGGGGAGGTCGAGGTCGTTGCCCACGATTTCGATGAGGATGAGGTCGGGGTCCAGTCGGGCCACGCGCTCGCGAAGCAGTTCGACCTCCATCACCGTATTGAAGCCGGGCACCGCGAGGTTCACGGTCTCGAGAAGTCGGCCCGAAACCACCGCGGGCTCCGCGGAGGGGAGCCTCGCGAGGTAGGTCTCCTCGTCGGAAACCCCCTGTCCGAACATGTACGAGTCTCCGATGCCCACGACGCGGTACACGCCCGCGGGCTTCGGGATCGCGACGTCGCGCCCTCGATAGCCAGAGTCCGAGGTGGTCAGCCGCCCGCCCGCGAACACGACGTCGAGCCTCGATCGGAGTTCATAGACGACCCGAGGGTTGTTCGACTTGAGGATGATCTGCCCGAGGCTCACCACCGCCCCTGGTCCGGGCCCTTTGACTCGCAAAAGGTCGCGATCGAGCCGGCCCTCGCGGCGTTCCTCTCGAACCGCGAACGCCCGCGCCCCCGCCTCCAGAACCGCGAGTCCGAGCACCGTCCCGAACGCGGCCAGCAGGGCGAGGGTGAAGCGGCCGTGAAGGCGGGCCATGGGCCGAGCAGTCTAATCGGGGGGCTTGAGGGACTTGCCTCGTCTCGCGCTACACTCGCAAGGTGATGAAACCGAGTCGTGGTCGTGCCCTGTCCGTCCTTGCGCTCGGGCTTCTCGCGTCCTGCGCCACCAACCCCGCCACCGGAAAGCGCCAGCTCATGCTGGTGAGCGAAGGCCAGGAGGCGTCGATGGGGAAGGAGGCGGACGACCAGTTCCACGGCCTGTACGGGGACTTCGAGGACGCACGGGTTCAGGCCTATGTCGAGTCGGTGGCACGGCCGCTCGCCGCGATCTCGGAGCGCCCGGGCTTGCCCTGGACCTTCCGGGTGGTCGACGACCCGCAAGTCAACGCCTTCGCCTTGCCCGGCGGATATGTCTACGTGACTCGCGGCATCCTGGCCCACATGAACTCCGAAGCCGAACTCGCGGGAGTTCTCGGGCACGAGATCGGGCACGTCACCGCTCGGCACTCGGCGAGCGCCCAGAGCAAGCAGATGCTCGGTATGGTCGGCCTCGGCGTGGGGATGATCCTCTCGCCCACGTTGCGCCAGGGAGGGGACGCGTTGAGTTCAGCCTTCGGCCTCGTCTTCTTGAAGTTCGGTCGCGACCAGGAGAGCCAGGCCGACCAGCTCGGCCTCCGCTACATCGTTCGGAAGGACTACAGCCCCAACGGAATGCTCGACGTGTTTCGCATGCTCGACGGGGTCACCCAGGCCGCGGGGGGCGATCGCCTGCCGAACTGGCTGTCGACCCACCCCGCCCCTCCGAATCGGCTCGCGGACATGCAGAGGACGATCCAGGAACAGCACGCCGCCGGAACCAGGGTCCTTCGGCCGGAGTTCATCCGGCATCTCGACGGTCTGATGTTCGGGGAGAATCCGCGCGAGGGCTTCTTCCGCGAGCAGGTCTTCTTCCATCCCGAGATGGCCTTTCGGATGACCTTCCCCCAGGGTTGGGCCACCCAGAACGAGAAGCAGGGCGTCTCGGCGGCGCCTTCGTCCAAGGACGCGGTGGTGCAACTCACTCTGGCCAAGGGAGAGCCGGCCACGGCGGCCGACGAGTTCGCGCGACAGGAAGGAGTGCAGGCCGGTCCCACCGAACGCGGCAACGTGAACGGGCTTCCGGCGGCGTCGCTTCAGTTTCGGCTTTCCGATCAGCAGAACGGCGCCCTGCAGGGCATGGTGACCTTCGTCAAGCACGGGGCCAATACCTTTCAACTGATCGGCTACACCACCGAGGCGCGTTATGGGGCCTACAAATCGGCGATCGCCTCGTGGATCAAGAGCTTCGAGCGCCTGACCGACTCCCGCATTCTCGCGGCTCAACCCCTGCGTCTGAGGATCGAGACTCTTCGGCAGGCCTCGACCGTCTCCACTCTGGCCCGCGAATGGAATTCGCCGGTCAAACCCGAGACGCTGGCCCTGATCAACGCCGTGTCGCTGACCGAGTCGATTCCCGCGGGCGCCCTGGTGAAGAGGGTGACGGGCGAGAAGATTCAATAGGAAGACGGAGGCGAAGACCGGCCGATGGATCTGGGACTGAAGGGACGAAGTGCCGCGGTCGCGGCGGCCTCGCGCGGCCTCGGCCATGCGACGGCACTGGCGCTTTCGCGCGAGGGATGTTCGGTGTCGATCTGCGGGCGCGACCCCAAGAAGATCCGGGCTTCGAAGGAGTCCATCGAGCGGGAGACGGGCGGCAGGGTTCTCGCGGTGACCGCGGACGTGAGCTCACGGGTCGACTGTGAGCGCTTCATCGGAGAGACCGTGGGCGCCTTCGGCCGCCTCGACATCCTGGTGACAAACACGGGCGGCCCGCCCGCCGGGAACTTCGAGGCGACGGACGCTTTGGAATGGGAGAAGGCCTACGGGAGCCTCCTCGAAAACGTCGTACACCTCGTGCGCGCGGCCGTGCCCCACATGAAGCAGGCGAAGTGGGGAAGGATCCTCAACATCGCGTCGCTCTCGGTCAAGCAGCCGATCGACAATCTCATTCTCTCGAATACGTTTCGACCCGCCATCGCCGGACTCTCGAAATCCCTCTCGAAAGAGCTCGGGCCCCACGGGATCCTGGTCAACACGATTTGCCCGGGCTACACGCGGACCGATCGCCTCGAGGAGCTGGCGGAGAGCCGGGTCAAGGCCGCCGGAATCACCAAGGATCAGTATTACGAGATGCTCGCGAAGAACGTCCCGGTGGGACGCGTGGGCGAAGCGGAGGAGTTCGCGAACGTCGCCGCCTTCCTTTGCTCCGAGCGCGCCTCGTACGTGTCGGGGGTCGCTCTCCCGGTGGACGGCGGGTCGAGCGCCGGCCTCGCCTAGGCGCCGTTCGCCCAGGGCCTGAGGACAGAGTAGAGCGCTTTGATGATCGGCGTGGCCACGCCATGACTCTCACCCAGGCGAACCGCGTAACCGAGCTGCCCTTCCTCCTCGATCCTCTTGCCCTGCTGCAGGTCGATGAGGAGCGAGGATCG
>CAZYEA010000187.1:0-9516 GCA_964646485.1 uncultured Acidobacteriota bacterium
ACCAAGGGGCTGCCCACCTTCGAGAAGGACGTCGCGGGACGCATCGGCCTCACCATCGCGCCTTCGCTGCCCTCGCGCCTGTTCGCCACCGTGGAGACACGCGACAGCGGCGAATCGGGCTTCCTCTTCCGCTCCGACGACTCGGGCGAGTCCTGGGTTCGCATCAGCGACGATCCCTACATCGTGGGCCGTCCGTCCGACTTCGCGGAGGTGAAGGTGCATCCCACCAACCCCGACATCGTGTTCACCGCGAGCCGGGTCTTCTGGAAGTCGGCCGACGGCGGCAAGACCTTCACCGGCATCAAGGGCGCGCCGGGCGGGGACGACTATCACCGCATCTGGATCAACCCCGCGGACCCGAACGTCATGCTCCTCGCCGCCGACCAGGGGGCGGTGGTCACGGTGAACGGCGGAGCCACCTGGACGAGCTGGTACAACCAGCCCACCGCGCAGATGTATCACGTGAGTACCGACAACCACTTCCCCTACCGGGTCTGCTCGGGCCAGCAGGAGAGCGGCTCCGCCTGCGTTCTTTCGCGCGGCCACGACGGCTCGATCACCTTCCGCGACTGGACCCAGGTGGGAGTCGAGGAGTACGGCTATGTCGCCGCCGACCCCCTGAATCCGGACATCGTCTACGGCGGCAAGGTCACGCGCTTCGATCGCCGCACCGGCCAGACGAAGAACGTCTCGCCGGAGCCCCTGCGCGGCGAGGGCTATCGCGTGGTCCGCACCCAGCCCGTACTCTTCTCCCCCGTCGATCCGAAGATCCTCTACTTCACCTCCAACACGGTCTGGAAGACCACGAACGGCGGCGACTCGTGGGACCAGATCAGCCCCGACCTCACCCGTAAGAGTTGGGAGGTTCCAAAGAACGTGGGCAAGTACATCGGGCCCCTCCCCACCAACGGGAGGTCCTCACAGCGCGGCGTGGTCTATGCCCTCGCCCCTTCGCCCCTCGACGTGAACCTGCTCTGGGCCGGCACCGACGACGGGCTCATTCACGTAACCAGGGACGGCGGCGCGACCTGGACGGACGTGACCCCTCCGATCCTTGGGCCCTGGGCCAAGGTGTCGATCATGGACGCCTCGCACTTCGACAAGGACACGGCGTACGCCGCGATCAACACCCTGCGTCTCGATGACCTGCGTCCGCACATCCTGCGCACCCGCGACGGCGGCAAGACCTGGCAGGAGATCGTGACCGGGCTTCCGAACGGCGCCACCGTCAACGTGGTGCGGGAAGACCCGAAGCGGCGCGGCCTGCTCTTCGCGGGCACCGAGACCACCGTGCACGTCTCCTTCAACGACGGTGATGCGTGGCAATCGCTGCGCGTAAATCTCCCCGCGACCTCCATCCGGGACCTGGTGATCAAGGACGACGACCTGGTCATCGGCACTCACGGCCGCGGCTTCTGGATCCTCGACGACATCACGCCGCTGCGGCAGCTGCGGGCGGAGGTCGCCTCCGCGGACGTCCATCTCTTCGCCCCCCAGCTGGCGTGGCGGGTGCGCTGGAACATGAACACTGATACCCCGCTTCCGCCGGAGGAACCGGCGGGACAGAACCCGCCCGACGGCGCGATGCTTCACTACTTCCTGAAGGCGGACGCGGCGGGTCCGGTATCGCTGGAGATTCTCGACAGCGCGGGCAAGGTCGTTCGCGCCTTCCGCAGCGATGACAAGCCGGAGGAGTGGCCTTCCGATCGCGACATCCCCGATTACTGGATCCGCCCGCATCAGCCGCTGCAAACCAGGGCCGGGCTCCACCGTTTCGTATGGGACCTTCACTATCCCTCGCCTTCCGCCATGTCCTACGGCTATCCGATCTCCGCGGTCATCGGCAACACCTGGCGCGAGCCGCGCGGCCCCTGGGCTCACCCGGGCACCTACACCGAGCGCCTCACCGCGAACGGGAAGACCCTGGAGCAGCGATTCGAGGTGAAGCTCGATCCCCGGGTGAAGACTCCCGCCGCCGCGATGCAGACCCAGTTCGACCTGTCGATGCGCGCGTACGCGGCCATGAACGAGTCATTCAGGGCCCTCGGCGACGTGCGCGCCGCCCGCAAGGCCCTGACCGAGGCCGCGGCGAAGCAGAAGTCCGCCGCGAAGAAGAAGACGCTCGAGGCGGAGAACGCGAAACTCGACGCTTTCGACGAGGCGGGCTTCGCCCGGCTGAATCAGCAGATGGGGCAGATCCTCGACGCCCTTCAGGAGGCGGACGAAGCGCCGACGTCGCAACTGGTCGCCACCCTGGAAGAGAAGAGCAAGGCGCTCGCCGATCTCACCGCGGCGTGGCCGAAGGCTCAGGCCGCCGCGAAACTGATGATGCGCTAAGGCGGCGTTACATCTTCGAGTCGGCGTATTCCTTCAAGGCGTCGCGGAGGCTCTCGGGGCGTTCGGTTTCGTGGTCCCACGAAACGAAGCCGGTGGTCTCGGGAACGAGGCTGAGCCAGGCCGTTCCCTCTTCCGTCCGCGCGACCCCGCCCATGGCCACGAGCTGGGCCGAGGCGGCGAGGGTCTGGAAGGCTCCACGGTTGCGCTTGTAGACCGGCAGCACGGTGATCGAGAGGAGTCCGCCCGTGGGGGGACGCAGACGCACCACACCCGGGCCGTCATGAGGCAGAGTCATCTCGGGCATGGCGGCCTTGGTGTCTTCCGCCACCGACGCGATCAGGCGGAAGATGTCTTCCTGGCCGCCCTCGGGGTGCGTCACGAGGAGGATGCGCGAGGCCCCTCCGCCCAGGAACAGCAGCTTCTGGTGCCACGAATCCATGATGCCCTGCAGGGCGATGGCCTGGGTGTTGTACTCGCCGAGGATGCCGGAGGAGGAGAGCCACGCCACCGCCAGCCGGACCTTGATGGAGGCGAGGGGGACGGCGGCGAGAAGCTGGGGAATGGTGATCCTCGGTTTGTTGGCGATCACTTCGAGGACGTGGGGCGCGCCGCAGGAGAGGTCGTCGGTCACGACCCTGATGCCGCGGGAGCTGAGGCCAAGGCGCGTGCCCTCGTCGGGGAAGTAAGACGAGTTGCGCTCGAACTCATCCTCGAGACGAACCGTCTCCATGAGCAGTGACGTGAGGTCGAGCCCTCCGGTGGCGTCGGTGGGCGCCGCGGAGCTGAAGGAGAAGCTGCCCACGTGGGTCGCGAGCATTTCGATCACCGCCTCGGCGTCGCTCAGGCGAAGAATGGAGGCCGAAATCAGGGCGCCGCGGTTCACGATGCAGTGACCCTCGGCGTAAGGCGTGACCACCTTGAGCTTGCCGCTCTTCCGAGCGCTCGAGAGCATCTCGAAGACTTCATAGAGGGAAAAGGCCTCAATGCGGCCGGAGAGGTCGGACTTGGTGCTCGGGCCGGTGTTCGTCGTGGTGGGTCGGGCAGTCTTCCCCGTTTTCGCCAACTTCTGTCTCCTCGATGCGCGCCCGTCTTGGTTGGTAAGGCCTTAGCTTAGCTGCCGTACGAGTTCATTCTGAAGAACTTTGATCACAGAGGGATGCCTGGAGAGCCCACGGCGGTTGGCGAGCGTTCACGCTGCACAGGACTCCCGCAGCCGGCGAACAGTTTTTCCGCAGCAATTTCGTGGTCCGGTCCACCGAAAAGCCGCGACCGATCCACAGAGTTGTCCACAGGTCTTCAACAGGGGAGGACGGCTTGTCTCTCCGACGGCCCAAGCCTTCGGAAGGGCTTAGACGCGAACGAGCGGATCGAACAGGCGGCGGTGTTCGTCGACAGCGAAGCGGTCGGTCATGCCCGCGATGTAGTCGCAGATGACACGGTACTTGCCGTCGGCCTCGAAGCGCGCCTGATACTGGGGCGGGAGTTGGAGCGGTTCGGTCACGTACGAGCCGAAGAGGTCGCGCAGGATCCGGCCGGCCTTGTCCGCCATCCGCATCACCCGCCAGTTTCGGTACATGTTGGTGAAGAGGAACGCCTTCAGCTCGCGGACGCTCTCAGCCATCTCGTCGGAATAGGCGACGAGACGCGCGCCCGCGTGGCGCACATCCTCGAGGGTTCGAACCCGACTCCCCTGGATCCGCTGCAGGGTCGTCATCACCAGATCGTTCAGGCACCGGTCGATGATCTTCGAAACGATCTGCCGCCGGAGCACGGAGTCTTCACCCGGGCCCTCGCGCAGGACGGACTCATGGGCGGACCTGAAGATGCCGACGGAGCGGATCTGCTCGATCGTGAACATGGCGGAGTTGAGGCCGTCGTCGATGTCGTGGTTGTTGTAGGCGATCTCGTCCACGAAGTCCACGAGCTGGGCTTCGAGGGTGGGCGCCTCGCCGCGCGCGTACTCCTCGGGCGCCTTGGCGTCGGAGTCGGCCTGATGCTTGATGATGCCTTCGCGCACTTCCCAGGTGAGATTGAGGCCGGGGTAATCGGGCGAGCGTCGTTCGAGGGTCTCGAGAACGCGCAGGGTCTGACGATTGTGCTCGAAGCCGCCATGGTCCTTCATCAGCTCAGCCATCACCCGTTCGCCCGCGTGGCCGAAGGGAGTGTGGCCGAGATCGTGCCCGAGGACGAGGGTTTCAACCAGCTCCTCGTTCAGGGCGAGGATTCTGGCCGCGGTGCGGCCGATCTGAGCGCCTTCGAGACTGTGGGTGAGACGGGTGCGGTAGTTGTCACCCTCATGGTTCACGAAGACCTGGGTTTTGTACTCGAGCCTTCGGAAAGACGAGGTGTGGATCACCCGGTCCCGATCGCGCTGGAAGCAGGTGCGAAGCGGATGCTCGAGCTCGGTGTATCGGCGCCCGCGCGAAGCGGCGCTCTTCATCGCCCAGGGCGAAAGGCGTTCGGCTTCCCAGCGCTCCTGCGCCGCTCGATCCACGAAAGTCATAGGACCGTGATCTTAGTCCCGACGCGGTATGGTGTAGGTGCGATCCAAGCGGAGGACGAGTTCACCTCGCCGAAGCGAACGGGGTCTTTGGGGGCTGAGCGCGGAAACAAGCAGCGACCTGCGGCCCCCGGTTCAACAAGGAGCATCATGGACGAAAAGAAGTCGGTGAATTTCACGGTCGTGCCCGCGGACGACGACTCGCCGCGGACCTATTCCAATTTCTGCGCGATCCAGCACTCGCCCTTCGACTTCACCCTCACCTTCTGCGAGATGATGCCGATCACGGAGACCCAGTTCGTGCCCGGTCAGGATCATCAGTTCATCAAGGCTCCGGTGAAGACGCGGGTGGTGGTGCCGGTGCAGATCATTCCCGGGCTCGTGGCCGCCCTCCAGGAGAACTACCGCATCTACCAGGAGTCCTACGGGCCGACGAAGGGGCCGATGCATTGAAGGAGACGAAGCTCGCCTCGAGGACCGGGCAGATCCTGGACCGGCTGGAGGCGATCTATCCCGACGCCGATTGCGAACTCCGCTACGGCAACGCCTTCGAGCTGCTGATCGCGACCATCCTCTCCGCGCAGTGCACGGACAAGCGGGTGAATGCCGTGACCCCCGCGCTCTTCGCGCGCTATCCCACCGCCCGGGATCTCGCGGCGGCGAAGCTCCCCGAGGTCGAGGAGATCATCCGCTCGACCGGTTTCTTCAGGGCCAAGGCCAAAAGCATCACCGCCTGCGCGCAGGCGCTGGTCGAGAAACACGGCGGAGAGGTTCCGAAAGACTTCGAGGCCGCGGTGAAGTTGAAAGGGGTCGGGCGCAAGACCGCGAGCGTGGTGCTCGGGCACGCATACGGCATCGCCGAGGGCATCGCGGTCGACACCCATGTCCTGCGACTCAGCTCGCGCCTCGGGCTCACCAAGCACGAGGATCCCCTCCGGGTCGAGCAGGACCTCATGCGGCTCGTGCCGAGGCAACGATGGGTGAAGACCACCGACCTCATCATCTTCCACGGCCGGCGCACCTGCGACGCTCGCAAGCCGCGATGCGGCGAGTGCGGGATCTTCGATCTGTGTTCCTGGGCCTCGAAGCAGGCCTTCGCGCACGGCGAGGTGAAGAAGAAGGTGAAGGCGGGCGCTTCCAGGAAAGCGAGGTTGAAGAGGTGAGTCAGGGAACGGTTGTGGCCGCGGTCTGTCAAATGCGCTCGGGCGAGGACGTCGCGAAGAACCTCCTCTCCGCGGAGACCCTGGTGCGCAACGCCGCAGGCGCCGGCGCCACTTTCGTGTCGCTGCCCGAGTGCATGGTGTTCCTGCGGGCCGAGGGCGAACGCGCGCCCGAATCGCAGAGCATCGCCGGTTCCTGGGCGAAGCGCTTCGCGGACCTGGCCCGGGAGCTGAAGATCACCATTCTCATGGGCTCTTTCCCCGAGACCGCCGAAGAAGCCTCACGCCCTTACAACACGATCCTGCTCTTCGGCCCGGATGGCCAACGCATCGCGACCTACAGAAAAATGCACCTCTTCGACATCGACCTGCCCGGCCTCGAGCACCTCAAGGAGTCGAAGGCGATCTCGGCGGGCACCGAAGTCGTGGTCGCCAACGCAGGCTTCGCGAAGCTCGGCCTCTCCATCTGCTACGACCTGCGCTTCCCGGAGTTGTACCGGGCCCTCACCGATCAGGGCGCCGAGGTTCTCATGGTGCCTTCGGCCTTCACCGACCGGACCGGAAAGGACCATTGGGAAGTGCTGCTCCGCGCCCGCGCCATCGAGAATCTCTGCTACGTCCTCGCTCCCGCCCAGTGGGGGCGACACAGCAAGAGCCGCGCAAGCTACGGCCACGCGATGATCGTCGACCCCTGGGGCTCGATCCTCGCCCAGGTTCCAGACGGCGAAGGCTTCGCCCTCGCCGTCCTGGACTTCGAGCGACTGCACCGCCTCCGCGCGGAGTTGCCGGCGTTGCGCGCGAAACGCCTGTAGGGTCGGTGGTCGGCGCGATGGAGTGGGTTCTTGGCCGAGGGGCCAGGCTCGCCGGACAATCCCTGAAATATCGCGAACCTTTTCGCCCTTCGCGTCACTCATGATCATTGACCCGCGACATGGAAGACCCGAACGCCCCCACCGACCAGGAGCTCGTCCGCCGTTTCCTCGCGGACCGGCGGGCGTCGTCCTTCGAAATCTTGTACGAGCGTCACACCCCCGCTCGCTTCCGGGTGGCGAGGCGCATGCTCGGCGGCAACGAATCGGCCGCCGAGGATGCGCTGCAGGAAGCGTGGATCCGCGCCGTCAGTTCTCTGCCGCGATTCCGGGGCGAATCGGCGCTACGAACCTGGCTCTGCGGCATCACCTTGAATTGTTGCCGCGAGACCTGGCGCCGAAAGGCGATGCTGCCGATCGAGGCCGTCTCTGACTCCGCGGGCTCGGCCGGTGGAGGCGACTTGAACGCCGTCCGCCTGGAACGGGCGCTCTCGCGGCTCGACGAGCCCAGTCGCGAGATCGTCGAGCTCTTCGACGTCCTCGGCCACACCCACGAAGAGATCGCGGGGATCCTGGGCATCGCGATTGGGACCTCGAAGAGCCGTTTGTTTCGAGCGCGCGAAACTCTGCGGACGTTTCTTGGCACAGACGAGAAATCGGCTTCGGCCAAGAGGAGTGAACCATGAATGAAACCCAGGATCAGCAGTTGAGCGAACAGGAAGCCCGCAGGTTGCGCGAGCTTGGCCAGGTCCCAAGCCCGCCTCCGCCGGAGATGAAGGCGCGCATCCTTCGAGACCTGACCGCTCTCGGCCTGGTCGCGACGTCACGTCGATCGCAAACGCAATGGATACCGTGGGCGGCCGCGGCCGCGCTTGCGGTCATCGGCTTCGGCCTTGGACGTGAAACCGCCGAGCGCGCACCGACCGGGGCCAGAGCCGGCGCCGCGGAAGCGGGCCAGCGCTACGTCCTGTTGCTCAACGGCGGGGGCTCGACCACTCCGGAGGAGAACGCGGCGAGGCGCAAGGAGTACGGCGACTGGTTGAACGATCTCTCGCGTCGCGGCATGGGCGTGGACGGGCAGGAGCTGGTGGGAGAGCGTCATGACCTGCCGGAGGAGAGAGGCGGTCCGCCAGTGGTTGGTTACTTCGTCATCACCGCGCGCAACGAGTCGGAAGCTCTGGAGGTGGCGAAGACCACGCCGCACCTGCGTCACGGCGGCGGGGTCACCGTGTCGGCGATTCGCTAGCCCGAGAACGACCACCCGGGAAGGACTCCGGGCTGCCGGGCGGGGCCGGTTCGATCGGTCCAAGGGCCCGGGCCGCTCGCCGGTTCAGCGCTCGGGAAGGGCGCGCGCGGGGCCGCTTTGCCCCTCGGACCCGAACGCTACAATGCGCGTCGGTGCTCTTCAATACCCTTTCGTTCGGGCTCTTCTTCATCGTGGTCTTCGCGGCCTACCTGGGCCTGTCTCGCCACCGCTCGGCCCAGAACGTCCTTCTGCTGCTGGCCAGCTACTTCTTCTACGCCTGCTGGAACTGGCGCTTCCTCTCGTTGTTGTTGCTCTCCACTTCGGTCGACTGGACCCTGGCCAATCTGATCGCGCGGGAGCCGCACCAGAAGAACGCGCGGAGATGGGTGGCCGTGAGCGTGACCATCAATCTGCTCTTCCTGGGGTTCTTCAAGTACTTCAACTTCTTCGTCGACTCGGCAGCCGCCTTGTGCGACGCCCTCGGCCTGCCCTCCTTTTCGCGGCATCTGGAGGTCGTGCTGCCGGTGGGGATTTCCTTCTACACCTTCCAGAGCATCAGCTACATCGTCGATGTCTACCGGCGCGAAGTGCCGCCCGCCCGGAACCCCTTGGACTTCGCCCTCTTCGTGGCCTTCTTCCCCCACATGGTCGCCGGCCCCATCATGCCGTCGAAGGCCCTGCTGCCCCAGATGCAGAACCCACGGCGGGTGACCTGGGTGGAGGTGCAGGGGGGCTTTCATCTTGCCGCCTGGGGGCTCTTCAAGAAGGTGGTCATCGCCGACAACCTGGCCCTCTTCGCCACTCCGATCTTCGCCCGCGAGTACGGCTTCCGGCCGGGCGTGGTGCACCTCGGAGTTCTGGCTTTCGCCTTCCAGATCTACTGCGATTTCTCGGGCTACACGGATATCGCGCGCGGCCTGGCCCGCATGATGGGCTTCCGGCTCATGGACAATTTTCACCATCCTTACCTCGCCACCTGCATCACGGACTTCTGGCGTCGATGGCACATCAGCCTGTCCACCTGGCTGCGCGACTACCTCTACATCCCGCTCGGCGGCAATCGCGGGAGTACCTTCAAGACTTATCGGAATCTGTTCCTCACCATGCTGCTGGGCGGACTCTGGCACGGCGCGGCCTGGACCTTCGTGGCCTGGGGGGCCTATCAGGGCCTTCTGCTCGTTCTGGAGCGCGCCTTGGGAGGCCGCCGGCTCATCGTCGATCCGCGGGAGGCCGATCGGTCGCTCAGCCAGAGGCTCGGATGGCCACTGCGGGTCGCCGTGACCTTTCACCTGGTGGGACTGGGGTGGATCCTCTTCCGAGCCAATCGTCTGGGCGAGGCCTTTGCGATGACCCGGGCCTATCTCGATCCCACCGGCTGGCTGCACATGCCCGGCCGCATGCTGGGTCCGGTCCTGCTGGCCATCCTGCCCGTCCTCGTGGTGGACCTCGCCCAGTTCTTCAAGC
>CAZYEA010000188.1:0-9476 GCA_964646485.1 uncultured Acidobacteriota bacterium
GCAGCGACCTGATCGACCTCGTCGGCTTCATGGCCAACATGGACCGCGCCACCGTCGAGGAGTTCCTGGACAACGCCGAGTGACCGCACGCCAGCACAAGGAGCACAGCCATGTTCATCAAGTCGATCGTGGTCGAGGGGGTCGAGGAGGACGTCAAGATTACCCGCACCGACGCCGGCGCGGTCGTGACCGTCGAGCGCTTCAGCCGCAGCGCCGGCAAGCACGACGAGGTCATCGCGGAGGTCGGGCGCAACGAGGACCGCGAGGCGCGGTACGCCAAGGCCTGCGAGGTGGCCAAGGCGATCCTCGGGACCGACCGCCGGGGCCGCCCCGCGGGCACCAACTCCATGATCCACGACGTGCTCAACGAGATCGAGCGCGTCGCCGGCTGCTGACCCCCGCGATCCCCACGCCCGATCGCGGGGAACCGCGACGCGGGCGATTCGCCGCCGCAGCGTGCGGCGGCATTTCGCACCCGTAGTTCGGAGAACAGCATGAGTACGAAGACCAAGAAGCCCCCGAAGCCCCGCATGTCGAAGAGCGCGGCCCGCGCCGAGGGGGCGGCCAAGACCGAGCGCCTTCGCAAGGCGGCGCTCGCGGAGATCAAGGACCGCCTGGACGGCAAGCCCGCCGAGGCGAAGACCGCGAAGAGCGGGAAGGCGCCGAAGGCCCCCAAGGAGAAGAAGCCCAAGCGCGTCAGCGCCCTGTACGCCGCGGCGCAGGTCATCGCCGGCGCGGACAAGCCGATGCGCGCCAAGGAGATGGTCGCGGAGATGGAGGCCAAGGGCCTGTGGAAGAGCCCGGGCGGGAAGACCCCCGAGGCCACGCTTTACGCCGCCATCATCCGTGAGATCGCCGCCAAGGGCGAGAAGGCTCGCTTCAAGAAGCACGACAAGGGCCAGTTCGTGGCCGGGAAGGGGGCCTGACCCGTGCTCACCGTCAAGAAGTTGCTTGAGACCCTCCTGGGCTCGACCCCGATGCCCAAGTCGTCGTCGGCATCATCAACGGCCCCTGCTTCAACGCGGCCTACGCGGAGCAGCAGGTGCGCACGACGGCGGACGTCGACGAGGACCAGCGCCTGACGCTGCGCGGCGCGACCACACCCGTGCTCTACATCTGCTGCTACGAGCAGCCCCGTCCCTGGGAGGGCCAGCAGCCCACCATCAACGACGACGGCACCGCGACCCTGCGGTACGACCCCGAGGACCCCAATCCGGGAGAGGAGGACTGACCCTTGAAGATCGCAGAAGTTCAGGTCGGCGGCCGCTACGTCGCCAAGGTCTCGGGCGTGCTCACAACCGTCCGCGTCCTGGCGATGCGCGAGACCTCCGCCTTCAACGGCGCGTCGCGCTCGGTGATCGATGTGGTCAACGAGCGCACGGGCCGCCGCACCACGTTCCGCTCGGCGGCGCGCCTGCGCCGGCCAGCGTCCGAAACCAGAAAGGAGCCATGACCCATGACACGCGACCAACTCGAGAATCACTTGCACGCGGTGCTCGCCGGCGCTGCGCACGACTCCCCGCAGGCCCCGCGGCCGCAGGGGACGTACGTGGCCAACTCGCCACGCACGGGCGTCTCCGGCATGCGCCTGGTCACGCCGGACGGGCAGGCCTTCTACCTGGCCATCCTCGACATCGACGCCTTCGAGAACGAGGAGCCCGCGACCGCTCCCGGGGCCGCCGCCAGCGGTAATGGCCTCCGCACTGCGGCGGAGGCGCTCCTGGCCGCCCGCGACGCCTCGATGCTTACCGAGGAAGAGTGGGAGGGCCTGGCGCGGGCCATCCAGCCCACGCCCGCGATCCCCGAGGGCGCGACCCAGCGGTTCCGCTACGACCAGGAGCACGGCCTCGTCCGCGAGGTCGAGGCGGGCGGCCAGGTCGTCTTGCGGCAGAGCGCCATCCCCGACGCGCTGGCGGCCGTCGCCGAGTTCGCCCAATCCCGCGGCGGCTCGTTCTTCATCGAGGGAGCCCGCCAGGCCGAGGGCTTCCAGTTCGGCCGCGAGGACGTCGAGGCTGCCTGCGAGTTCATGGTCCACCTGGGGCTGCTCGTGCGCGAGCCCGACGGGTCCTATAGCGCACGCGGCGAGTACATCGCCGAGCGGGCGCTGACCGCCATGCACGAACTGCCCGAGCCCTGAGGGGGTCACGAGCCGACCCCCTCCGCCGCGACGGTCGTCGCGGCTTTCGCTCGTTCGAGATACAGTTACCAATCTGTCGCTCTGTGAAGGATCAGACTTCCAGGCCACTCTCGGAGATCGGTATGCCCAACGGAACCCAAGCCAGCGAGAGCTTCGACCTGTGGGCGTTGAAGGAGCGGTACAAGTCGGAGATCACGCAGCTCTACGATGTGTGGCGGATCTACATCGCGTGGTACACCGTGTTCCTGACCTTCAATGTAGCGGCACTGGTCTTCTACAAGCAAGTCGTCGATGGGTCCGGTTCGGGACTGAGGCGACTCCTCATCGGACTGTTCTTCGTGCTGCAGAATGGGTGCGCGGTGGTCACATCCGTGCTCATGGCGCGATTCAGCACTCGCTCCTACGCGGCGCTGGAGGCCGTTCTCACTCGTCTCGGCGACCTTATGCCGGAGCCGCGCAACGCTCTCGACATGCTGACGAAGCAACGACCACTCATACCGCGCGACCTGATGATCCTTGGGGCTTGGTTCAACGTATCCGGTCCGGGCAGCTTGGCGATCATCTGGCTGTTGCTGACCTTCGCGGTCCCGCCGCCGACCGCGCCGTCCGCTTCGCAACCGGCGAATCCAGCGCCGGCACAGTGCTCCTCGTTCAACGCGGATTACAGACTGAACGACTACTTCAAGCACCAAGGAGTGACGCGCTCAGTCGCTGCACCACCAACCGCGGAGGCATAGAGCGCCCGCCATAAGGGCGGCGCGGTGCCTGGATGACGGGAACCAGCCGTGCGCCGACCGCCGCACTGCGGCCGCCGGAGGCGATGTCGGGCGTGCCGTTGCTCATGGTTTGGCATTGCCCGCCCGCCTGCCACCTGTTCGTCCACTTGACCTACGTCCGTCCGTGGGGGCCGGCCACTTCGACCGCTCGGATACGTGCGAACCCCACGCGGACACACAGCTCACGGCGCGCGTTTGGCCATTTGCAGTCGCGCCCACTCACGCCACTGCGGCGTCTCGCCGCGGAGCGCGATGTCAGCGAGTTGGTCATTAAGATGGTCGTCGGCTTTGCCAAGGCGAAGCTGCAGGCGGGTGATGGCTTGGAGGGTGGGAATGTGGTTCGGGTAGACCTCCAACGCAGTGGCATACGTGGCCAACGCCTCGTCCGTGCGCCCGGCCCGTTCGAGCACGAGCGCGAGGTTCATGCGCGGATCGGGATGTCCGGGCATCAGCTTCCGGGCCCACTCGAACTCCCCGGCCGCCTCGTAAAGCTTGGCCTGCGACAGGTACAGCGCCCCGAGGTTGTTGTGCGCCCGTCCGTTGTAGAGGTCAGCGTTGAGTGCTTCTCGTAGCAGGGCCTCGGCCCTGGCCGGGTCGGTCGCGACAATCTTGACCGCCTCCTGCGCCAGGCGCTGGGAGGCCGCAGTATCGCGCCCGTCCTCTGTCATCGGCGTGTACGCGCCCGACCGCTTTGTCGAGGCACAGCCGGCGCAGAGCACCAGCACCAACGGGAGAAGGGCGGCGGCAATTGGGCGAGCGCGAGATATCAACGCTGGGCTCCAGTTGGACGCACCGCAAGTGATTCGATCACGATCACCGCCCGCAGCGACAGGTCGCCGCCGGCCTCGGGAGCTTGTCCGCCGGCGGGAGAGATGTCGATGCTCGTCGGCGTCCATGCGGGCTCGGCGGCCCTCCAGGCGTCCAGGAAGCGACCAACACCGGGCAGCGTGACCCCCGTGAGTGTCAGCGTCGCGCGGCGGCGAGAGACATGAATGCCCGCCTGGCTGGCCACCTGCGACTCGGCTTCGGGCGACAGGCTTCCCAGCGCTCCAACCGGCAATCCGGCCCGCTCGAGCGCTGCGGTGACACGCGGAGTCAATCCGCCGCGGGATGGATCATCTGTTGGGGCATCGGGCACCTGTGTGCGTGTGGTGGCGATGAGCTCGGCGTTGCGAGCGGCGTCCCGCAGGGAGGCCTGAGCGACCACGGCGTCATGTCGCGCCCGTGCCGCCCCTGGAGCGATGACCGCCACGGCGGCTCCGGCAAGCCCCACGGCACCAATCCATACATAGACGGCGCTCATCATGGCGTCCCCCCTGTTCCCCCAACGGAACGGAGTTGAAGCGACAATCGTGTGACCTTTTCGGCAGTATTGAGACGCGGCTCGTCGAGCGTCCACCCAGCGGGCGGTGCGAACGCCTTCAGAAACGCCGCGGCGTCGCCTTCGATCGAGACCGAGACCGCAACGGCGGTCGGGCTCACCGAGATCGATTGCGGCTTGCTCGGCGCGCTCGCGGGCCAGGCGCGCAGCACCGCGGCCAGCGAGAGCGCGGCGTCCGGTGGCGGAGCCGCTTTGGCCAGCGCTTCCCGCGTGCCGCGCAGGCGCGCGGCCTCGGCGGTAAGGTCCACAGGTCTGCCCGTCTGGCCCGCCGTTCTTGCCAAGTGTCTCACGGCGGCATTCGCGGAACCGGCAAGGTCGCGCCAATGCGACGCGCGGCGGTGCAAACCGACCGCCAGGAGCAGGCCGCAGAGCAGCACCGCGCCGGCGGCGAAGGCGTGTCGCTTCATCCGATCCATGCGGATCGGCCGCGGCTCGAACGAGCCCACCAGGAGGTTGAAATGATCGGGCGCTACTCCCTCGCCACCGATGAACGCGGGAACGGATTCCGGCATGAGCGACAGACAGTCGGCCGGGAGGGCGGCGAGCTCCGAGCGCTCGGCGGCACACACCGCTACGCGCCCGTCGGCGATCGGCACGCCCACGGCGTGGAGCGTGTCCAGTTCGACCGGAAGGTCCTCCTGGAACAGCATCAGGAGGCCCATCGGTAGTTCTCCAGCCTGCCGCAGCCCGGGCGCGTCGAGCACCGTCCAGTAGAACCGCTCCGCCGGCCATGTCAGGCGCGTGGTCATGGACGCCCTCCCGGCGCGGCTTCGCGCAGAGCGAGCGTGCGAACGCCGGCGCCGCCCCTGACGTCCAGCGTCGTGGCGGTCACGCGCTCGACCCGCTGCGGACCGGAGTCATCACCCTCCTTGAGCACGAGCAGTCTGTCCGTGTCGGGGTCGTACACGAGGGCCTTGTAGCCAGTGTCCTCGCGCACGATCGCCAAGAGTTGCCACTTGAGGGGAGGGAGTGGAGGCGGCGTGACCTCGGCCACCGCCAGCGGCGGGGGCGCGGGCGCCACCCAGAGCGGCGCGTTGAACGCGGCCACGTCGAGGGCGGCCGGCACCACTGAGCGATCGCTCGCGGCGGAGGCGCTGACGTTGGGCACGTCAACATGCGCGGGTCCGAGGGGCATGAACGCCCACAAACCGCAGGCGGCGACGCACATAAGTGCCAGCGCGCGCCCGAGATGGCGGCAGCCTCGAGATGGTCGGACCGTGGGGCTATCGCCCTGGGGGGTCGTGGAGGTGGTCATGTCTCCACCTCGTCGAGGGCGTCGATGACGCGGCCGACCTCCTCTCGCGTCGTGATGCCCTCGTCGGCGAGCCGCTCGCCAGCTTCGCGCAAGGTCACCATCCCGCTGGGGGGGCGCTGGGCCGCGGCTTTGATGTCCAGGGCGGAGGCCCGGCGGCAAACCAGTTCCCGGATCGGACCGTCGAGCACCAGAAGCTCGAAGACGCCCGTGCGGCCCTTGAAGCCGGTGCCCAGGCACTCCGCGCATCCCGCTCCGCCACACGTTGCATGCCTGGTCCGCACCAGGCGCTGCGCGAGAACTGCCGAGAGCGACGAGCTCACCAGGAACGGCTCGACGCCCAGGTCCAACAATCGTGCCACGGCGCTGGCGGCGTCGTTGGTGTGCAGCGTGCTGAGCACCAGGTGCCCTGTGAGGGAGGCCTGGACGGCGATGCGGGCGGTCTCCTCGTCGCGCACCTCGCCGACCATGATGACGTCGGGGTCCTGCCGCAGGATGTGCTTGAGGCCGGACACGAATGTCACACCCTTCTTGGGGTCCACCTGGGTCTGGCTGATCGAGAGGCCCGCCTTGCCACCCGTGGCCAGGTCGTATTCCACCGGGTCCTCCACGGTCATCATGTTGAGTTCGCACCCGCGGGCCTGTCCTCCGGCGTTGGTCGTGCTCAGCCAGGCGAGGGTGGCGTAGAGCGTGGTGGTCTTACCGCTCCCGGTCGGGCCCGTCGAGAGCACGATGCCGCTGGTGCGGCTCACCTGGGCCAGGTACCGGCGCTCCACCTCGGGAGGCATGCCCAAAGCGGCGAAGTTGAGCAGGTGCGGTGATCGAGACGGATCGAGCAGACGCAGCACGACGCGCTCGCCGTAGGTGCTCGGCAGCGTGCTGATCCGCAGGTCCACCCGCCGGCCAGCCTGGGGACCGCCGGCGCCGCCGATGGTCACGGTGGCCCGCCCGTCCTGCGGAGCGCGGCGTTCGGCGACATCCAGTCGCGCCATCACCTTGATCCGGCTCACCACGCTGCTCGCCAGCGAAGCCGGGAGCTCGCGCACGGTGTGCAGGGCCCCGTCGAGGCGGTAGCGCACGAGGGTGCGGTCGCGGACCGGCTGCACATGCACGTCGCTGGCGTTGCGCAGCAGGGCCTCGAAGAGGATCAGGTCCACCAGGCGCACGGCGGGCGCCTTGCCTTGTGTGCTGAGGAGGTCGCGTTCGGCCTCGCGCACGGCCGCGTCGAGGTCGGTCTCGACGGTCTCCGATCCCTCGACAATCACCGACGGGGCGTCGGACTCCGCGGCGGCGGAGGTGGAACCTGCCGCGGAGGCGTAAGCACGGTCGATCGCGGCGGCGATCGTCTCCGGGGCGGCGTAACGGACGCGGATCTGCCGCCTGAGAAGCACGCCGACGTTGAAAACTGCGCCGGGCTTGGCGTGCTCGGTGGTGACCAGGCGTTCGGCGCCCTCGACGCACCCTTCACTCAGGATCAGGTGCCGCCGCGCGAAGTCGTGGCTCACACGGGACAGGAACTCCGGGCTCGCCGCCGCCCACTGGGCAGGCTCGGCATTGACCATGTCCGCGCGACCAAGGGGCGCCTTCGGCTCGAGGAGAACCTCCGCCGGGATGGTCGCATGCGCCGTCATCGGATGAACCTCGGCTCGACCTCCGGCCACCCGTCGGGCACGCGCGCCGCCTCCATGTCGTGGATCGAGAGGTACTTCAGGTCGTCGAACCCGCGCCCCCGGAGCACGTTGGCGCGGATGAACACGAAGAACCGCGAGCGGTTGTTCGTCGTGTTGCGGTTCTTGAACACCTCGCCCAAGAGCGGGATGTCCCCAAGGAACGGCACCTGGGAGGTGGTCTTGGACTCGTTCTCCAGGTCGATGCCCCCGACCACCACGGTGGAGCCATCGGGGATCGTGGCCACACTCTGGACGCGGTTCTGCTGCTTGGCCGGAGGGAGCGTCGGGCTCGACGCCGCGCCGAGGAAGGAACTCAGGGAGACCGAGTATTCCAGCACCAGATGATCACCCTCGGCGATCTGCGGCTTGATCGTGACCACCGTGCCCGCATCTTGAGTGCCCCCGAACGAGGTCGTTGAGATCGTGTTGGTGGCGTTTACGCTGGCGTAGGGCTGCTGTACGACCGAGTCGAGACTGGCTTGCTGGTTGTTGCCAACCAGGAGCTTGGGCATGCTCACGGAACGGCCCTTGTTGAGCGTCTCAAGGGCGCGGACGACCACCGAGAAATCACCGGGGCTGAGCACCACGCCCGTGAACCCGCTCGCGTCCCCGGCCGTGCGGTCCCCGGCGGCGTTCCGCGTCCCCAGCCCGAACAGCGACGACAGCCGGATGAACAGGTCGTCGTTGATGCGCAGCTTCTCGAGTTCCACCCCGAGGTCGCGTGACTGGTTGTCCGTCAGCGTGACCATCAGAACCTCGAGCATCACCTGGGGCTGGCGGACGTCCAGGGTCCGCAGCAGCGCCTCGATCTGCGAGAGCAGCCGCGGCTCGCCGACGGCGATGAGGGTGTTGGTCCCCTCGTCGGTCGTGAGGCTGAGCGCTGAATCGCCACCGTTCGATACAGCGGCACCTCTCCGTGCGGCAGGAGACGGAGCCACCGAGGCGCCTGTCTGCGGAGCACTGCCGGCTGCCGGCGGCGGAGGGAGCTGGATAACAGCGGCACCCGCATTCCGCTCGGTTGCCGTCGGCCCTGAAGCCGTCACTGTCGGCTGCTCGGTGCCGGCTTGGAGCACGCCCGTGCGGGCGAGTTCTTCGATGATCGCCTTGACCTCCGAGACGGGGCGGTTCTTGATGATGAACGACCGCATGGGCCGGCGAGCGCCTGCGGGCGTCGCATCTAGCCGCTCCATCAGCGCGGCGACTCGTTCGTGCTGGGATGTCGTTGCGGTGACGAGGAGACTCCCAGTGAGTTCGTCGACCACCACGCGGAAGCGATCATCGCCGGTCGGCACTCCGCCCGCCTGCGCCGCCGATTCAGCGAGTTTGGCTACATCTCGAGCCGGAAAGTACCGCGGCGAGTAGGTGCGGGTTTCGACCGGTTCGCGCCGGTCGACCGCATCGATCAGGGTCTGCCAGGCGGCTTCCTGTTCCGGCGCGCACACGAGCAGAAGGCTTTGGCCATCAGAACCGGCAACCACGTCTCCACCGAGCCGCCGGCCGCCAGCCGACTCCCGTTTGGCTGCCAGCTGCGCGAGGGCGGCCACTGCCTGTTGGGCCGACAGGTGCCGCAAGGGAATCGCACGCACAATCGTCACGTCCGGCTTGTCCAGCCTGTCGAAGAGCGCCCGAACTTCATCGACTCGGGCAACCAGATCGCTGACGGCAACGAGATTGCTGTCACCGATGATGTTGGCGGTTCCGCCGGGCTTGCTCAAGATGCTCTTTGCCGCCTCGGCAAGAGACTTCGCCGGGACGTGCCGAGCCTCGAAGACTTCCGTGACGAAGCCCGCCCCAACACCTTCTGCGGTCGTGGCCAAGCCGCCCGCCTGCTCAAGCTTCACGACTGACAGGAGCGGGCTCCCGGGCGTGCGCACCGTCGTGAACCCGCGCGAGGCCAAGACGTGGCTCAAGAGCGCCGGGATCTGCTCCCGCGTGAAGCCGCCCGGCACGCGCACTGTGACGTTCGCTTCCAGATCGGCCGGGTTGTAGCTGTACCCCTGACCGGAGACCTCCGCCGCGACGTCGACCAGGCGAGAGAGTTTGATGGTGTCCGGTATTGCGACGTCATGCACCTGCGCGAAAACCGTTGGCGGTGCCGCGCAGAGCACAGCCAAGACGAACACCGCAGCCGCGGCAAGACGCTGGCAGGGCAGGCGCTGCATGGCTCGGACATCGTACCACATCCGAGCGAATCCTTATGGCGCGCCGCCTCCTTCTCACTGCTGATAGACGGCGTTGTTCCAGGCCTGGGCGACGGCGG
>CAZYEA010000189.1:0-9456 GCA_964646485.1 uncultured Acidobacteriota bacterium
GTGCCGTTGATGATGAACGTTCCGTTGTCGGTCATCAGCGGGATCTCGCCGAAGTAGACCTCCTGCTCCTTCACGTCGCGGATGGTCTTGGTGCCGTCGTCCGGATCCTTGTCCCACACCACCAGGCGGATGGTGACCTTGAGGGGCACGGAGTAGGTCATGCCCCGCTCCTGGCACTCCTCGGCTTCGTGCTTCAGCTTGAGGGCGACCGGTTCATCGCAGGTGTCGCAGACCGGGGCCTTATTGGGGTTGAGATGGCCGCACTTCGGGCAGGAGATCTCGAGATCGCCGCCCGGGTTCGCCACGAAGGTGGCGCCGCAGAAGGTGCAGGGGCGGGCGAGCTTGTCGAGCCCGGTGAGGCGCGAACATTTGCATTCCCAGTTGCCGATGGAGTAGTCGACGAATTCAAGGGCGCAGTTCTCCCGCAGATCGTTGATCGGGAAGATGCTCTTGAACACGGACTGAAGCCCGCTGTCATCGCGGTCCTGGGGCAGGACGCGCATCTGCAGGAAGCGTTCATACGAGAGACGCTGGATCTCGATGAGGTTCGGGATCTGGATCGCCGTGGGGATCTTGGCGAAATCCTTGCGTTCACGGTAGACGTTCTTCGGAGCTTGATACACGGTTTGGGGCCCTACCTATGAAGTGGAAGTGGAAAAGTAAAGACACTTCCGCCTCCCCAAGCCGAACCCCGCCGGGAGGGCGGTTGGAAGCGGCTTAAGGAGGCGGAAAGCGTCTCGAGTGAGAGGCGAGTCAGGTTTTTGGTACCTTCTCGCTCTACTTGATTTCGACTTGAGCGCCCGCTTCCTCGAACTTCTTCTTCATCGCGGCGGCCTCGTCCTTGGTCACGCCCTCTTTGACGACCTTGGGCGCGCCATCCACGAGGTCCTTCGCTTCCTTGAGGCCGAGCGACGTCACTTCGCGGACCGCCTTGATCACGTTGATCTTGTTGGCACCCGCCGCGACGAGATGAACCGTGAACTCGGTCTTCTCCTCGGCCGCCGCGGCCGGAGCCGCAGAGCCGCCGCCGCCCGCCATCATCACCGGAGCCGCCGCCGCCGCGGAGACGCCCCACTTCTCATCGAGCATCTTCACGAGCTCGGCCACCTGCATCACAGAGAGCCCGCTCAGTTCGGTTGCAATTGCCTGAATGTCAGCCACGTCTATCTCCTCTCACTACTCGTTGTCTTAAGGAACGTAAGGTTCTGGAAACCGGAAAAAATGTTTGCTACGACAGCTTCTCTTCGTGCGCCTTCAGCACCCGCACCATCTGCTGGGCCGGGGTGTTGAGCAGGCGGACCAGCTTGGCCGCCGGGGCCTGGAGCACTCCGAGCAGCTTCGAACGAAGCTCGGGCAGGCCGGGCATGGTGGAGAGAGCCTTGACCCCGTTGGCGTCGAGCATCTGGCCGCCCGAAACCACCCCGCTCTTGACCACGATCTGGGGATGGTCTTTGCTGAACTCGACCACCACCTTGGCGAGCGCGACCGGATCGCTGTCGCAGTAGGCGATGGCGGTGGTCTCGACGAACTTGTCCTTGAGCGAGGCGAGGGGCGTGCCCTCGAGCGCGCGCACGGCCAGGGTGTTCTTGATGACCTTGTAATGGCCGCCCGACTGGCGGATCTTGCGGCGGAACTCGGTCACCGCGGGCACGGTGATGCCGCGGAAGTCGACGAGGATCGCGTGCTGCGACTTCGCGAAGTCGCCGCGGAGGGTCTCGACGAAGGTTTCTTTTTCCGGCCTCTTCAGCGCCATGACCTACTCCTGACCTTCGATGGAGGCCAGATCGACCCGGACTCCCGGGCCCATCGTGGAAGAAATCGTGACCGAGCGGACGTACTTGCCCTTGGCCGCGGGCGGCTTGGCCTTCATCACGCTCTCGGCGAGAGCGAGGATGTTCTCGGTGAGTTTGGAGCCGCCGAAGGAGACTTTTCCGCAGGGCGCGTGCACCACGCCGTTCTTGTCGACGCGATACTCGACCTTGCCGGCCTTGATCTCCTTGATGGCCTTCGCCACGTCGGTGGTCACGGTGCCGGTCTTGGGATTCGGCATGAGCCCGCGGGGACCGAGCACCTTGCCGAGCTTGCCCACCGAGCGCATCATGTCCGGGGTGGCCACGAGCGCGTCGAAGTCGAGCCAGTTCTCGTTCTGGATCTTGGTGACGAGGTCTTCCCCGCCCACGAAATCGGCGCCGGCCGCCTGGGCTTCCTTGATCTTGTCGCCCGCGGTGATGACCGCGACCTTCTTGGCCTTGCCGCCGAGGCCATGAGGCAGGACCACGGTGCCGCGCACCATCTGATCGGCGTGCTTGGGATCGACGCCCAGGCGCATGGCCACGTCGACGGTCTCGTCGAACTTGGCGAACGCGTTCTTGACCACCGCGCTCACCGCTTCAGGGAGCAGGATCGCGGGCTTGTCGCCGACCGCTTTCGCGGCGGCCTTGAACTTCTTACCGACTTTCGACATGGATTCTGTCTTGCACTCCTTTTCGCGAAGGGGCCCTCCGGGCTTGACCTTTGCTCCCACCTTTGTTTCTGACCATCCGCGTCCGGCTTCCAGACGATGCGTCTTCGGAGACCTTGTCTTCGGCTCCGTGACGCCTGGTGGTTGTCTATGACGCAACCAGACGCGTGCGAATCTTGCGGCTTAGCGAACCTCGACACCCATGGAACGGGCCGTCCCCATCACCTGGCGCATGGACGCCTGGAGATCGGTGCTGTTGAGGTCGACCAGCTTCTGCTTGGCGATGTCCTCAACCTGTTTCATCGAAATCTTGCCGACCTTCGTCTTGTTCGGCGTTCCGCTTCCCTGGGCGATCTGCGCGGCCTTCTTGATGAGGATGGCCACGGGCGGGGTTTTGGTGATGAAGGTGTACGAACGGTCGGCGTACACGGTCACGATCACGGGGATGATCAGGCCCTCGTCCTTGGACGTCTTGGCGTTGAACGCCTTGCAGAAGTCCATGATGTTGATGCCGGTGGGACCCAGGGCCGAGCCCACCGGGGGGGCCGGATTGGCCTTGCCGGCCTGGATCTGCAACTTGACCTGAGAGACGACTTTCTTCATCGGTACCTACAAGAGGGGCTCTGGTGGAGCGGAGCCGTGGAGTTTACAACGATCGGATCGGTTTGCGCCAAACCTGCGGTGAGAAAAATCGCGACTCTCTCTTCGCTATTGCTTTTCAACTTGGAGAAAGTCGAGCTCGACCGGCGTCGCCCGGCCGAAAATGGTGACCATGACCTTGACCGTGTTGCGGTCGAGATTTACGTCCTCGACCACACCCTGGAAGCTCGTGAACGGACCGTCGACGATGCGCACGGTCTCGCCCTTGTCGAAGTTGTACTTCGGCTTCGGCTTCTCGATCGATTCCTTCACCTGGTTGAAGATCTGATCGGCTTCTTCGTCGGAGAGGGGCACGGGCTTCTGCCCGGAGCCCACGAACCCGGTCACCTTCGGGGTGTTGCGCACGAAGTGCCAGGTGGTGTCGGGAATCTTGCGCCCTTCGGGCGACTCTTCGGTTTCGAGCTCGACCAGCAGATAGCCCGGGAAGAACCGGGTCGCGGTCTGGACTTTCTTGCCCGCCTTCATCTCGACCACTTCCTCGGTGGGGATCTCGATCCGGCCGATCTGGTCTTCGACTCCGTGGGCCTTCGCCCGCTGGAGCAGACCTTCGGCGACCTTCTTCTCGAAACCTGAGTACGTGTGGATGATGAACCAGCTCTTGGGCACGGTTTAAACCTGTCTGAGCAGAGCCGCGAGGCCCCGGGAGAAGAGCACGTCGACGGTATAGAGAAGGACGCCGAAGATGATGGTAGTGACGATCACCACGATGGTGGTCGGGTAGACCTCGGTCTTCGGGGGCCAGGTGACGCGACGAAGCTCGGAGCGAACCTCGGACATGAATGTCTTCAGCTCGGCGAACTTGCGCGGGATGTAGGACAGCGCCGTGGTGGCTCGCGCCTGGAGGGGATTTTCTGCGCCCTCGGTCGCGGCCTCGGCCTTTTTGTCTTCAGAAGCCATGTCCTGCTTAGTGCGTCCTCAGTTTTGTTGAATCGTGCTTTTTTGCTGTGTTGGCAGGCCAGGAGGGACTCGAACCCCCAGCCCTCGGTTTTGGAGACCGATGCTCCACCATTGAGCTACTGGCCTGCGGCCCGTTCTCCGCCTTCGACTCTGAGCGAAGGTCGCGGAAAGCGCCGGAACTGCGAAGCTTACTTCGTTTCCTTATGCGGCGTGTGCTTGCGGCAAAAAGGACAATACTTGCTCATCTCCAGGCGCTCGGTGGTCTTGCGCTTGTTCTTGTCCGTCGAGTAGTTCCGGTTCTTGCACTCCGGACACTGCAGGTTGATGATGTCTCTCATGACTTGTGGCGGCGAACTGTCTTATTGCTGAGTGTGGAGCCCTACGACAGAATCGACAGTGAGCGAAGCGATCTGCCCGACTCGAAGTCCAGCCGGCAGGCTGGAGTTCGACTCGAAACTGTTGACCTCATCCTCAACGACGAAATCCGCTGTTCCGGACTTTGCGGCTAGTTCTATTGTGTGGAGCCCATGAACAGAATCGAACTGTTGACCTCATCCTTACCAAGGATGTGCTCTGCCAACTGAGCTACATGGGCCCGGCCTGATTGCGGCGGGCCATAAAGCCTACCCTTTTCTGCCCGTCACTGCGAACCGGGGGTCCGAAGCAGACGGTTTCGACATTCCTAAACGCATCTCGTCAGGTCACTCGCTGACGAACTGAGCGGGCGCCGTGATTCGAGACCGAGCGAAGCGAGGTCCTCGACGTGAAGTCCGGCTGAAAGCCGGACTTCAGCTTCGACACCCGCGACGCGGGTTCGACCAGAGATTCAAACGACTCTCTTGAAACGGCGCCAACTTTCATTGCCCCCAACTTGGAGCGGGCGACGGGATTCGAACCCGCGACATTCAGCGTGGAAGGCTGACGCTCTACCAACTGAGCTACACCCGCAAGGGGACTGCTTTTTCCTGCCGCCTCTTCATACATCAGAACCGAGGCTGGTGGGGAGAGAAGGATTCGAACCTTCGAAGGCCGGGGGCCGACAGGTTTACAGCCTGTTGCGTTTGACCGCTTCGCTACCTCCCCAAATTTTTTTCAGCGGTGGAGCTGGCGGAGGGAATTGAACCCCCGACCCGCAGTTTACAAAACTGCCGCTCTACCCCTGAGCTACGCCAGCGACGGAACGAGGGAGGATAGCAAAAAAGGAGGGATCAGCGCTGGATCTTGACCTTCACGCTCAGGATGAAGGCTCGGTCCGACACCGGGTCGGCGGCCCGGGCGATTTCCACGGAATCGCCGTCGTTGAGGATCACGGTCTGGCTCTGTCGCAGGCCGAGCTTGTTCGACCGATTGGGCGACGAGCTGTCCACGTCGATCGGCACCACGGTGTCCGCGGTCAGCCTGAGGCGGATCTTATTTCCGACCACGATGGGAGAGGCATCGGCGTTGAACGAGAAGTCGCCCATGTTCGAGCCCGAAGTGATCGCGGAGGTGGTCCGGTTCATCCCGCTCTCACCGTCCGCGACGGTCATGGTCAGGATTTTAGGCGCGCCCTTGCTGTCGGTGAGGGTCACGTCGATGCGGACGTTGACCATCTGGCCCATGGGACGCGGGGGGAGCGGCGCCGAGGGAGCCGCGGCCGGTGCGGGCACGGCGGCCGGAGCCGGGGCGACTTTCGGGGTTTGAGGCATCTCAGCCATCCGAGGCATAGGCGGGGCTTCAGGCGCGGCAGCGATCGCGGCCAAAGGAAGGGGCGCGGGAGCAGGGGCCTTCGCAGCCTTTGGAGCCTTCGGCGCCGGGGCCACCACTGGCTCTGGCGTCTCCGGATACGACTGCGCGAAGAGGAGAGAGGGTGAAACACTCAGAAGAGAAAGGGTGAGAAAGGCGCGTGCGTTCATGTCGGTTTGACTCCTACTTGTGTTCTTGTTCGGTGGAAAGACCAGAGATGGAAAGAGGTGCGATCTCTATCCGTGGAATCCGGATCGGGTCGGCATCGAGAGGGCTTTGAGAAAGCGGCTCGGGGAGGTCGATGGAGGCCACGGCGAGCCGCGGGAGACCCTCATAAGGACTAAAGACTGCGGTCCCGGCCCGGCGTCCTTTGCCGAGGGGCGTCGCGCGCGCGTTCCCTGGAGAGCTCGCGAGCGCCACCGGCGCTGGTGAAATCGGGTCGGTGGAGGGAGTAGCGCGCACCTCGCTCGGCCTCGTCGGTTCGGTCGATCGCGCGACCGAAGCGGGCCCAACCGCACTCCGCTCTTTGAGCACGACCCCCACGGCCACGAGCAGGAGGGCCGCGGCGGCGAGCCAGCCCGGAAGCCTCGAGCTGCCCCTTTCTCCCATAGCCTGCCGCACCGAGGCGGCGCTCACCCGGCGCGGTTCGGCCCGGACCATGGAGGCGAGGGCCTCGTCGATGGCGAGATCGATCGGGTCGTTTCGATCGAGGTTCATCGCCGGGCGTCCTCCAGGGTCGAGCGGAGCATGGCGCGCGCCTCGAACACCCGGCTCTTCACCGTGCCTTCGCGCACACCGAGCAGCTCCGCGATCGCCGCGTAGTCGAGATCCCCCGCGGTCGCGAGCAGGAGCGTGTCGCGAAGATTCTCGGGAAGCCGGTCGATCTCGCGCCGGACCGTCGCGTGGGCGGAGGCGGCAAGAGTCGCCCGCTCGGGATCAGCCTCGAGCGAAGGAAGCTCCACCGCGTCGGGCTCGTCGAGGCGGAGAAAGCTGCGGAATCGTCCCCGCCGGCGATGATCCATCGACCGATTCCAGGCGATCCTCGACAGCCAGGTGCGCAGCTGCGACTCCCACCTGAAGGTGTCGAGCTTGCGGTAGGCGGTGATGAAGGTTTCCTGGGTCACGTCCTCGGCGTCCTCGCGGTTTCGAAGAGCGGACAGCGCGGCGCGGTAGACGGCCCCCTTGTGCCGCTCGACGATCTCGTCGAAGGCGGAGGGAACGCCGTTTTGAGCCAGGCGGACAAGCTCCTCATCGGTCACACGCTCCATAGACGGGTCTAGGGGGACCGGGGTTGCCCGAAATCTTCAGTCCGGGGGCCTTCTCGAGGCCTTCCGCGCGCGCAGCCGGAAGCGGATGGCTTCCCCGACGACACCGAGGCCGTAACGGACGCTCCTGGAGAAGCTGATGGACGAGGCTTCGTCGAAGTATTTCGTGGGACAGGAGATCTCCCCGATGCGAAACCCCTCGGCCAGCACCTGGTTCAGGATCTGGTTGTCGAAAACGAAGTCGTCCGAGTTGTCCTGAAAGGGAACGGTCTCGAGCACCTGCCGCGAAAACGCCCGGAAGCCGGTGTGGTATTCGGAGAGCTTGGCCCCGGTCGCGACGTTTTGGAGGAAGGTGAGCGCGCGATTCGAGATGTACTTGTAAAGCGGCATGCCCCCGCCAAGTGCGGTGCCGCCGAGGATCCTCGAGCCAAGCGCCACATCGTACTCGCCGCTCGCCACGAGCCAGGCGAGAGCGGGAACGAGTCTCGGCGAGTACTGGTAGTCAGGGTGCAGCATCACCACGACGTCGGCGGCGGAGGCGAGGGCGGCGGCGTAGCAGGTCTTCTGGTTTCCGCCGTAGCCGCGATTCTTTTCATGACGAATCGTGGTGAGGCCCATCTCCACGGACAGGGCTTCGGTCTCGTCCTGGCTCGCATCGTCGACCAGGATGAATTCGTCGACGAAACCGGAAGGCACCGAGGTGATGGTGGCGCGCAGGGTCTTTGCCGCGTTGTAGGCGGGCAGGACGACCACCACCTTCTTGCCCATCAGCATGGGATCGAGGCTCCAGGGACAGGGCGCGCGACTCTTCCGGGCTTCATGAGGAGTCGAACTATACGAACCCGACGGCCGAAGCGTGAGACCGACGCTCAGGGAGATTTGGCCTGACGCGACAAAGCGACCCGCGTGCCGTCCGGTTGCTCGATCGAAAGAGTCATGACGCCGCCGGATTCTGAAAAGCGGAGGCGCACGGCGGCGAGGGCGTACACGTCGCCCCCGAGCGAAACCAGGGGCTCGCGCAGTCCGCCGGCTCTGCGCGTGTACATGAGCTCGCCGTTGAGCACGCTCACCTCGCGGCCGTCATAGATCCCGGCGAAACGACGAAGACGGGCCACGGGCTCGGGAGTGGCGCGGAGCCGGGCCTCCGCCGTCTCGACCAGGCGTCGCAGGATCTCGGACCGCCCCGTGTCGGCGCCCCGCGCGGCAATCGCCCTGAGTGCCGCGGCGTGGGCGGCGAGGAGAGCCTGCTCAGGCGGCGTCTCGAGATCGGGCTGCACTCCAACCTGCTCCCACTCTTTGCCCGTCTCCGGGTCGGAGACGCGCGTGATCGACAAGGAGACGGTGAAGCCGCGGCCGAGCGGGATCTGCGCAACCATGTGTCCCGCCCCGGCGGTGCGGCGGCCCACCAGGGTGGCGCGACCGCGATTCTTGAGGACGAAGCTGAACTCCTCGGCGGCGGACCCGGTGGCCTGGCTGATGAGAACGTACAGAGGAACGTCCGGCCGGCGGGGGCCGGGAACCTCGCCCAGACTCATCCGATGGTTCGCCTGGGACGAGGACCGGGTGCGCACGTCGATGGTGGGCACCGGCTTCGGGCCGAGGAAATGGCTGAAGATGAAGTGGCTCATGTCGGAAGCTCCCCCGCCGTTTCGCCGCACATCGAGGATCACCGCGTCGGTGCGGGAGAGAAAGCGCAGGGCATCGACCACGGCGTCCTGATAGTCGCCCCCGGTGAAGGCGGTGATCTCGAGATAGCCCACGTTGCCGTCGAGGATCTCGGCTCTTCCCATGCCGAAGTTCGACAGGCGCGGATCGCCGAAGGCACTCGCCCCGCGTCCTTGCGGCAGGGGCGGCTCGTTCGAATAGCGCAGCCCCAAATGGAGATCGCCGTTCACCGATCGGAGATCCCGAGTCACGATCTCGCCGAACTGGGCGGGATTGCTGAGACCGTCGTAAGCATGAGCTTCCTGGCGTCCGCGCAGGACCTTCACGATCTTCGGCGCGGCCTCGGTGTCCACGTAGGTCGACTCGAGGCGGGCGACCACGGCATCGAGAAGTGCGGACCTCACAGCCTCGGTGAGAGGCTCGTCCGCCGAGACCGCGGCTTGCGAGAGAGACAGCAGGAAGATCGCGCTGACTAGCCGATGGATGTTCTTCATGGGGCGGGCAGTCTAGTCACGACGATGACGAACCGATCCACAGGCGGTCGGGTGAAAGGGGAGCTTCTTTCCGCGAGGGTGGGGGGAGACCCCGATGTCTCTTCAGGGGAGTGAACCGCTCCTCTTCGCTCCGGGCCCGTTCAAAGCCCTGGCCGGAAAAATCGCCGTCGATTCCTTGAACACTCCGGAAACCGGGTATCGCGCCGAGGACGCCTTGTAAATTCTTGTGAAGGCCCGAGGCGTAACATCGGCCCGACGACCATGGCCGAACTCCGCCCCTACCCGTTCG
>CAZYEA010000190.1:0-9452 GCA_964646485.1 uncultured Acidobacteriota bacterium
GGCGACGAAGACGCCCTTGTCGTGCTTCTTGAAGCGGGCCTTGTCGCCCTTGGCGGCGATCTCGCGGATGATGGCGGCGTAGAGCGTGGCCTCGGGTGTCTTCCCGCCGGGGCTCTTCCAGAGGCCCTTCGCTTCCATCTTGGCGATCATCTCCTTGGCCCGCATGGGCACCTCGCTGGCGGCGAGCACCTGCGCCGCGGCGTCGAGGGCGCTGACGCGCTTGGGCTTCTTCTCCTTGGGGGCCTTGGGCGCCTTCGCGGCCTTGGGAGCCTTACCGCTCTTGGCGGGCTTCGCCTCGCCGGGTTTGCCGTCCAGGCGGTCCTTGATCTCGGCGAGCGCCGCCTTGCGGAGCCGGTCGGTCTTGGCCGCGCCCTCGGCGCGGGCCGCGCTCTTGGACATGCGGGTCTTCGGGGCCTTCTTCGTCTTCGTACTCATGCGAATCTCCCAACTACGGGTGCGGACTCCCGCCGCACATTGCGGCGGGGAATCGCGTCCGGCGCGGTTCCCCGCGGCGACGCATGGGGGGGCGCGTGGGGCGGGTTAGCAGCCCGCGACGCGCTCCATCTCGTTGAGGACGTCGTGGACCATCGAGTTGGTGGCGGCGGCGCGGCCGCGGCGGTCGGTCCCGTAGACCACCTTGGCGACCTCGACCGCCTTGGCATAACGGGCGTCGCGGTCCTCGTCGCGCGCGATGTGGGCGATGCAGATGTCCTGCCTGCCCGCGTGGCGCGTGCTCTGCTCGATCGTCGCTTCCGCGCCGCGCTCGGTGCGGCTGATCTTGACGTCCTTCTCGTGGCCTTCGATCACGATCGTCTTGATGTTCATGAGCGTGCTCCTTCGTGGGGGTGCGTTGGTACGGAGTGGTTACTCGGCCAGGAAGCGCTCGACGTCCTCGCGGTCCATGCCGCTGAGGAAGGCGACGGTGTCCATCAGGTCGCTGCGGACCTTCCCGAGGTTGCCGGTGATGCCCCAGTTGGTCGGGTCGGCCTTGGCCCGCTCGTCGTGCTTGTCCAGTTCCATCTGCAGCACGTCGAGGAGCCGGGCGATGTCGTTCCGCCGTGCGGCGTACATCTCGACGGCGGTCGGTTGCGCGGGGGCGGGCTTGGCGGTCTTGTTTGTGTGCTTCTTCATACTGGTACCTCTCGTCGCTTGGGGTGCTTGCGGTGCGTGGTGACTCCGGTAAACAACGAAGCCCGCATTTCGCGGGCTTCAGGTCGTCGAGCGGGTTGTGCGGCCGGGCGGGGGCGTCTTGGGCCGCCCCACCGCGTCGAGGTAGTCCACCAGGTCGCTGGCGAACCAGGTGTCGCCATCGACGGCGTCGTGCTCGTCGGGCCCGCGGCGGCCGTCGGGGTCGATCTCGAAGAGGCGGAAGCCGCCGGCGCTCGCGGCGTCGACCGACCAGGTCCGGCCGTCGGGCGTGCGGACCTCGATGCTGGCGACCGCGAACCCGCGGCGTCCCAGGGCGCTGGCAATCTCGATCATGTTCTTCGTCGTCGCGTTCATCTTCGTGGTCTCCGTCGCGGGGTTCCGCCCCGCGTTGTGACACATGAAGCCATGACATCCGCGAACAGGCAAGGCGAATCGGAGCGGTTTCGCCGTCATTCCGCGACATGTGGGCAACTCGGTCGGACATGTGGGCAAGTTCGGGCGGGAGGTCCGCGATGACTCCCGAACACGCGCCTAGTCCCGCCCCCCACGCCCCCCACCCCGCCAACGCCGCCGGGCAGGGGATGTCCCGGCTCAACCCCGCGGCGCTTCCCGTGGCGGACGCCGCCCGCGTGCTCACGCGCCTGGGCGGCAAGGCCGTCACCGAGGCGATGCTCCGCGCCGACATCGAAGCGGGCGCGCCGGCGAACACCGACGGCACGCTCAACCTCGTGCACTACGCCGCGTGGCTCGTGAAGGAGATGGCCGCAGGTGGCGATTGACCCGCGCAAACTCAAGCCCGGCGAGCTCGCGCGTCTGCTCAACAGCACACCGCTGGGCGAGGTCGTCAGCGAGCGGCAGCTCCACCGGCACCGCACGCGTGCGGGCTTCCGAGTCGCGGCCGATGGGGACGCGGCGAAGGTTGATCTGTTCCGGTACGTCGCGTGGCTGGTGACGACGCGGCACGAGGCGCTTGCCGAGGCCGCCCGCCAGCCCGAGGGCCTCACTGGCTACGAGGCGATGAAGGAGCGGGCGAGGCAGCGCAACGCCATGCTCTCGCTCTCGGGGCGCGACATCGGCGACCTACCTCCGGTAGCCGATCCGGCGCGGCGCGAAAGGGCTGCGCGGGATTTCCGGTACTTCTGCGAAACGTATTTCCTGCAGACCTTCCACCTCAAGTGGTCGGACGACCACCTCAAGGTCATTGCCAAGATCGAGCAGGCGGTGCTCGAGGGCGGGCTGTTCGGGATGGCCATGCCGCGCGGTAGTGGCAAGACCTCGCTCTGCGAGGTGGCGTGCCTGTGGGCGATGCTCTACGGCCACCGTGACTTCGTGGCGCTCATCGGCTCCGATGAGGAGCACGCCGCCGGGATGCTGGAGTCGATCAAGGCGGAGCTGGAGAACAGCGACCTCCTCGCCGGCGACTTCCCGGAGGTCTGTCACCCGATCCGTTCGCTTGAAGGCATCCACCAGCGCGCATCCGGCCAGCTCTACCAGGGCAAGCAGACGCACATCGGCTGGACCGCCCGGGAGATCGTGTTGCCGACGATCTCCGGCTCGGCGGCCGCCGGCGCCATCATCCGCGTCGCCGGGATCACCGGCCGCATCCGCGGCATGAAGCACAAGCGGGCCGACGGCACTTCGGCGCGTCCGTCCCTCGTGCTGATCGACGACCCCCAGACCGACGAGAGCGCCCGGTCGCCCTCGCAGTGCGCCAACCGCGAGCGCATCCTCGCCGGGGCGATCCTCGGCCTCGCGGGCCCGGGGAAGAAGATCGCGGGTCTCATGACGCTCACCGTCGTCCGCCCCGACGACCTGGCCGACCGCATCCTCGACCGCGACAAGCACCCGCAGTGGCAGGGCGAGCGGACGAAGATGATGTACGCCTTGCCTGTGCGCGATGCGCTGTGGCAGAAGTACGCGGAGATGCGGGCGGAAGGGCTGCGGAACGATCGGGGGATCAAGGCCGCGACTGAGTTCTACGGCCAACACCGGACCGCGATGGACGAGGGGGCGGTGATCGCATGGCCCGAGCGGTTCAACCACGACGAGCTATCCGCGGTCCAGCACGCGATGAACCTCAAGCTGCAGGACGAAGCGGCGTTCTTCGCGGAGTACCAGAACGAGCCGCTCCCGGAGATCCAGGCCGCCGACGACCTGCTCAGCGCCGATCAGATCGCGGCGAAGGTCAATGGCCAGGCCCGAGCCGAGGTGCCGATCGGCTGCACTCGGCTAACGATGTTCGTGGACGTGCAGGGCAAGGCGCTGTTCTACCTCGTCGCTGGGTGGGAGGACGACTTCACGGGGTACGTCATCGACTACGGCACCGAACCGGACCAGAAGGCCCCTGGAGGATACTTCACGCTCCGCGACATGCGACGCACGCTGGCGACCGCGGCCCCGCGGGCCGGCGTTGAGGGTGCGATCTACGCCGGGCTGGAGCGACTGGTGGCCTCGCACCTGGCACGCGAATGGCGGCGCGACGACGGGGCGATGGTGCGGATCGATCGCTGCCTGATCGACGCCAACTGGGGATCGTCCACGGATGTGGTGTACCAGTTCTGCCGCCAGAGCCCGCACGCGGGTGTGCTCATGCCCAGCCACGGGCGCTATGTCGGTGCGTCGAGCATCCCCTTCAGCGACTACAAGCGCAAGCGGGGCGATCGCGTCGGGCTCAACTGGCGCATCCCCGTAATCACGGGCAAGCGCTCCGTCCGGCACGTCGTGTTCGACACGAACTACTGGAAGTCGTTTGCACATGCCAGATTCGCCGTGCCGATGGGCGATCCCGGGTGCCTGTCGCTGTTCGGCAGCAAACCCGAGCCGCACCGGCTGCTGTCGGAACACCTGACCAGCGAGTACTGCGTGAAGACCGAAGGCCGCGGCCGCACGGTGGACGAGTGGAAACTCCGCGTCGAGGGGCTCGACAACCACTGGCTCGACTGCCTGGTCGGGGCGGCGGTAGCCGCGTCGATGGAAGGCGCGGTGCTGTTTGGGACCGACCACAAGGTGTCGGTGCGTCCCCGGCTGCGGCTGTCTCAGTTGCGAGGAGATCGCCGGTGAACCCCCGCACGCCAGCTCGTCCGGCCAAACCGCCGGCCCAACCGCGCGGGCTCGCCTGCCCCCGGTGCGGGTGCTGCCACTTCGAAGTGCTCTACACCCGCGCGGCTCCCAGCGGGGCGATCCGCCGCCGGCGCGCTTGCCGCAACTGCGGTCGGCGGATCACGACGGTCGAGCGCCCCGTCGAGTGATCGGGTCTACCCGTAGACCGTTTCGGCCGCATTGACACCGCAAGCGCGACAACACCGCGGCTGGAGCAGAGGGGTACTGGCGTGCCCCCGGACCCCTCCAGCGATGACGAAGCCCTGCGCGAAGCGGCGACCCAGCCCGCGAAGGTCTCCGTCGATGGCCAGTCGGTCGAGCAGCACTCGCTGAAGGACCAGATCGAGGCCGACCGCTACCTCGCGTCCAAGGACGCCGCGAGGAAGCCCGGCCTCGGGATCAAGTTCGCCAAGATCGTTCCCCCCGGCTCCGTCTGATCACCACCGCACCCCCGATGCTCAAGACCATCGCCAACCTGCTGAATCGAAACGGCCGCCCCCCCGCCCCCGCCGAGCGGAGCACGGATGCTCCGCGCGGCGGTCGCCCGCGACGGTTCGTGGTGGCGAAGTTCGACTCGGCGCAGACCACGCCCGACAACCGGAAGCACTGGGCGAACGCGGACGGCCTCTCGCCCAACGCCGCGATCAATCCCGAAGTCCGGCGCATCCTCCGCAACCGCGCCCGGTACGAGGTCGCCAACAACTCCTACGCCAAGGGCATCGCCCTCACGCTCGCCAACGACACCATCGGCACCGGTCCGCGGTTGCAGATGCTCACAGATGACGCCGATGCCAACTCTCGCATCGAGGAGGCGTTCGAGCAGTGGTCCCGAGCGGTGGACCTTGCCGGCAAGCTCCGCACGATGCGGCTGGCTCGGGCCGAGAGCGGCGAGTCGTTCGCGCTCCTGGTCAACAACCCCGCGATCGCGTCGTGGGGGTCGCCTGTATCGCTGGACCTCAAGCTCATCGAGGCGGACCAGGTCTGCACCCCGCTCCTCCGGCGTGGGCGTGGTGGGGGCGACGAGATCGACGGCATCGTGCTCGACCAGTGGGGCAACCCGTCCGCATACCGGGTGCTGAAGCGGCATCCGGGCGATAGCGGACTTCTCCGCGCCCCTATCGACGACCTCAGCGCGTACGACACGTTCGCCGCGCCGGCCGTCGTGCACTACTTCCGCGCCGATCGACCCGGCCAACTCCGGGGCATCCCAGACATCACGCCGGCGCTCCCGCTGTTCGCGCAGCTCCGCCGGTACACGCTCGCGACCATCGCCGCCGCCGAGACCGCCGCCAACTTCGCCGCCGTCATCTACACCGACGCTCCTCCCAACGGCGAGGCCGATCCGCTGGAGCCGATGGATGAGGTCGAGCTCGAGCAGCGGCTGGCGACCGTGCTCCCCGGCGGCTGGAAGCTCGGGCAGGTCCACGCCGAGCAGCCGACGACGACGTTCGGCGAGTTCAAGCGCGAGATCCTCAACGAGATCGCCCGCTGCCTGAACGTGCCGTTCAATGTCGCGGCGGGGAACTCCTCGGGACACAACGACGATAGCGGCTACTCGCCAGAACGCGCTGAGCGAGGTTCGATGACGGGCTGGCCGTTGGCGTCAAGGGTCACCGACCATCCGATCTTCCCGGTTTTTGCTTCCATGAATCGGAAACGGGGTTGTCCGTCCGGGGCAAGTTCCATCACCAACACTGTGCGGCCCTGAGCGCCGCTTAGCGACATGTTCGGGCGGCCGTTCGGTGCAACGGAGAACGTTATGGACTCATCGCCCTGTGCGCCCTTGAGGGTGAGCATGGCCATCCCGTCCATTGCTCTTTCCGCCGACAGAACGATGGCAGCCTGCCCCGTGCCGCCGCCAATGGAGATCGTATCGGCCTGAATGAAACGGAACTTCCAAGGACCTGGGAGTCGCTGTGCCGCGAAGAGCGTCGCAATGGTCACACCCCACGAAATCGCCACGCTTGCAACGATGACGTTGCGAGTGCCCCAGCGGGACACCGGTGCGCTATCACCGCTCATGGGCAACCCCCGACCGTCGGGTTCTCAGGTTCCGCCATATTCGGGCAATGCTGCTGCTGATACTGGAGGCACGCGCAGTAGCTTGCCTTCGCGTTTTCTTTCGCCGCTTCGAGCTCGTTCGCGCACCGTGTGGCATCGATCACGCCTGCGCCGCTGATGATCCCGTTACAGGCCGCAACGCACGCAGCATAGAGCAGTGGCGTTCCAGACAGCAACGGGACGCACCCGACGAAGCATGCGACGTTTCTCCAGGAAATTGGCGGCGTCGAGTCCTTCATGCATTGCGTGAACGTAGTGAGGGCATCCTTCATGCGCTGCCGATATGTGTCATCGCACGGCGTGCCACCGCTGCACGGGTCAGCGGCCACGGCCCTCAACGCAAACCCGGTGCGACCTGCCACCAGCAGTGCGGTCTCGTACACCACCGGCGGTGCATTGACGAGCGGGATGAGCCAATGCGTCCGTTCACCGACCTCGTCGTCCACGTCAAAGGCGAGCGAGATGCACGGTGAGATGCCGCATGTGCCCTTCAACTCGCCAATGACCAGTGCGGCGACCGCGTTCCTTTGCGCAATGAACGTGGCGTAGGGATGTGATCCGTCGAGTTGTGACCAGTCATACTCGTCGACGTGCAACGTCGTCCACGCGAGGTCGCCGATTGCGCCGCCACCTTCGACGATGTCGGAGGACAGGATCGCCGATTTGGAAATCTTCCAGATCGCCAGTTCGGAATACCCCTCGATGCAGAAGGCTTCTGCGATGACGAGCGACTGAGTTGCGACGTATCCGCTCAACGAGCCCTCTGCCGGCACTTCTTTGACTTCTTCAAGCGCCGCCTTTGCGATCGGGGCATCCGTAGTCGGCGATGCTGGTTGAAGCATCGCGAGCGAACTGACTGAGGCAAGTGCTGCGAGGATCGCTGCGGCTCTTCGGATCATATCAAGGCTCCTTGTGGGGTCGTCGTGCGGCAAGTACGGTAGACCACTCGGGCAGTTGGGGCAACAAGATGCAAAGGGTTCGTGCCATGTACCAGGTTGTCCTCTCGTCAAGTGGCGTGTGGCGACCGTCGAAGGGCATACGCCTGTCGTCGGCCTTCGGCAATGCCTCGTTCAACCGTCGGCGACGATCGTCGAAGGCCTGGAGGAGACCGTCGAAGGGTCTGTGGCCATTGTCGAAGGCATGAACGATCTAGAGGAATCATCGGTCGAGAGCGTCCAAGGGCTAAACGCGACCAGCGACGACGTTTTTTTTGTCGTTGCCTCAAGTGACCCTCGGCCCGCGTCGATGGACTCTCTCAGTTCATCGCCGGGGCACGGCCTTCGATGTAGAAGGCGCGCGACGCCCGGTTTCGCCCTGTCGGCCAATCGGCCAAGGAGAAAACCATGGGCGTCGTTCCTGATAGTCGTTTGGGAAAGATCGAGTTCTACGAGGCGCACGCGCTGGCGGGCGGGCCGTGGGCCGCCAACGCGGCGGCGATCGGGCTCACGCCCGCGTCCGTCACCGCGCTGGGCACGCTTACCACTGCGGCCCGCACCGCGTTCAACGCCGCCGAGGCGGCGCGGCAGTCCGCCAAGTCGGCCACGCAAGCGTTCTACGACGCCGTGCGGGCGATGCACTCCGGTCCCGGCGCGGGACAGGACATGATCGACACTATCCGCAACTTTGCGGAGACCAAGAACATGCCGAATGTGTATGTGCTTGCCCAGATCCCGCCGCCCGCCGATCCGAGCACCGCGCCGCCGCCGGGCACGCCGTTCGAGTTCCGCGTCTCGTTGCTCCAGAACGGCGCGCTCGAACTCAAGTGGAAGTGCAACAACCCCAGCGGCACGCAGGGGACCATCTACGAGGTCAAGCGGTCGATCGGCGGCGGTGCGCTGAACTTCGTCGGTGCGACGGGCGTGAAGTCGTTCACCGATGACACGCTCCCCAGCGGTTCAGCCCCGGTGACATACCAGATCACCGCCGTCCGCTCGACCGCTCGCGGCAACCCCGCGCAGTTTACCGTCAACTTCGGCATCGGCGGGCCGGGCCTGACGATCGCGAGCATCACCGAAGGCGGACCGATGAAAATGGCTGCCTGATGCTTGCTCGACAACTCGAATCGTTGCAATGGCCCCGGCTCGTGCTGGGGCCGTTGTCGTTCCTGCGACGGGCTTCTTCAGCGTCGAGCGTGTGTGGCGGAGCATCTGCGCCGTCCGCAACGTTTCGGACTTCAAGACCGTCACGAGCTACCGCCTGGTCGGCAAGGACCAGTACGAGCAGGTGGCCCCCGGCGGCGAGCTCAAGCACGGCACGCTGGGCGAGGAGACCTACAGCAACAAGGCCGACACCTACGGCCTGATGCTCTCGATTGACCGCCGCGACATCATCAACGACGATCTCGGGGCCATCACCACGGTCCCCCGCAAGCTGGGCCGTGGCTCGGGCCTGAAGATCAACGACGTGTTCTGGACGGCGTTCATGAACAACGCTGCGTTCTTCAGCGCCGGCAACAAGAACTTCGTCTCGGGCGCTGACACCGCGCTCGGCATCGACGGCCTCACCAAGGGCGAGGTCGCCTTCATGGACCTTGTGGACTCCGACGGCAAGCCCACCGGCGTGATGCCCGCGATCCTGCTGGTGCCGACGGCGCTCTCGGCGATGGGCACGCAGCTCTACAAGAGCGTCGAGCTCCGGGACACGACCGCGAACACCAAGTTCCCCGTCGCCAACCCGCACCAGGGCAAGTTCCGCATCGAGGTCAGCCGCTACCTCTCCAACGCCCTCTACACCGGCAACTCGGCCAAGGCGTGGTACCTCCTCGCCGACCCGAGCGACCTGCCGGTCATCGAGATGGCGTTCCTCAACGGACAGGAGGCCCCGACCATCGAGACTTCCGACGCGGACTTCAGCCAGCTCGGCGTGCGGATGCGCGGGTACCACGACTTCGGCGTGGCGCTGCAGGACCCCCGCGGCGGCGTGAAGAGCAAGGGCGAGGTGTAAGCCCATGGGAGCAGGCGCAGAGATCGGCGGAGGCATTGGCGAAGACGGCCCCGGTGTCATTCCGGGCCAAGGAGAAGGCAGCATGGCAGCAGGACCGGCAAAGTTTGTGCATGAAGGCGAATCGATCGACTACACCCCCGGCGCGGACGTGCTCACCGGCGCGGTGGTCGTTCAGGCGGAACTCGTGGGCGTGGCGCAGG
>CAZYEA010000191.1:0-5234 GCA_964646485.1 uncultured Acidobacteriota bacterium
ATGCGCAAGCGCGTGCCGGAGGGAAGGCGCAAGGCCGCGATCAACTCCCCTTCGATCACCGTGGGCGCCGCGGGCACGAGATCGAGAACCTCACACAGGAAAGCCTCGGCGCGCTCGAAGTCCTTGACCACCTGGGTGGCCGCCGCCACTTCGGTGAATGGGGTCTCGCGAGCGCTGCGCCCCATGGCCATTCGGGGCACCCCCGCGAGCCTCGCGAGGGAGATCTTCACCCCGTCTTCGCTCGGGAGGTGTGCCTCGGTGGCAAGGGCGCCCTGACCCCAGGGCAAGGCGTATTCGACGGGAGGGCTCAGGAATTCGAAACCCGCGCCGACGAAGCGGGCGTACTGCCCTTGCACGTCGTCGGTGAAGAAGTCGAGGTTTTTGACATGCCCATGATCGTAGGGACGGGCGCCTTCGTTGATCCTCTCGCCCGCACCGTCGCCGATGCGCACCAACCGCACCGCGCCCACACTCGTCCCCGGCTGCTCGAGATCCACGCCCACGATGGCCTCGGGCTCGGCGAGTCCGAGGGTGGCCGCGAAGCGCGCGGCCCGGGGCTCGAGGGCCACTTCCTCGGCGGTGAAGCGCCACGAGGAGACCTCGCGCATCCCGAGCAGGTCCGAATAGAGGACCCGCGCGCGGGCGAGATCACGCACCGCGACGGTCACGCGCCGGACTTCACCGCGGTCCATGGAGCGGGAAGCTTATTCGACGGCCGGGAAGGACCGCGGAGGCGAGGGCGGGCCGAAGTCCGCGGGCAGGGCCAGGGCCACGCGGAGCCGGTTCATGTACTCGCGGTGCGACACTTCGATGGTCCCGAACTGCTTCAGGTGGTCGGTGAGGTACTGCACCTCCAGCAGCGTGAATCCCCTCGCGGCCAGCCGCCGCGCGAGCGAGACCACCGCCACCTTCGAGGCGTCACGCACCCGGTGAAACTTGGACTCCGCGAAGAAGGCGCCTCCCAGGGCGAGGCCATAGAGGCCGCCCGCGAGTTCGGAGCCACCGCGGGGCCAGACCTCGACGGAGTGGGCGATTCCCTGATCGTGGAGTTCCCCGAACACCCGGTGAAAATCGTCGCTGATCCACACCGGACGGTCCGCGGCGCATCCGCGCATGACCTCGCGGAACGCGGTGTCGAAGGTGACTTCGAACTTCCCCTGGCTGATCGTGCGCTGCAGGCGGCGGGGCACGTGGAGGGCGTCAAGGGGCAGGACGGCGCGAACCCTGGGCCGGTGCCAGGTGATCAGGTTCGCCTCGACGTAGGCCATGGGGAAGAGGCCCCGGGGATAGGCGTCCTTCACCATTTCGGACGAAAGCTCGGTGCTGACCGCGACCACATCCATGACCGGGGGAGGTTACAGGGACATGCCCCATGAGCCCCTTGCATGGGCCGCTCCGATATGCTCTTAGTTCTCTTCAGCTTGCCATCGATGCTGACTTCGATTCTGCTCATCGCCACCCTGGAGCCGGAGGTGGCCCTTTCGGGGATCGTGCTCTCGAAGTCGGGCCGCCATGCTGCAACGCTGATGGCCGAGGGCCGGGTGCGCTCGGTGGTGGCTGGAGACCGCGCCTTCGGCTGCGACGTGGGGGCGATACGCGCCGGGGAAGTCGACCTCGTGTGCGGGAGCGAGCGGCGAACGCTTCGGCTGATCGCCGCGGCCGCGACCAGGGCACCCCGGATCGCGGACGAGGCCGCACCCTCACCCGCCCCCGCCGCGGACGTGACCGTGACCCGCGCCGAGCTCGAGGCTCGCCTCGACCGGGAGATGTCCCGGCTGATGACGGAAACGACCCTCATTCCCGTCACCTCGCGCGGCCAGGTCGCGGGCTTTACCCTCTCGCGTATTCCCGAAGGGACCATCCTCGACACCCTCGGCCTCAAGGCGGGCGATGTCCTGGTGAGCGTCAACGACACGCCCATCGACAGTTTCACCACCCTCGTCGGCCTGTGGCCGCGCCTCCAGACCGCGGGCTCGGTCCGGGCGCAGATCCTGAGAGACGGCCGCCCCCGGGACATCTCGGTCAATATCCGGTGACGAGACGCGGCGGGCAGAAGGCACCGCGATGAATCCGGACGCCTGGCAGGAGCTGTTCGACAGCGTCGGCCTCCTCTACGTCCTCGAGTCGGCTCCTTTCGCCGCTTCGATCGCCATGGACGAAACCTTCGTCTGGTGCAACGAGGCCTTCCTTCAACTGGTGCGGGTGAAGGCCCACTCGGAGGTCATCGGTCACTCGGCCCACACCTTCCTCGATCCGGAGTTCCTTCCCGCGGCCAAGGAGCGGGTGTCCCGCCTCTATCGGGGCGAGTCGAACCCGCCCATGGAGATGCGCATCATCCGCGCCGACAAAACGCCCACCTATGCGGAAGTGCGCTCGGTCCCCTTCGACGCGAAGGGCAAGCGGGCCTACATCGTGCTCGCCGCCGACGTCACGGAGCGGCGGGCCACCGAGGCGGCGCTGCGGGAGAGCGAGGCGCGCTACCGGAGCCTCGTGGAGACCACCCCCGACGGCATCCTGATCTACCGCGACGGACGGCCGCTCTTCGTGAACCGGGCCCTCATCGAGATCGCGGGCGCCCGCAGCGCCTCCGACCTTCTCGCCCAAAGGGTCGAGGACTTCGTCTTCCCGGAGGACGCGGAGATCGCGCGCGAGCGGACCCTCACCCTTGAAAGCGGGGGCCGGGTCGAGCCGGCGGTGGTGCGCTTTCGGCGGCTGGACGGCCGGGTGGGAATGGTGAAGCTCGACTCCCACCTCGTCGAGTTCGAGGGCTCCCCCGCCATCCGGGTGTTCGTCCGCACCATGACCGAGGCCATGCTCGCCGAACAGGCGCTGCGCGAGAGCGAGGAGCGGTACCGGCAGCTCGTCGAGGCCTCCCCGGACGGGATCGCGGTCAGCCAGGCCGGACGCCTCCTTCTCGTGAACCCCGCCTACCTCAAGCTCTTCGGCGCCGCCTCCATCGAGGAGCTGAGGCAAAAGCCCCTCCTGGAACGCATTCACCCCGACTACCGGGAAGTGGCGATGGAGCGGATGAAGGCGGTGGACCTGGGTCTCTCGGCGCCCCCCATCGAGCAAAAGGGGATAAGGCTCGACGGCACCACCCTGGACATCGAGGCGCAGAGCGAGCCGATCCTCTACGACAAGAAGCCCGCGGCCCTCTCCATCCTCCGGGACATTTCCGAACGCAAGCGCGCGGAGAAGGCGCTCGTCGACAGCGAGCACCGCTACCGCCAGCTCATCGAGCTCCTGCCCGACCCCGTCTTCGTCCTCGACGGCGAGCGGGTGATCTTCTCGAACGCGGGCACGCGCCGCCTGCTCGACCTCGCCCCGGAGTATTCGGCGCAACCCCTCGACCTCGTACATCTCGCTCCCCCCGAGGACCGGGCCGTCCTGCGCAACCTCATGGATGCGGTGAGCTTGGGGCGGCGGCCGCGGACCAGCGAGATCAAGATGATCCAGGGCAAGGGGGTGGTGCCGGTCGAAGTCCGGGCCGCCGCCATCGAGATCGACGGCCGCAAGGGCGCCCTCATCATCGCGCGCGACCTCTCCCAGCGGCAGAAGGCCGAGGAACTGCAGTCGGCGCTGTATCGCATCGCCCAGGCCTCGACGCGCTCCATCGGGATCGAGGCCCTTTTCTCGGAGATCCACGACATCGTGGCCGAGCTGATGTACGCGAAGAACTTCTTCATCGGCCTTCTCGATCTCGACGGGTCGCATCTCACCTTCCCCTATTTCCGCGACGAGTACGACGTGGCGCCGCCCCAGCCCCTGCCCCTCGAGGACTCCCTCTCCGGCTACGTCATCCGGTCAGGCGAACCCCTGCTGGCCGACCAGCGCGCCATCGAGGAACTGGAACGCTCGCGCACGGTGAAGACCTACGGCCACGACGCCACCAGCTGGATCGGCGTCCCCCTGATCCGCGGCAACGCCACCTTCGGCATCCTGGTGGTGCAAAGCTACGACCCGGACATCCGCCACACCCCGGCCGACCGCGACCTGCTCACTTTCGTCTCGGGACACATCGCGGAGACCATCGAGCGGCGGCAGAAGGACGAGCAGATCCAGTCCCTCGCTTACGTCGACTCCCTCACCGGCCTGCCCAACCGCTTTCTCTTCGACGACCGTCTCGACACCGCCCTGGCTCTGGCCGAGCGTCATCGCACCCCGCTCGCCGTTCTGTTCGTCGACCTCGACCGCTTCAAACTGGTCAACGACACCCTCGGCCACAGCGTGGGCGACGGCGTGCTCCGCCTGGTGGCGGCCCGGCTCGCCTCCTGCCTGCGCGAATCCGATACCCTGGCCCGGCGCGGAGGCGACGAGTTCATCGCCATCCTGCCCGACACCGACCAGCGCGGCGCGGTCAACGTGGCGCAGAAGGTCGTGGATTCCCTTCGCGTCCCCCTGGACGCGGCGGGGAGCGAAGTGGTGGTGACGGCGAGTGTCGGGGTCGCCATGTTCCCGGACAACGGCACCGATCGCGACACCCTGCTCAAAGCCGCCGACCTCGCGATGTACGGGGCGAAGGAGATGGGCCGCGACACTCATCAGCTCTTCTCCGCCGCCTTGCGGGAGGACGTGGAGCGGCGGGTCACCATGGAGCGCGGGCTGCGCACGGCCATCGTGCGCTCGAAACTCGCCATCTATTTCCAGCCCATCATGGACACGACCTCGCAGCGGCCGGTGGCGCTCGAAGCGCTGGTGCGCTGGCCGGATGAGCGCGGCCCGGGCATGACCCTGCCCTCCGACTTCATTCCCCTGGCCGAGCACACCGGCCTGATCGTGCCCCTGGGAGAGTTCGTGCTGCGCGAGTCCATCCGGGCCATGCGCACCCTCCCCCGCATCGGACCCGCCCCCCTGAACCTGGCCATCAACGTCTCGGTCCGTCAGCTCGCGAACCTGTCCTTCGTGGACGACGCCCTCGCCACCCTGAACGACGAGTCCTTCCCGGCCACGAGGCTTCACATCGAAATCACCGAGACCGCGGCCCTCAGCGAGGGTCAGATCATCGGCGAGCAGCTCCGGCGACTGAAGAAAGCCGGGGCGTCTATCGCCATCGACGACTTCGGGGTCGGATACTCCTCCCTGTCGCGGCTGCGTCACATGCCGGTGGACATGCTGAAGATCGATGCCTCCTTCATCCGCGACATGATCGAGGACCCCGACGACGCCGCCATCGCAAACGCGGTGGTGTCCCTGGGGCGCGCCCTCAATCTCCGGGTGGTGGCCGAGGGCGTCGA
>CAZYEA010000191.1:5263-9381 GCA_964646485.1 uncultured Acidobacteriota bacterium
CATGCAGGGCTATTTGTACTCAAGACCGGTCCCCATCGACGAAGTGACCGCGTGGCTGCGTCAGTTCGCCTGATTTTTGAAAACACGTTCAACCTGAGGTTCCAAAGAAAGACTCCCATGGGCTTCGCCACCGACTGCATTCACGCCGGACAGCATCCAGATCCCACCACCGGCGCGGTCATCACGCCGCTGTACCTGACCTCCACCTACGTACAGGAGGGCATCGACAAACACAAGGGCTTCGAATACGGGCGCACCCAGAATCCCACGCGCTTCGCTCTCGAGGCCAACCTCGCCGCCCTCGAGGGGGGCGCGGGAGGCATCTGTTTCGCCTCCGGCCTCGCGACCTCCAACGCGGTGATGTCGCTGGTGAAGCCGGGCCAGCGCGTGGTGGTGAGCGACAACGTCTACGGCGGAACGCACCGCCTCTTCACCAAGCTGATCGCACCCTACGGCGTGCGCTTCGACTTCCTCGATCTCTCGGACGCCGCCGCCTTCGAGAAGACGGGCGGGGACTTCAACCTCCTCTGGCTCGAGACCCCCACGAACCCCATGATGAAGATCTGCGATATCCGGGCTCTCGCCGCGATCGCGCACCGGAAAGGCGCGCGCCTCGTGGTGGACAACACCTTCATGAGCCCTTTCTTCCAGCGTCCCCTCACCCTGGGGGCCGACCTCGTGGTGCATTCCACCACCAAGTTCCTGAACGGACATTCCGACAGCATCGGCGGCGTCGCGGTCTGCAAGAGCGAAGACGACGTCAAGTGGCTGAAGTACGTCCAGAACGCCCAGGGCGCCATCCTTTCACCCCTCGATTCGTTCCTGGTCATGCGCGGCACCAAGACCCTGGCCGTGCGCATGCCCCGTCATGAGGAGAACGCGCGGGTGGTGGCGAGCTTCCTGCGCGGGGAGAAGAAGGTGCGGAAGGTCTTCTGGCCCGGCTTCGAAGACCATCCGGGCCACGCGGTCCACAAGTCCCAGGCCACGGGCTTTGGAGCGCTCATCTCCTTCGAACTCGGATCTCTGGAGGCGGCCAAACGCTTCGCCCCGAAACTCAGCCTGTGCTCACTCGGCGAGAGCCTGGGAGGCGTGGAGACCCTCGTGTGTCACCCGGCCAAGATGACCCACGCGGGGTACACGCAGGCCGAACGCGACGCCCTCGGGATCACCGATGGCCTGGTGCGCATCTCGGTGGGAATCGAGGATGCCCCCGACATCGTGAGCGATCTCGCCACCGCCCTCGCCGCCGTTTAACTACCAGTCCCGGGGAGGTCGCATCGTGACCTCATCCCCCACGCGGACGACCCCGGGCCGCAGCACTTCGGCGTTGAGGGCGAGCCTTCCGCCGAAGCGACGCCCGATGTCCTTCAGCACGTTCGGATCCACGGCCAGGGTGTCGGGATCGACCGTGGTCATGGGGCACCGGGCGCGACGAGAGTCGATCCGGATCACCGCCTCGCCTATGTGCAGTTCGCCTTCGGGCCAGTTCACCTCATCCATCCCCTCGACCCCGCCGATGAGCAGGTTGGGACGCAACCGGCGCACGTCGCGGCCGAACTCCGCGACCGCGCCGTCGGTGGCGACGAGCAGAGGCAGAACGTCGAATCGCTCGAGGCCATCATGGGCCTCGAGCCACGCGTCGCGTCCCGCCGCGGCCTTGACGAGTGCCAGTGCCTCCTCACCGTCCCACCGATGCCCGTCGACGTAGGGGACGCCGTCCGAACCAAGCGTGCCGTGCAGTCCCAGCAAACGGTGGTGACGGCGCGAGGTCCGCACTCCCTCGGGGCCGCGAACATGGACGATACGGTCACCGGGGATACCGGTGCGCTCGAGCGGCGCCGAGGCGAGCGCCTCCCCGGCGAGCGTCTTGACCGGATATCGCCACAATCCCGCCACCGTCAGCTTCATCGGATCCTTCGCTCCTCCTCGCGTATGGGTGCGTCGTTGATACTCGCGAATCGCCGCGCCATCAGGCCTTCCGGATTGAACTCCCACATCTCGTTGCCGTAGGCCCGATACCACTGAAGGGATTCATCGTGCCACTCGTATTCAAAGCGCACGGCCATCCTATTCTCGCGGAAGCCCCACAGTTCCTTCTTGAGGCGATACCCGTTCTCCTTCGCCCATTTCCTTCGCAGAAACGCGCGGATCTCATCCCGGCCACGGAGGAACTCCGCCCGGTTCCGCCACTCGGAGTCCTCGGTATAGGCGAGAACCACGCGATCGGGATCGCGCGAGTTCCAGGCGTCCTCGGCCGCCTGCACCTTGGCAAGGGCGGTTTCGAGGGTCCAGGGGGGTCCTAGAACGGGTGGGGCGCTCATGCTCAAGCCGCCCGCCGCCGGGCTTCCACCTTCTCGAAGTCGACCACGGTGAGCGCCGCCTTGTTGAAGTAGTTGGTGAAGACGTTGATGGCGACGTGGGCGAGGATCTCGGCCACCTCGCCTTCGCTGAAGCCCGCTTCTCGGACCCTGGCGAATTGCGGGTCAGTCACGGCGCCCCGCGACTCCACGACCGCAACCGCGAACTTGAGGGCCGCCTCGGCCTTCGGGTCGGAGGCGATCGCGTCGCGGCTTTGAGCGAGCTGCACCGGCTTGAGCCCCGCCATCTTCCCGAGAGCGTGGTGCGCCGAGAGGCAATAGTCGCAACCGTTCGCCTCCGCCCCTGCGATCGCGATCTGCTCACGCAGACCGGGCGTCAGGGCGCCGGCGCCGAGCGCGGCGTTGAAGTTGAGGTACCCCTCGAGCACGGCCGGAGAGTTCGCCATCGTGCGCATCATGTTGGGAACCATCCCGATCCTGGCCTTGACCGTGGAGAGCAGGTCCTTGGTTCGGCCGGTGGCTTCGGCGGAGTCGATGGCGGTCAATCTGGGGGAGTGTGTCGTTTCAGTCATGGTGATGTCCTATTTGCTTTGTCAGGTTCCGTCGCATCCGGGTGGAAGCGCGGGCGGCCAGTTCGAGGCGCGTTTGGCTATGTCAGCAGGAGCAGTGCCAGGCCCCATATCTGTCATATAAATCTCTGTATTAATTGATAATCCGAGATTCGCTGACCATCCAAGAGGTGCAACGAGTATTTGCTGTACAACGAAATTAGACTGTGAATAGAGCTATATTTCGTCGCAAGTGAACCCAGAGTCCCTGCAAGAACTCGCGCTGTCCCTCGCCGAGGAGCGCTCGGTCGAGACCGTCCTCCACAAGATCGTCGAGGGCGTGGGCTCGCAGTCGGGGATAGCCCTGGCCAGGGTGTGGCTCGTCGGGCCCGGCGACATCTGCAAGACCTGCCCGATGCGCTCGGAATGCCCCGATCGGACCCGCTGTCTCCATTTGGTCGCGAGCCACGGCCGCCCCTCGAGACCCGCCGACAATTGGGAGCGCCTCGATGGAGCGTTCAGAAGATTCCCCATGGGCATCCGCAAGGTCGGGCGGGTGGCGGCCTCGGGCCAGCCGATCCTCATCAAGGAAGTGAGCGCGGACATGCAGGAATTCGCGCGGCACGAGTGGATCCGCGAAGAGAACATCGTGAGCTTCGGGTGCCAACCGCTCGTCTTCCGGGGCGAGGTCCTCGGCGTCCTCGCCATCTTCAACCGCGAGCCGTGCACCGAGGCATCGTTCGCGTGGCTGCGCACCTTCGCGGACTACGCGGCCGTGGCTCTCGCGAACTCCCGGGCTTTCGCCGAGATCGAGCGCCTGCGCGAGCAGCTGGAACTTGAAAACGCGTACTTGCGCGAGGAGGTGCGCGAGTCGCTCCCGGCCGCGGGGCGATTCGTGGGACACAGCGCGCCTCTCCAGCACGTGCTCGAGCAGATCGGGCTCGTCGCCCCCACCAACGCAAACGTCCTGATCCTCGGTGAGTCGGGCACAGGCAAGGAGCTCGTGGCCCGGGAGATCCACGACCGGAGCCCACGCGCCAGGCGGGCGATGATCCGAGTGAACTGCGCGTCGATTCCGCACGAGCTTTTCGAGAGCGAGTTCTTCGGCCACGTCAAAGGCGCGTTCACCGGCGCCAGCTCCGACCGCCTCGGTGCGGCGTTGCAGGCCGACGGCGGCACGCTGTTTCTCGACGAGATCGGCGAGCTCGAGTTGAGCTTTCAGGCCAAGCTCCTGCGCTTCCTGCAGACGGGC
>CAZYEA010000192.1:0-9373 GCA_964646485.1 uncultured Acidobacteriota bacterium
CACCGCGACCTCAAGCCCGCCAACGTGAAGCTCACGCCGGAAGGCCAGGTCAAGCTGCTCGACTTCGGCCTCGCCCGCGCCTTCGACCGCGAGGCTTTGTCCTCAAGCGGCAGCGCCGAACCGCTCACCCACTCGCCCACCTTGTCCTGGAAGGCCACCGAGGCCGGGATCATCCTCGGCACCGCCGCCTACATGAGCCCGGAACAGGCTCGCGGCAAAGGTCTCGACAAGCGGGCCGACATCTGGTCCTTCGGCGTGGTGATGTTCGAGATGCTGAGCGGGCGCAGGCTGTTCCAGGGTGAGACCGCGAGCGACACCCTGGCCGCGGTACTTCGGCAGGACATCGACTGGAATCTGCTGCCCGCGGATCTGTCCCCGACCGATCGCCGCCTGATCGAGCGATGCCTGGAGCGCGACCCCAAAAAGCGCCTCCGGGACATCGGCGAGGCCCGCATCGAACTCGAGAACCCGCGTTCCGCCGCCGCGGTTTCACCGAGCGCGCCCGCGGGCGTCTCTCGTCGGGCCTGGCTCGCCATCGCGGGCTCGGGAGTGAGCGGCTTCGCGGCCGGTCTGGCCCTCGGCTTCCGGTCAGGCGGCTCCATCGCCCCGGTCGCGCCGGGGACGACCCTCTCGATCACTTCCGTCACCGGCTCGGGGAACGTGATCGAGGGCGCTATTTCGCCCGACGGTCGCTACGTGGCCTACGTTGAGTCGGAGCAGGGCCTGCAGAGCCTCTGGCTCCTCCAGCTCGCAGGAGGACAGACGCTCCGGCTCACCCCCGACGCGGTGGTGGGCTTCTGGGGTCACACCTTCACCCCTGACGGAAACGCCATCATCTACGGGCAGAAGGCCGCCGACGATGCGGACGGCAGTCTCTACTCCATCTCGACTCTGGGCGGCACTCCGAAGCGTCTCCTCGGCGACATGGACTCTCAGGTGACCTTCTCTCCGGATGGACGCCGCTTCGCTTACGCGCGCCTGCGTCATCCTTCCCCGGTGGAGTCGGCCCTCATGGTCGCAAACGCCGACGGCACCGACGCGAAGGCCCTCGCCGTCTTCAAGCAGCCGGACACGGTGGCGGGAATCTTCTTCGGCGCGCCCGCATGGTCGCCCGACGGTTCCGTGATCGCCACTTCGGTCTTCCGGCGCGCGAGCGTGCAGGGCGGCGACACCAAAGCGTGGCTCGTGGGCGTGCGCGTGGCCACGGGCGAGGTGTTCACGATCTGCGACCCGGGATGGTTCCTCGCCGCCCAGAGCGCCTGGCTGCCCGACGGCCGCTCGCTCCTCGTGATCGCGCGCAGAGTCGATCAGACGGTCACCCAGATCTGGTCGGTGTCCTTCCCGGATGGAGCCGCGCGCCAGGTCACCTCCGACCTCAACGACCACCGCATCCTTTCCCTGACCCGCGACGGGAGAACCCTGCTCTCGATCTCGGGCGACGTGTCGTGTTCCATCTTCATGGAGTCCCGCCGCACCCCGGGCAAACCGCGCCGGATCAGCCGGGCCAAATTCGACGGCTTCAGTGGAGCGGTGTTCACCAGTGCGCGCGAGATCGCCTACACCTCCAGCGTGGGCCCGGCGATCAGCCTTTGGAGGGTGGGCGTCGACGGCTCGAACCGGCTTCCCATCACCACCCTGGCGCCGGAGGAGGACATCCACTCGATCGCCCGGGGGCCCGACGGAATCCTCTACTTCCTGGTGCGCCGCCCCTCGGGAGTGGAGCTCCGCGCGGTCACGAACGACGGCGGCCCAACCCGCACCGTGCTCACGGACATGCGGTTCGAGCGGTTCAGCAGCGGGCCCGACGGCGGCCTGTTCTTCACTCGCGCCGTCGGGGGTGCGCCTCGGATTTTCTACGCGCCCCCGGGCGGAGGAGAGGCAAAGGCGCTCGTGGACCCCGTCTCTTTCAACCCGGCCTCCGACCCCTCGGGCAAGCGCTTCGCCTACTATTTCTTCGACGACAAGAGCCGGTTCCGCATCGGTGTGAGCGAGTTCGGGTCTCTTCGCCTCCTCCACGACCTCCCCGCCGAGCCCACCACCTCGAGCAGCCGCCTGGTCCTCCGGGACGAGGGCCTGTACCTGAACACGGTCACGGGCGATCGCGCGAACGTGTGGCTCCAGCCGCTCGACGGAACGAAGGCGAAGAGGATCACGAACTACGACGATCAGCTCCTGTTCGACTTCGACCTGTCGGAGGACGGGGAGACCCTCGCGGTCGTGCGCGGGCCGAGGGTGCGCAACGCCCAGGTCATCACCGGTTTCTGATCTCCGCGATCAGGCGACTTTGACCCTCCCTTCGCTCACGATTCTGGGGGGCGGCCCGGCCGGCCTCGCGGCGGCCTTCTACGCGCATGAGCGCGGCATCCCCTTCACTCTGTTCGAGAGATCCGCGCACCTCGGGGGACTGTGCCGTACGTTTCAGCTAGGCGCACACCGCTACGACTCGGGCGCGCACCGGTTCCACGACCGGGATGAGGACATCACCCGCGACGTCAGGGGACTCCTCGGAAACGAGCTCGTGCCAGTGCGAGCCCCGAGCCAGATCCTCCATCGCGGCCGTTTCATCGACTTCCCTCCCGGCCCGCTCACCTGGCTGCGCGGCGAAGGTCTCGGCGCGGCCGCGCATTCGGCCATGGAGATTCTCTACGGCCGCCTGCGCCCGCGGCCCGAACGCACTTTCGAGGACGCGGCCATCAATCGGTACGGCCGCCGCCTGGCCCAGCCGCTCCTGATCGATTACTCAGAAAAGCTCTGGGGCCTGCGTGCTCGCGAGCTGGCCCCCGAAGTGGCGACCTCGAGGCTTTCCGGTCTCACCTTGAAGGCGCTCGTGGTCGAGTTGCTCCTCCCCAAAAGGCGCAGCGCTCATCTCGACGGAGCGTTCCTCTACCCGCGGTCCGGATACGGCGCCATCTGCGACGCCCTGGCCGCACGACTGCCTCCAGGGTGTGTTCGCACGGAGCATGAGGTGGAAAGCCTGCACATCGAAAACGGGCGAGTCGACTCGATCGGCTTCAAGGGGCGCGCGCCGGTTGCGGTGAGCGGGCGAGTGGTGAACACCCTCCCCTTGTCGGGGATCACGAAGCTCCTCGGATCATCCCTCGCAGAGCCCGCGCACCGCGCGGCCGAGCGGCTGAGCTTCCGGCACACGCGTCTCGTCTTCCTCCGCCTGAATGTGCCGCGGTGCACCCGCAACGCGAGCATCTACCTCCCCGACCCGAGCCTCATCGTGTCCCGGGTCTTCGAGCCGAAGAACCGCTCGGCGGACCTGGCGCCTCCGCGCGAAACGTCGCTCGTGGCCGAAGTGCCCTGCTCTGAAGGCGACCCCGCTTCGACCATGGACGAAGCCGCCCTGGTCGATCGGGTGGTGAGTGAGCTTTCGGGCACCGGCCTTCTCTCGCCCTCGATGGTCCTGGATCACCGAGTCCACCTGCTGAGAAACGCCTATCCGGTCTACGCCCTCGACTCCACGGAGAACCTGCGCCTGCTCACGACGGCGCTCGGGTCGTTCGAGAATCTCGATCTCCTCGGACGCGGAGGCCGCTTCTGGTACAGCCACCTGCACGATCAGATGCGATCGGCGAAAGACTATGTCGCGTCGGTCGAAAAGATCCTTCTGGTCGCGGCGCGCAGCATGCCCTCACACATCTTGAGGTCGGCGAGAAAGCTGTAGTAGGGGCGGCCCTGCGCGGGATTCCGCTTCCCGCCAAGGCCGGCGGCGAGTGATCCGAGAAGGCTCGCGGAGGGAAGAGAAAAGGCGGTTGGCCGGTTCCCTTCGATGAGATGGCCGAGCCAGCACGGCACTACGCCGAGAATGGGCGCAGCCACGAGCAGGGGAAGGCTCGCAAAGACCATGGCGGCCACGAGTGCCGCGGCCATGGCGACCTTGGCGAAAAGATGCAGCGCCCGATTGAGCGGGTGCCGGTGCTGCCGCAGGTAGGCTTCATAGAATGCCGGGAATGGCTCGTTCATCGTGGCCCCTCATCGCCCGGGTGGCCATATGGGAAGTGGGGGCGCCACTCGGAGCCGCGGTTCTGGTGGGCTCCCTCGTTGCACCTTTGGTGGCGCCCGAGTGGAAGGCGGCCGGACTGCCGTGGTTCTTCGTGCAGGCGAAGAACGTGGAGCAGATGGTGGTCGCCGCGGGACTGCTCACGGCCGCCGCCATCCCCTGGCTTGTGCGCCTGCGGGCCGGTCGCGCGGTTGCAGGAGTTGCCGCCGCGATAGGTGCCTCCATGCTGGCCGCCAAAGGTCCGGGCTTCCTGGTCTCGAATGCTCCCGGCGCGATCCTCGCTTCGCTGCTCGCCGCTTCTCTCAGCCTGACCTGGCGAGACCAGGAGGACGGTGTCGCAACCCCGGGCGACACCGCGCCCGAGGAGGCCTCCGCGGCGCGGCAGCCGGCGTGGGTCGGAGTCCTGGCCGTGCTCACGCTCGCCTGTGTCGTCGGTGTCTTCTCCCTCACCGCTCCTCCCATCGACGTCTACCATGACGGCGAAGTGCTGAGCTCGGCCCTCGACTTCCTCCACGGAGGTCGGCCCTTCGAAACCTACCTTTGGCCCCATGGGTTGCATGATACGGGCCTCACCGCGCTGTGGATCCTGATCACGGGCAAGGTCGGAACCTCGCCCGTGGTTCTCGCCTACGCCACCTGCTGCGCCCTGGGCGTGCTCGCGGCCTATCTCCTCACGCGGGCCCTGACCCGCTCTCCCACCGCGTCGCTCGCCACGGCTCTCGCCGTGTCCCTCCCCGTCCTCGCGGGAACCAGCTCCGGCACGCTCGAACTCCTCTCCCTGTACCGGCTCGGGGTCTTGTTCTTCGTGATCCTTGGATTCGCCGTCCTGATCTCCTCGTCGCCGCGCCGCGCGGAGCTCGCCGGCATCTGCTTCGCCCTCGCCCATCTCTATCGCGTGGAGGCGGGCCTGTTCGGCGCAACCGCGGCGAGCCTCGTGATCGCCTGGAGGTCGCTCGGAACCTCGGGGGCCGCCTGGTCGGACCGAAGCCGTCATCTCACCCGGGACCTGCTCCGATTCCTCGCGGGTATCGCTGTGTGCCTCGGCGCCTGCCGCGCCGCCTTCGGCTGGCCCGGGCAGGCGTGGTTCGAGTACACGCTGCAGGCCCTCCCGAAATATCACCGCGACGCGGCCGGCATGACCGCCCAGTGGTTTGCGAGCTCGTGGAGGTCGGTCGATGCGCCCGGGGCGCTTCTGCTCGCATGGCTGACGTTCCTCGCCCTGCTCCTTGTCCAGACCGTCGCCCATCTGCGCCCGACGGATGGACCCCGCACGAGAGCGGGAGCGAGCGCCGAACCTCTCCTGTTTCTCGCAGCCTTTGCCGTTCTCGCCACCCGATCGGCGATCGACCGTAGCGACGACGAGCACATTCGACAATGGGTGGCCCTGCCGCTTCTGGGCGTCCTCGTGCTGGCGGCTTCGGCGGCTCGGGAGATGTGCGGCCTGAGCCGCCGGCGAGCCGTCGCCCTCATGTTCGTCCTTGTCGGCTCCGTGCCGGTCCTCGGCGGGTTCATCTCCCCCGCCCAAGGGCCGGATCCTCTCGCTGAGGTGGGCGGAGCGCCGAAGTGGCGGCTCTTCGTCGAGCACCTGCGGCCGAATCCCCCGCAGGGAGCTTGTGGGGATCGCATGTTCACGCCCACGGAGAGTCGCCTCCACAGCAACCGCAGTTTCATCGACGCTACGTGCGAGGTCGAGCGACTCCTCGCGTCCCGGCACGTGACCAGCCTCGCCATCACTCACTCGGCGCCGTGGTACTGGGTGCGCTTCGGCATGCCCGTTCTGTCGCGGTACTTCGCCCCGGTTCGCGCTTACACACCCCTCGAGCAAGGGGAACTCGTGGACCATCTCCGCCGGGGTCGTCCCCAGGCTCTTCTCCGGGTCGTGGGCTACGGGGCCCTTTCGGAATTCGATATCCCCGATGCCTTTCGCGTGCCGGTGGTCGACACCTACCTTCGCGCCCGACGGCAGGGCGTCGAGGCGATTGCGACGCCGCTGGGCGACCTCTATTTCTGGCACGATCCTCCCGCGTGTGCGGCCCCATCCGCCGCGCCCGAAGAAACTGTGCGGACACAGTTGAGGGTGGAACTCATCGCGTCGTACGGTTTCGGAGGCATGGTCTACGCTCAGGGCTGGGCGATGGACGGCAACGGCAAGGCGCTTCGCCGCCTGATCCTGCAGGGGGATTCATCACTCATCTCACCCCGCCTCGAGTATGGACTCTCCAACTCCAAGGCCGGGCAGCCGGCCGAAGGGCGCGGCCTGGGATGGGAGTTCACGGCTCGCCTGCCCGAAGGCCGAGCCACTCTCAGGGAAGAGAAGCCTCTGGAGCTTCTGGCGGTTCACGCCGACGGCAGGACCGACCGAGTGAGTCTGCGCCTCCGCTCCGCGCGTCCCCTCCCGCCCCTCAGCGGCCCTGGATGGCGGGGTCTCGGCGCCGCGCTCAGCCGAAGCGACGCGCAGGGGCTCGCCGATCGAAGCGAAGCTTGTGCGGCCGCCGGCGGGGGAACGGAGTGCGCATGCCGCGAGACTCGATGAACGGGAGCGTGCGCGACGGCCTAGGGTCAGCGGCGGTCCAGCCGCCGCCTGATGTCGGCGTAGGCCGCATGGATCAGCGCTTCTAGAGCGCTCGCGTCGATGTCCTCGCCCGGCCGCAGCTTCACATGCCTCATCAAGCGGCCGGTGCCCACCAGCATCCCCTTCGGATCGGAGAGCTGCGCGCCTCGGAAGAAGCCAACGTTCACGTGCGCCGTGAAGGCATTGACGTAGGCGAACCCGGCGCCCTCCACGCACCCTGTCGGGTGCCCGTCATGCAGTAGCTCTCGAACGTCATCTCCGCAGCCACGGATGACCTCGAACCAGCGCCGCGCGATAGCCCCGAGCTCACCCGGATGCCCGGCCATCCAGAGATCCACAGCCGGGTCACGTCGAACGGACCCGTCGAATTTCAGGAGGCCGCTGCCGGGCGGTCTGCGCTGTTTCACCTCGGCACCCTACACGTTCTCTTTCATCGAGGCGAAGGGGCCCTGGCGTTGAATCGTTCCCTTGAGAGCCAGGGAACACGTTTCTGGCCCAATCGAGGCACCGTAGAGCATCTCCGCTGTTAAGAGGAAGTGTCTACGTTATCGAGGGAGGTTCCCTTGTCCGTTCCAACGCATTGTTCTACGCCCCTTGCGAGGATGCTCGCCACTCGATAGAGAGCTTTCTGCCCTGTTGGGCACAGTCCCGAAGATATAGGTTGATCAGGGTCTGATAGGGAATACCCGATGACTCGGAACTCTCCCTGAAGAACTGGATCGTCGGCTGATCAATGCGAAGGGTGATCTGCTTCTTCAGCCTTCGAGCATGTGGGTTTTTACGCGCCTGCGAAAAGTCGTATTGCTTTCTCATCTGATTAGCCTCTCTCGGTACTGATTCTGCTCCGCCTTCACCGCCCGTCTGGCCGAGATGATCCGGATCACCTTCCCGGCCTCTCGCACACAATGGCAAACGGCCAGGAGGCGCATGTTGGCGCTTAGCCCGATGATGACGAAACGGTCTTCACCGCTCGCTTCATCAGGGTCCTCCATTTCCAGCCCTTGCTCATCGTAGAACACCGTGGAGGCCTCCTCGAACGAGACGCGATGCTTGGCGAGGTTCTGACGAGCCTTCTTGGGATCCCAGGTGAATGGAAGATCACGCACGCCGACATTGTAGCTACCCTGCGGCTACGGGCGAAATGCCTCTGGGTGCGTAGAACACCGGGCATCACCTGCAAAGGGCGCCTCAATGACTGCCCGCGAAGCGGGTACACCTACGCGCTTTGTCAGGTGCAACGCCTTGTTCGACGGGCTGCTACTTGCCATCTCTCTTCCGGCCAAGGAGAGCTCGCACGTGCTCTGCGTCTACAGCCCAGCCGTACCCGGCAGAGAAGAGCCTTCGCATCTCGGCCAACGCTTGCTTCTGCGTTCCGACGATGCCAACGCCGCCGGCGACTATTTCGGCGCCTCCGGTACTGCGGGTAAGGGCCTCAAGCTCGTCGGAGAGGCGACCGGCCTTCTGCGTGACGATGCCCACTAGCCGTCCATCCTTGACCCGAAACACGCCACCGCCGCTGCTGCCGGACACAACTGGGCCATCGATGCCGATGAGCTTCACCTGCTGGGCCTTTGCTGGTTGCGTCAATCGCAATGAGGAAACGATGCCCCTACCCAGGATCGGCGGTCCGCCAAGCGGCCTGCCCAAGAGGAAGAGGTCGTCGCCAAGTCGCAGCGCCGATGGTGCGGCGATCTCGACTGAAGGCGCCTTGAGCCCTTCCACGTCTAGTAGGGCCAAATCGAGGACGTCGTCGCTGGCGACCACCTTTGCTGGCAAGACCTCGGGCTCGCCTTCTGACCATCGGGCATCCAACCCGATCCAAATGTGACCCGCGGCCGCACCGGCCACGACATGCGCGGCGGTGATCACGAGGTGCCGCCCAACTACCACGCCGGATCCGTTGGGAACGGTTCGAAGAGCGGGAATTCCGTTAGCGCCAACTGGCGCGACGCCGACGTCGACGAATACGCCGACCGAGCTCTCTCGAGCGCGGGACGCGACGTCGGAGAGTGATGAGCCGAGTGCCGGGACCGGGAGGGCTAGCAGAGCGGCGAATGCCGTAGTCTTCATTGGATACTCCGCTCCGTCGAACACTGGAATAACCCGCGAGGGCCCCAGTCCGTCTGCGTGGACCTCGCCGGGTTCATTCCTTTGTTGGACAGCGCGGTCATTTTGCCCGCTTCCTCGCTACAGCTTCCGCCACCGCTCTCCGTAGTAGCTCGACCTTCTCGTCAGCCCCGGGCACACACTGGAACTCCAGATGCTCGAGTCCGTATCTGATGTTGATGGTACTCATGCCGGGAAGAAGCTGCACGGGCTCGACCACGATGTCATCGATCAGTGCGAGAGGTACCACCACTCTCTTGAAGCCCAGCCAACCTCGACGCGCGTGCACGTGCGTTGAAGTGAAGAACGGCTTTTTCTGGTTTCGAATTAGGAGGAGCGATAGCACGAGCACGATCGCACCACAAAGGGGAGAGAGTTCTGGACGCAGAATGATCGTGATGATCAGGAGCGGCCACGTGGCCAAACCGAGGAGATCCACCCGGCTCAGGTGAATAGGCCTCCATTGGTTCCATCCGCTTGTTCCCAGCGAGACGCGATCGCCTTCACCGAGCCGGGTGAGCCCAGACATCATCGCGCTCTGGCTACGTCTGTCCAACACTGGCTTGAGCTGCGCGGCGAGACTCCAACGATGGCCCGCGAAGCGGGCCCTCCTTCTCGCCTCGTCAGTTCCAAGCCATTGTTGAACTCAGCCGCTACGCGGCGGCCCCGATCTCGGGCCGGATAGGGCG
>CAZYEA010000193.1:0-9360 GCA_964646485.1 uncultured Acidobacteriota bacterium
GGTCTTCGCGAGTTCGCGGATCTGGTCGGTGGTGGCCACATCCTCGGTGAGATCGAAATAGTGGATGCCTGCAGCGTGGGCTTCCTTCGCGAGGGCGATGTTCAGGTGAAAGGGCAGGCAACTCACCACCGCGTCGGTGGCCTTTAGGAAGGGTCGGAGCGCCGAGGCGTCAGAGAGGTTCGCGACCTCGGTCTCGAAAGGCAGGCCGGTGCGCGCCACCGCGTCGAGGCCCTTCACCTTGAAACCGCTCTCGTGCAGCAGCGTCCCCACCAGACTTCCAACCTTCCCCATCCCCAGAACGACCACCCGCTGCAGACTCATTTCTTCTCCTTGTATCGGTTCTTGAACCCCTATTCTCTCCGACGCCACCGCATGACCCGCAGCCGCACGCTCGTGCTGCCCGCGCGGCAACGTAACCCTGGAGCCGCGCGACCCCGGGGGGGGACTTAACCGGAAGTGCCTGCGGCCACGGGTTATCGGCGGTCCTTCAGGTGGAAGTCGATGATGCCGATCTCGGGCGGGCAGAGGAAGCGAATAGGAATGTCGAACCCGCGCTCCATGCCGATGCCTCGCGACACATGGATGGGGATGCCGCGGTAATCATTAAGTCCCCCTGCGTATCGGCGCGGGAGGCGGATGGCGGTGCGGGGCGGGCCGAAGAACGGAATGACGACCTGCCCGCCATGGGTGTGCCCGGCCAGCACCAGATCTACCGGCTCGGGCAGGGCCGAGACAAAGTCGGGGGCGTGGGAAATCACGAGTCGGTAGTCGGCGTCGGATGCGGCGGGGAGGATGCGGGCGAGCACGTTCGGATCCCGCTCACGTCCCGTGCCCCGCAGCAGGCCGGTCACGCTGAGCGTCGCTCCGCCTGGGAGCTGCACTTGGGCCGACTCGTTCCTCAGGCAGCGAACCTGCGTCCCCTCGAAGACCACGCCGCACGCGGGTCCCACGTCCCCTTCGGTCGCGAACACACCGAGCGGGGCCCCGAAGCCCATCCGCCCCATCAGGCTGCGAAGGTCTTTGGCCGCGGCCAGTTCCGTCGATCGCCCGAGCGCGTCCTGAACGTAGTCACCGGTCAGAACGATGAGGTCGGGCTTGTAGGAGAGCCCTAGACGAAGTGCTTCCTCCTCGTGGGCCCCGATAGCAGGAGTCTGAATGTCGGTGAGGTGAAGGATGCGAATCGACCGCGAGACGACCGCTCCATTCAAGGGCCCGACGACGTAATGCCTAGGTACCACCAGATCCGGCTCGATGTAGTAGGCGTCGACGTGAACAGCGGCCAGAAGGAGGGCGATGGCTGAGAGCATTCGCGCCCGCCCGATCTGTTCGGCGGCCCGATGCCGAAACGCGAGGATCAGGCCCAGGAGCGGCCCTTCGATGAACAGGGCCTGGCCGAGCAGACGCAGGCTTATCTGGCCGAGCCGGAGGCCGCCGCGCCAGTGCCAGTTCGCCGCGAGCGTCGCCAGGAGAGAGAATGCGTATACGGCGACGGCCAGAACGAACGCGTCGCGAAGGACGGCCGCGACCCAGGTCGGGACCCGCGCGCAACAGACGTCAGGATCGCGCCAACGCTCATCGAAGGCCCACAGCGCAACCAAGACGCCCGCATGGAACAGGCCGACGGCGAGGTAGAACCTGTCGGGGGTCATGTCGATGCCGACCTACTGCATGTCTCGTACCAGGCTGATCCGCAGCGAAACAGAGCGCCCTCCTCAGGAGCCGTGGAATGGTGGACACAAATCAATGCCCGTGTGGCCCCTCCACCTCAGCCCCGTTCCCGGGGTCTAGACTCCCTCCATGGGAGTCCGCTCATGAAGATCGCCGCCTCACTCGTGCCCTTCTCGCTCAGCGCGATCGTCACCCTCTCCGGAGCCCCATCGGCAGTCGCCCAGGACGGAGCTTTCACCGTCGGCACCGCGACGGCCGGCCGCGGAGCCACCGCCTACGGCGAACTGAGAGTAGCGGCAGGGAGCGACGCGGCAACCTCGATGGCGGTCTCGGTGATCAACGGAACGGAGCCCGGGCCCGTCGTGGCCTTCATCGCCGGAAGCCACGGCACCGAATACGCCTCGATCGTGGCCCTCACCCGCCTGACCGCGCGGATCGATCCGAAGACGCTCGCCGGCACGGTGATCGTCGCTCCGCTCCTCAACGTCGCCTCCTTCGAACAGATGACGGTGCACACGAACCCGGTCGACAAGAAGGGCATGAACGCCAACTATCCGGGCAACCCCTCGGGCACCCAGACGGAGCGGGCACTCGCCCTCGTCAGCGATCAGATCGTGAAGGCTTCGAGCGTCATCATCGATCTTCACGGCGGTGACATGGATGAAGACCTGCGGCCCTACAGCTACTGGATTCGCACCGGGAACGAGGCGCAGGACAAGGCTTCGCACGCGCTCGTGGATGCTTTCGGTCTCGACCACGTCATCCAGCGCGACCTCGACACCGCGAACCCCGCGAGCACCCGCAGCCTGAGCGGCTACGCGCTCGCCCAAGGCAAGACCACGATCGTGGCCGAGGCCGGCCGCAGCGGCCTGGTGCTCCCGGAGGACGTGGACGCCCTCATCGACGGGAGCCTGAACGTCCTCGCGTCGCTGAAGATGATCGGGCGAAAGGTGTCGCGCCGGGCCACCCCGCTCGTCTTCGTGTCCGCCGGCGATCGCGCGCAGGCCGGAGGCCCCGGCATGTTCTTCGCGAGGGCGAAGCGGAACTCCGTGGTCAAGGAAGGCGACGTCATCGGCGAGACCACCGACTATCTCGGCCGGCCCACGGGACAGGTGAAGGCGCCGGCTTCCGGGCTCATCACCTTCATTCGGGGCGTGCCCTCCATGTGGCAAGGAGCCACTCTGGTCAACGTCGCGCCGATCCTCTCTTCCGTGCCGCCCTACAAGAAACCATAGTGGGCGTGCTGGATCGTCTTCGCCGCTACTTCGGCCCTCCTCCTGGGGGGCACGACGGGACCACGGTTCGGGTCCGCCTGCTGAGTCGCGTGCTCAACGTGCACATAATCGTTGCCCTCGCCATGGGGCTCTTCTATCCGAGGGACACCCAGGGCCGGGTCACCGTGGGCCTCGCTGCCCTCGCCACCATTCCCCTGGCCGCTTTCCTGCGCGGCCTCCTCCACCGCGGCCAGACCAAAGCGGCCTCGTGGATCTTCCTCCTCTCCCTCTCGGTCATCGCCCCTGGAGTGTCGCTGTATCTGGGCGGGACGGTCGCCGTGGTCTCCGTGAGCGTGGTCCAGATGACGATGCTGGTCATGGCCGGCCTCCTGCTGGGCGGAAGAGAGGCCATCGGTTTCGCGAGCCTCGTGGTTGCGGCCAACGGGGTGTTGTTCTGGCGCGAGGCTCAGGCGGTTTCCGAGCGCGCCGCCCCCCTTCAGGCGGCGTGGATTCTGCAGACCGTGTTCTACCTTGCGACCGCCGCCCTGCTCGCCCGCGCGGTGGCCCTCACCGAGGAGGCCTTCGCCCTCGCCACCCGCGAGACCGCGGAACGGCGGGCCGCGGAAGCAGCACTCCGGGAAAGCATGGAGCGCTACCGGCTCATCACCGCGGTCAGTTCCGACTACACCTTTTCCACCGAGATGACGCCCGATGGAAAGGGTCTCCGCCTCAATTGGGTCGCGGGAGCGTTCGAGGCCATCACCGGATTCGGCTTCGACGAGTACGTGGCCCGGGGAGGCTGGCGCGCCGCCCTGCACCCCGAGGACGTTCCCCGGGACATGGCGGATCTGGAGGCGCTCCGGCAGAACCGGCCGGTGGCGAGCGAGCTGCGAACGGTCTGCAAAGACGGCACCGTGCGCTGGGTCCGGATCTACGCGCACCCGGTGTGGGACGAGGCCGCGGGCCAGCTGAAAGGCATCTTCGGCGCGGTCCAGGACATCAGCGCCCGCAAGATCGCGGAAGGTGAGCGCGAGGCGCTCATCCGCGAACTCGAGACCCGCAACGCCGAGCTCGAGCGCTTCACCTACACCGTCTCTCACGACCTCAAGAGTCCGCTCATCACTATTCGCGGATTCCTCGGCCACATCGAGCAGGCCGCCCTCGAGGGCCGGAGCGAGGCGGTGCGCGCCGACATGGACCGGGTCTACAAGTCCACGGCCAAGATGCACCAGCTCCTGGACGACCTTCTCGAACTCTCCCGGGTGGGGCGCCTCGCCAAGCCTCCCGAAGACGTGGCCCTCGAGGCCATCGTGAAGGACGCGCTCGACCGGACTCACGGGCGACTGACCACGCTGCGGGTGAAGGTGGAGGTCGAGGGCGGACTTCCCCGGGTTCGCGTGGATCGCGACCGCCTGGTGGAGGTGATGCAGAACCTCATCGACAACGCCGCGAAGTTCATGGGCGACCAGCGTGAGCCTCAGATCCGCATCGGGGTGCGGGACTCCGGAACGGAGCGCATCATCTTCGTTCAGGACAACGGGAGCGGAATCGAGCCTCAGCACCAGGAGCGCGTCTTCAATCTCTTCGACAAACTCGACCCCAAGAGCCCGGGCACGGGCGTCGGCCTCGCCCTGGTGAAACGCATCATCGAGGTGCATGGCGGACGGGTCTGGGTGGAGTCCGCGGGCCGCGGGAAGGGCTCCACCTTCCTCTTCACCCTCGCCGAGACTCCAACCAAGGAAGCGGCCCTCTCTGAATCTGTCCGGGGTTCGAATTGAGATTCGCGCTCCTGGCCGCCGGCGCCGTCGTGCTGGGCCTCGCGAGCGAGGCCTTCGCCCAGACGGGGGCCCCAATCTGCCCGCCGGCCGGAATGTCAAGACCGGATCTCCTGAAGCTGAAACAGGCGAAGTTCGAGGTGACCTCCGCGGACGAGCGCAACGCTCTCGCGCAAAGACTCCTCGGCTGCCTCGACGATCCCGACCCGGCCATAAGGGACGGCGTCGTCTTCGAGGGACTCTCGACCTGGCTCCGCGGCAAGGCCCTTTCGCCCGCGACGGTGAGCGCGCTCGAAGGTTCGTTGCGCCGGACGCTCGAAGGACCCAGGGACGCGCAGGGCTTCCGGCTGCCCTTCGCCGCCCTTGTCCTCTCCGAGGTGGCGCGCACGGATCGCATCGAGCCCTGGCTCAGTGAACCGGGACGCGCGGCGCTCGTCGAAGTCGCCGCGGCCAGCCTCGAGCGCGTCGACGACTACCGCGGGTTCGATCCTTCGGAGGGCTGGCGCCACGGCGTGGCCCACGGATCCGATCTCATCCTCCAGCTTTCCTTGAATCCCCGCGTTGGCGAGGCCGGGCTGCGGCGCATGATGGAGGCGCTTCGAACCCAGATCGCTCCAAAGGGCGCCGTCTTCTACACCTTCGGCGAACCCGAGCGTCTGGCCCGTGCGGTCGTCTTCGCCTATCGCCGCGGGCTGCTGGACGCCGCTTTCTGGGATGGCTGGTTCGCGAACATCGCGAACCCGGGGCCGCTCGCGGGTTGGGGCTCGGCCTTCGCCTCGGTCGAGGGTCTCGCGAAGAGACACAACACCATCGCCTTCCTCCACGCTCTCGCCTTCGCCGGGCGCGCCGCGGGTGACGAGGCCGGCAAGGCTCTTGCCGCGATGGCGGATAAGGCCGTCACTCAGGTCATCAACGGCTGAGGGGAGGGGTCAGGCCCGTCCACGTAAGGCCGCAAGGGTGCGATCGTCCTGCGGTTCGGAGCCGGCGAACGCCTCCACGTCGGCAAGAACCCGGCCCGGAAGCTCCGAAAGCGGGCCGCCGAGATGGCGCCGCGTCGACTCGATAAGGCGCTCTTCGCCGAACTCTGCGTCCATCCCCGAGGTCTCTGAGGCCGCGATCGCGCGCGCCTCGGTGATGCCATCCGAATAGATCACGAGGGTGTCGCCCGGTTCGAGCACGACCGCGCCCGGCTGCGCCGTCCATCGTTCGAGGAGGCCCAGGGCAGGAGCGGTCGAGGTGAGCCGCTCGACCGCACCAGCGGCGCCGAAGAGCAGGGGCGCGTTGTGCCCGCAGTTCACGTAACGGAGCTGACGCGAGGGCTCATCGTAGACGCCGAGGAAAAGAGTCGCGAAGTGTTCGGGTGCGGTGGCCGCGAAGAAGAGCCGGTTCACTCCCTCGAGGAGTGAAGGCAGGTCGTCGGCCATGGACGCGGCCTGCGAGCGCAAGGTGGCCTGGAGGCTGGCCCAGAGGATGGCGCCGGGCATGCCCTTGCCGGACACGTCGGCGAGGGCTATGGCGAGGCGCGAGCCGCCGAGGTCGATGAAGTCGAATCCGTCCCCGCCCACCGCACCCGCCTCTCGGCAGCGGGCCGCGCATTCGAGGGTGCGCAGGCGCGGAAGGTTCTGGGGCTCGAGCCTCGACTGAACTCTTCGGGCGCCGTCAAGGTCTCGCGCCGCGAGGGCCCGGGCGGCGTTATGCCGGTTGCGCTCCCGCCGGATCATCGCCTGGGCGCTCACCGTCTTCACGAGCGTGGCGTTATCCCAGGGTTTGAGCACGAAATCGCCGGCGCCCCGCCGCATGGCTTCGATCGCGAGTTCTATGGTGGCCCATGCGGTCATCGCGACCACGGGAAGGTCGCCGTCGAGCGCCTTGATCTGCGGGAGGAGGTCGAGACCTTCACCGCCCGACGTCGTGTCCTTCGAGTAGTTGAGGTCCATCAGGACCACGTCGTACTGCAGGCGCGACACCGCGGCGAGGACCGCCTCAGGAGAGTCCGCCATCTGCGCATCGAAGCCCGCGCACTTCAAAGCGAGATGAAGCGAGGTGCGGATGTCGGGCTGATCGTCGGCAACCAGGACGGAAAGGGCGCTCATAGCCCTTCACCTAGAAAGGCGTGTGCCAGGGAGGATGTTCAGCCTAAGCCGATAACCATGAGCGTCTTAGGGAAGGCGGACCGCACCGTGGTGGTGTTCGATTCCGGGCACTCCGGTTGCGATCTCGAAAGCCCAACTCGGGCTATGGCTCGGTGGTCGCGCAGCCGCTTGGGCGCACCATCTTCGCGTCGAAATCCTTCTCGGTCGGGCGCGCGATCTTCGGGTCCAGCTTTGGATCCGCCTTGAGGACGCGAAGCGTGCAGCGCATCGCCGGAGTCGCCGCGTCTTTGACCGCCGCGCCCCCGGCCCTGGCCTCGGCCTCGATGGAGGGCGCGATCCGGAAAGCGGGCTGGAAGGGTCGCGCCCTCGCCCCGAACCATGCTTTCTGACCGGTGGTCAGAGTCAGGGACGCAAGAGGCGCCTCGGTTCCGAGCTGGGGTTCACCGCCGGTCATGGCGGCCAGGATCAGAAGGGACAGCATTGAAACCTCCTCGCGAAGCGCCGCGGTTCCCCTCGGCCATCAGATGCTACGCCCGAGAGGCTCTCCAGCCCGACCCATATTGCCTTCTGCCGCACAGTCTCCTAGCCTCATCGCCCATGGCCGAAGCCACCCTCGACCCGAAACTCATCTTCGAGACGGTCGACCGGCTTCGCCAGCGGGTGCAGACGCGCTTCCCCAACTCGGGACTCGCCAAAGTCGCCATCCAGCTCACCGACATCGCGGCCCGCGCGAGCGCCACCGCGGAATGGATCGCCCGCCCCATCACCACCCTGCGGGTGCTCGTCTTCACCCTGATCGGCATCATCGTGCTCGGCTTGCTCCTCACCTTCGCCGCGCTCCCCCTGCCCCAGGGACGCCTCCAGCTCGCGGAGTTCATCCAGGTCCTCGAGAGCGGGATCAACGACGTGGTGCTCATCGTGGCCGCGGTGTTCTTTCTCGCGAGCCTGGAGTCACGAATGAAGCGCAACCGCGCTCTGCGCTCCATCCACGAACTGCGCGCCATCGCCCACGTCATCGACATGCATCAGCTCACCAAGGACCCCGAGTGGATCCTCGACCGGGGCACGGAGAGCGGCATCCTGCCCGCGCGTTCGATGACCGCGTTTCAGCTCTCGCGCTACCTCGACTACTGCACGGAAATGCTCGCCATCACCGGCAAGATCGCCGCTCTCTACATCCAGCGCTTCGACGACTCGGTGGCCCTGCAGGCGGTGAACGAAGTGGAGAGCGTCACGAGCGGACTCTCGGCGAAGATCGGCCAGAAGCTGATGATCCTCTATACCGTGCACGGCCAGGATCGCGACCGGAACGTCCGCGACTCCCAAGCCCCGGCGGAAATCCCCGACCCCGTTTAGCTAGCGGGAGTCGGCCATCGAGGCGGCCACGAGCAAGGCTCCGGGAACACCGAACACCACCAGGAAGAAGGGCTCGAACCCCGTGACCGAAAGGGCAAGCGGAGTGAAGGCAAGGTAACCGAGGCCGACGAAGAGCGCCGGAGTTCGCGGCACCGGCCGCCCGCGATGCTCGCGCCAGAACGTCCACAAGACGATCCCACCGAAAACGAGCTGGGCAACGCCGCCGAGGTACCAGCTGGCGACGAGGCTGCGGGTGAGGTCGTCGGGGACGTGCGCCTTCGCCATCTCCATCCGCATGGCGCCGCCGCCGACCACGGAGTGCATGACCGCGCTCAGCGCCAGGAAAGCCCCGACGGCGAGGCCGAGCAGAATGCGCCCGCGTGGCATCCGCGGCTACTTCATCTCCGGGAAGCCGAGATTCACGCCGCGGTGATGCGGCTCGGGCCAGCGGCTCGTGACCACCTTGCCGCGGGTATAGAAGTGGACGCCTTCCTTGCCGTGCACGTGCGAGTCGCCGAAGAGCGAACTCTTCCAGCCCCCGAACGAGTAGTAAGCCATGGGGACGGGAATGGGCACGTTGATGCCCACCATGCCCACGGGAACTTCGTTCTGGAACCGGCGCGCCGCCCCGCCGTCGTTGGTGAAGATCGCGACCCCGTTGGCCCAGGGATTCTGCTGGATGAGCTCCATGGCCTCCGGGTAGGACTTCGCGCGCACCACGCTCAGGACTGGCCCGAAGATCTCGTCCTTGTAGATGGTCATGTCGCGGGTCACGTGGTCGAAGAGGCACGGTCCGAGGAAATAGCCCCCCTCGTGTCCCGCCACCTTCAAGGTTCGGCCATCTACCAGAAGAGTGGCGCCTTCCGATTCACCCTTGTCGACGTAGCCGCGGACCTTGGCGTGATGCTCCTTGGTCACCAGCGGCCCCATGTCGGCGCCGGCCTCCGAGCCGGGCGCCACCTTGAGCTTGGCCATGCGCTCCTTGATCTTCGGGATCAGCTTGTCCGCGGCGTCGCCCACGGTCACGAGCGCCGAGATCGCCATGCACCGCTCGCCCGCCGAGCCGAAACCGGCGCTCACCGCGGAGTCGGCGGCGAGATCCATGTCCGCGTCGGGCAGCACAACCATGTGGTTCTTGGCTCCGCCCAGCGCCTGCACCCGCTTCCCCGCCTTCGTCCCAGTCTCGTAGATGTAGCGCGCGATCGGGGTGGACCCGACGAAGCTCACCGCGGCGATCCCGGGATGATCGAGGAT
>CAZYEA010000194.1:0-1736 GCA_964646485.1 uncultured Acidobacteriota bacterium
ACCAGCGCACCCGCGTCGACGGCTTCCACGCCTTGAACGACTGGGACGGCAAGGCCGACCGCTTCAACGACGACACCATCCCTGTCGAGGTGGCGAACTTCGTGGAGCGGGTACACCGGCCGGCGGATCACGCGAAGGGGAGGGTGGCCGTGGCCCTCCTGCTCGACTACTACTTCGTTCATCTCCTCGGCCTCCTGGCCCTCCGGGCGTGGGACGAGGGCGATCCGAGCACGAATCTCGACACGGTCACGCGCCTGCTCGGTCACCTCCAGGGTCCGCAGGGGAGCGGCCAGGTGTTCGCTCGCGACGCGGAGAGCCTGATCGTCATCGCCACCTCGCACTTCGAGCCAGACATCACCGCCTACGATCGCCTCCTCGCGAAGATGCGGCTCCTCCGTCCGGATCACCGGTTGAGCCTCGCCCTCACCCACGCCGCCATCCTCGGCTGCCACCTGCGCTTCGGCCTCGAGGTCACCTGCGCGGGAAGCGTGCGCGCGCTCCGCGACGACAACGTGCCCGACTACCCGTGGCTGTGCGAGGCGGTGGCGACCCTCCTCGAGGCATACGCCGAGACGGCCGCGAAGCAGGACGAGACGCAGCGCCAGAGGATCAGCGAAGCGGTCCTGCTCGGGCTGATGCCCGACCCCGACTCTCTTCTCGGGTCGACGACGCCCGAATCTCTCCGCGCTTCGGAGCAACGGCGGACCCGGCTGCGCGAGGTCTTCGTCGCCCATCGGGGGGAGCTGCTCCAGGACTTCGAGACCCATCGGCCCGACCCGCGGACCTATTCGCCCCTCTCCTTCACCTTCAACTTCCCCCACAACCTCGTGAAGGGCATCGTGGTCGACGCGGCGTTCCGGGGCGCGCCGTGGCCGCTCTCGATCGACGACCTGGTCACCGCGTTCCCGAAGTCACCGGACCTCGATCTCGGACGCCGCTCGCTCGCGACCACGCTCATGGGCTACGCCCTTGCGAGCCCCGACACCATCCGCGGCCGCCCGCACCCCGCCATCGTCTGCGATCCCGCGGCGGGGCTTCGTGCGTTCGAACAGGCGGTCCAGACCCTTCGCGCCGCTTATCAGTCCTGAGGCGCTCCGCCGCGGGCGTCATGCTCGCTGCGATCCCACCCATAGGCCCGCTCCACCCGGGCCACGCGCACTTCGTAGTGCGAGTACCACCGCGCGCGGCCCCCGTCGCGCGCGGCCTTGTGCTCGAGATTTCGCCGCCATCCCGCGATGTCGGCCTCGGTCTGAAAGTAGGCGACCGTGATCCCGAGCCCCGTGGCGTCGCGCGCACTCTCGACCCCCAGGAAGCCGGGCTGGTCTTTCACGAGTTCGTTCATGCGCTCCGCGGTTACGCCGTAGCCATCGTCGCCCTCCGTACGCTGGGAGGTGAAGATGACGGCGTAGTAGGGAGGCGCGGGGCGAGGGGCGAAGCGTGACATGGCGCCGAGGATAGCGACCTTTCTCGAGCGCGGCCTACCGACAAGGACCCACTCAGCGCATGGGCTGAAGGGTCAGGGTGTGGGCCTTCACCTCCTCCACCTTCGCCCTCGAAAACGCGAAGGGGTTCCCCTTCCCGGAAGCCCAGCTCTCCACCAGGTTCGAGTAGTAGGGCGAGAGAGGCTGGCCGGAGTTACCGGGCGCGCTCAGGAAGGTCGAACGGTCCCAGTCGGCGAGGTCGGCCACGAAGCTGAACGACGCGCCCGCGATCTGCTTCGTATTGGCTTCCGAGGC
>CAZYEA010000194.1:1746-9209 GCA_964646485.1 uncultured Acidobacteriota bacterium
GGTGGGCCACACGCGGCGGGTGTACGTCCGGGCGTAGGACGTCGCCATCACCGTATTCCCATCACCCCCGCGCGCGGTTTCGAGAATCGCGAAGACATCGGTCCCGGCGCCTTTCTCTCGCGAGAGGGGATGAACGAAGTCCGCGGTGTGCACCTTGCCCCAGGCCCACCCGCTCGGATCCTCGCCCTGGGTCTTCGTCATGTGGGCCAAGGCGAGCTCGAGAGCCTGGGTGAGGATGCGATCGCGGGTGGCCCGGCGCTCCCGCGGAGAGTCGCCGTACACCTTCGGCGGTTCCCTCATCCACTGCACCACTCGCTCCAGGTCGTAGCCCCGGTACGTGAAGCGCTGCTCCTCGGTGAGAAAGGGCGCATAGGCGAGGGTCGGCAGCATGGACTGGAAGGCTTCGAAGAGAGCGGCGGCCGCCGAGTCCTTCCTGAGCGAGTAGTCCCAGCGGGTGAGGAGGCGCTGGGCGCGAAACAGGGTTTCCTTGCGGGCCATGAGGTCGAGCAGAAGAGGGACGAGGGCCCGCGCAGGAAGCGACACCGTGTCCTGCTGCAGCGCCTGCATGTCGGCGAGGGTGAAGCGCGGCTTCGACTTCAGCACTTCGAACACGCGGTCGTAGCGGAAGGGCTGCGAGTACTCGAAGCCGAGGGGGAGGTCGTAGCCGGGAACGATCTTCGGCACGACATCGTTGTTGGAGGTATTGAAGAACGAAGCGCCGGGATTGAAACTCGCCGGCAGCTTCTCGAAGGGCACGTAGCCTTCCCATTCGTACGTGCCGTCCTTGCCCGGCACGGGAAGAAGTCCGTCCCAGTTGCGGCGCACCGGCGCGAGGGCGACCCCGAGGTAGCCGATGTTGCCCTCCACATCCGCGTAGACGATCGAGTGCGAAGGAATGAACCACGCCCGCGCGAGGTTCTGCTTGAATTCCGCAAAGTCCCGGGACTGCATGACCCCGAGAGCGCCCACGTACCCCGCCCCTCCCGTCTCCGCTCCCGCCCAGCGCAAGGCATAGGCGCGCTGCCTCGCGGCATTCTCGGAGAGGATGGGCCCGTGATGCGTGCGCTTGAGCGTCACCTCCACGGGCTCCATCACGCCCTTGACGAAGATCCGTTCCCTGGTCACGATCATGTCGCGCCACTCGCCCTTCCATCGGTATCGATTGGGGTTCGAGGGGTCGGTCTCCTCGACGTAGAGATCCTGCTGATCGACGCCCAGGATGGTGAATCCCCAGGCCACGCGATCATTGTGACCCACCGCGATCCCGGGAACGCCGGGCTCGGTGGCGCCGATTGCGTTCCACCCCGGGGCGCTCAGGTGGACCACGTAACGGAGCGAAGGATTGACGAGGTCGCGATGAGGGTCGTTGGCGAGGAGAGGCTTGCCCGTGGCCGACCGGGTCCCCGCGATCACCCAGTTGTTGCTGGCGCTCGGACGTTCGTCGGCCAGGGGCGCGGGAGACGCTTCGGAGGCTTCCGGCCCCGCGCCCGGAAAGGGGAAGCGATAGTTGTTGGCATCGCGCGCGACGTCGAGGATCCCGGGCTCGATGTCGTCCAGGTTCAATCCCTCGGGAACCGTGAACGCGCGCTCCGGGTCGGTGGGCTTCAGCTCGCGGGTTTTCTCGAGCCCAAGCCGCTTGATGTCGAGGGCGCGCGTCACCTCACTCGAGACGTTGCGGGTCATGGCCCAGCCGGCCATGCGGGTGAGGATGGTCTTCGCGGTCCACACCGGCTCAGGCAGGAAGCCCATGCGCTCGAACTCGATCGGGACCTTCTTTGCGTCGAGAGCCTGCTGGATGGCCGCGTTCACACCGCTCGCGAATGAATCGAAGATGAGCTTTCCCTGCGGGTGGTACTTCTGATACTCGGCGTCCCAGTTGCCATGGAACTGCAGCATCCGCGCGAAGGTGTCACGGCGCACGTAGTCCTTGCCCAGAACCTCGGCCAGCCGGCCCTCTCCGTTCCGCCGCCACATCTCGAGCTGCCACATCCGGTCCTGGGCCACCACGAATCCCTGGGCGAAGAAGAGATCGGCGGTGTTCTTCGCGTAGATGTGGGGCACGCCGAACCGGTCGCGGATGACCTCCACCGGCTCGTTCGTGCCCGCGACCTGGATCATCCCGTCGATCTGCGCGAGGACGGCCCGAGCCGCCACGGCGGGATCGGACGCGCCCTGCGCGTGGGCGGCGGCGGGAAAGGCGCAGGCGAGGAACAGGGCCCGGAGAGTGGCTGGTCTCATCCCTGGAAGTCTCTCAGAGGAGAGGCGGCTCAGGCCCTGGCGAGGGCCCGGCCGTTGAGTTCGAGCAGCCGTTCCTCACCGATGGGCTCGTCCCTGAGCAGGGGCACGACCGCGTAACGCTGCGCGTGGCGCGTCACCACCGCTTCGACCTCGCGGAGCTCGTTGTGGGCGCGCTGGCGCAGCAGGGGCGAGTGCGTGGAGGTGGCGGCGACGCTGTCGTTGATGATCCAGGCCCAGGGTTCGATGCCGGCCCGGCGCAGGTCGGCCTGGAGGCTCGCCGCCTCGAGCACGGGCGTGGTCTCGGCCAGGGTGACGAGGAGGATCTTCGTCTGCTTCGGATCCTGCAGCATCATCATCGGCGTCTTGATGTGCAGCCCCTTGTCGCCGGTCTGGCGCATGACGTCCCGGTGGTAGGCGCCGGTGGCATCGAGGAGGAGGAGGGTGTGGCCGGTCGGAGCGGTGTCCATGACCACGAACTTGCGGCTCGCCTCGCGGAGGACCCGCGAGAAGGCCTGAAAGACCGCGATCTCCTCGGTGCAGGGTGAGCGCAGGTCCTCCTCGAGCAGGGCCCGGCCCGCGGCGTCGAGATTCGCGCCGCGCGTCTTGAGCACGTGCTCGCGGTACCGCTCGGTCTCGGTGTGCGGGTCGATGCGGCTCACCACCAGGTTCTCGGAGGAGCCCCGAAGCGTTTCCGCGAGATGAGCAGCCGGGTCGGAGGTGGTGAGATGCACGGGCAGGCCGCGCTGGGCGAGTTCCACGGCCACCGCGGCGGCGAGTGTCGTCTTGCCCACGCCGCCCTTCCCCATCAACATCACCAGGCCATGGCCGTCCGCGGCGATGTCGTCGATGAGACGGTTGAGGCTCGGTGCGTCGAGGGGAACCGTACGTTCTTCCCGAGTCACCGGGTGATCCGCTTCCACCTCGAACAGACGGCGGAGGGCGGGCAGGCCGACGAGGTTGAAGGGTTTGAGTGGGATGACGTCGCGGGGTAGGGCCTCGAGCGATGCGGGGAGGGAGCCGAGGGCCTGTTCCTCGCGCCGGAAGATCGCGCCGGCCAGGGAATCGACGGCCGCCTCCGCCCGGGGGAGAACCCCGTTCACCACCAGGTAGGGCGGAGCGAAGCCGATGCCCGCGAGTTCCTCGTGGGTACGCGCGACCTCGCGCAAGGTCGCCTGCTGCGCGCGGGAAACCAGGATCAGGCGGGTGCGGGCGGGGTCGGCGAGTGCCTCCACCGCGGCCCGGTACTGCGCGCGCTGCTTCTGCAGTCCGGCCAGCGGCCCGAGGCACGACGCGTCGCCCTTGCCTTCGTCGAGGAAACCGGTCCAAGCGCCGGGGAGCTGCAACAACCGTATGGTGTGGCCGGTGGGCGCGGTGTCGAAGACGATGTGATCGTACTCGGAGGTGAGCGGCGAATCGGTGAGCAGCGCCGTGAACTCGTCGAACGCCGCGATCTCGGTGGTGCAGGCACCCGAGAGCTGCTCCTCGATCCCCTTCACCACCGCGGCGGGCAGGACGTTCCGCACCGGACCCACGATGCGGTCGCGGTAGGCCTGGGCGGACGCCTGCGGGTCGATCTCGAGCGCGCAGAGCCCGGGAACCTCGGGAATGGGGGTGATGGCGTTGCCGATGGCCATGCCGAAGACCTGGGCGACATTCGAGGCGGGGTCGGTGCTGACCAGCAGCACGCGCCGAAAGGACCCGGCGAGTTCGATGGCGGAGGCGCAGGCGATCGAGGTCTTGCCGACGCCGCCCTTACCGGTGAAGAAGAGAAAGCGCGGGGAACCGTCGAGGAATTTCATGGGACACCTCCGAGGCGCTCAGCAGCACTTGCTGCCCGAGCAGCAGCTTTCCGCGGACTTCACCTCGAGAGCGAGGCCCCTGAGGCCGGCCCACCGGGCCAGTTCCGCGCGGCGCGGGTAACGGCCGGCGAGGGCCACCTCGCCGTCGACGAGGATCAGGGGTAGCGCTTCGGCGCCGGAGCGCTCGAGGTAGGCCTTGACCGCCGGATTCTGAGCAAAGGCCAGGGGCTGTTGGGCGAGATTGAAGCGCTCCACCGTGGCTCCCTGCGCCCTCGCCCAGTCCGCATCGGCGGAGAAGTCGACGAGCGACTGCTCCACCTCGACGCCGCACACTCCGGTGCTGCAGCACAAGGCGGGATCGAATACCTGGATGGCTTTCATCGGGCACCTTCCTGAAAGAGGGGACGCGGATTCATCGGGTCCTTCGCCTGGCCGGCCGCGAGGACGACTCCACGCGGAAAGAGATGGGCAGCGCTTTCGGTCGGGCGCGGCCGGCCACCACCGGGGGCAGCACCCCCGGCCGGACCCTGGAGGCGGCGCGGAGATCGACGCACTGCGCGGGATCCCCGGAACAGCACTCCTCGGTCAGGTAGGCGACGAGATCCAGCATCAGCGGGAGGTTCGCGCGGTAGCGCAGGAACCGGCCCTCGGGTTCGACCTCCAGCAGACGTGCCTGGGTGAGGGCCTTCAGGTGGAAGGAGAGGTTGGTGGGCGGCACCTTCACCGCGGCCGCGATATCGCCCGCCACCATGCCCTCGCCCCCCTTCCTGACCAGCAGCCGGAAGACATCCAGCCGCACACCCGACGAGAGGGATTCGAAGACCGAGGTGGCGGTGCGCTTCTCCACGCACGGACTATACAACTATTGTTGAATAGTCGTACGATCTGGTTACAAATTTCTTCGGGGCGGCACGAGCAGGTCGCCGAAGAGCAGCCCGGCCACCAGGGTGGTGAGGAGCACCACCAGGGCGGAGGCGGTGTTGATGCCCTGCATCACCTGCCCGTCGAAGACGAAGAAGAGACTGCGGAACCCGACGGAGCCGGGCACGAGCAGCAGGATGCCGGGCGTGCGCACGAGCGCGCTCGGCTTGTTCTTGACCCTCGCGAAGACATTGGACGAGGCGCCCACCACGAGGCCGGCGAGGAACACCCCGAAAAGCGGCCCGAATGAAGCGCTCCCCGCGCGCGCCGCGGTGTAGCCGAGCACCGCGGCGCCCATCACCAGCCAGCGGTGGCGCTTGTGCGGGCGCAGGAGGAGAGAGTAGGCAAGAGCCCCCGAGATCAAGGCGACGACTTCCACCCACACCGAACTTTCCTCGGGGCGCACCGCGCGCAGGGGCACGCGCAGGACTTTCAGAACCTGGCTCCCCGCCACCGCGCCGAAGGTGAGCTTGAGGAGGATGGTGAGGGCGCCGGCAAGGCGGGCCACTCCGGAAACGAGGTGCTGGCTCGACAGCTCGGACACCGCGGTGGTGAGGGTGAGACCGGGCAGGAACACCACGATCGCGGCCAGGGTCACGGACTGCAGAGACAGAGGCAGGAGATAGGCGCTCGCGAGGGTGGCGAGCAGGGTGGCCAGAAACGCGGCGAGCGCCTCGAGGCCGGGCCGCAGAGGCTCATGGCGTTTCGAGATGACCAGGAGCACGCCCGTGAGTCCGCCGATGAGGGCCGCGGCCACGATATCGGTGGGGCGGGACTTCAGCATGGCGGCCACACTCGCGGCCGCGAAGGCGAAACCGGCGATGGTGGTCTTGACCTTCACCGGTTCGGGCACGATGGCGCGCAGGCTCGCGTAGCCGTCGGCGACGCTCATCCTCCCGTGGAAGACCTTCTCCGCCACTTCATCGGTGTCCACCAGGCGGCGCAGGTTGGTCTCGCCCGGCGAGAGGCGCAGGACTTCGGACACCCGTTGTTCGGAGGCGTCCTCACGCCCCAGGTCGCGGAAGGACAGGAGGATCCCGGTGGGGCTCGACCAGATCTGGGTGTCAAGACCGAGCTTGTGGGAGAGGGATTCGACCGAGGCTTCAAGACGGGTGGTGGTGGTGCCGTACTCATGAAGCCGTCTTGCGAGCTCGCTCAGGAAGCGCAGGCGGATGTCCGACCACAGATCGCCCGGCGCGGGGGGCGCTGGTGACGCGTCGTCGTCGCGGAAGACGGGAGGCTCCGCGGGGGCTGAAGCGGAGGAGGTCACGACGCCCGGCACTCAGTGCTCGAAGAGATTTTCGTAGCCCATGAGATCGAGCTCGGACATCAGGGGGATGGCGGCGAAGGCGCGGGCGGCGAGATCGGCCCGGCCCTCGCGGGCCAGCATCATGGCGAGCTTGTCCATGATGGCGTGAAGGAGGGTGACGTCGGCGGTCGCGTATTTGAGCTGCGCGGGCGAAAGGTCGGCGCGCGACCAGTCGGTGCTCTGCGAGGTCTTGTCCATCTCGACGTCGACGAGCTCCAGGGCCACGTCCTTCAGGCCATGGCGGTCGGTGTAGGTGCGGACAAGCTTGCTCGCGGTGCGGGTGCAGAAGATGGGGGCCATGGCGATGCCGAGGTGATGCCTTATGGCGGCCACGTCGAAGCGCGCGAAGTGGAGGATCTTCACGATCCCCTGATCTTCGAGCAGGCGCTTGAGGCGAGGCGCTCCCACCGCGGGAGGCAGAGGGGCGAAGCGGCCGGGGGTGGGTGGAATCTGGACGAGAACGGCGCGGCGTTTGCGATCGCAGAGCTGGACCACGCACAGTCGGTCGCGCAGGGGGTTCAGGCCCATGGTCTCGGTGTCGACCGCCACCTCTTTCTGCTGAAGGAAGTGCTGGAGCTGCTCTTCGGTGAGATCGCCCTGGGCGATCTCAGGGGTGACGTCGGGCGGTCGGTTGGCCATGGGCTGATTCTCCTACGAGACCCGCCTCTCCCGAAGAGGCCGCGACTTCTCCCCTGAAGTGCTCTGGCGCGCCGAGGTCAGCGTTCGCGCTTGGGCATGCGCGACCAGGGCTTGGCTGGCCTCGCCTTCGGCTTCTTCTTCACCGCCTCTTTCATCGGCCCCGGCCGCGGGCGCCGCTCTTCAAAGTGAGCGGTCGATCGCTCGGTCCGCAAGACCGTGCGGGCGCGATGCCGGCGCTCCAGCACCGCCACCGTCTCGATGTGCGGGGTGTGCGGAAACATGTCCACGGGCTGAAGAAGGGTGGCGCGGTACCCGGCGTCTACGGCCACCCGAAGCTCGTCCATGAGCGCTTCGGGATTGCAGGAAACGATCACGAGCTTCGGCGGCGCGATCCTCCGGGCCAGGGTCCTCATCACCGCGTCCGGGCAGCCCGACCGCGGCGGGTCAATCACCGCGGCGTCCCATTCCTGGCGTACGAGATGCTCGATCGCCTCCTCGACTCTGGCGGGCATGAGGCGCAGCCGGGCGGACGCCAGCTCCAGCGCCAGGGGAAGGCC
>CAZYEA010000195.1:0-9198 GCA_964646485.1 uncultured Acidobacteriota bacterium
GATCTTCCTGTACTGCATCCGTGAGCGCGAGCTGGTGCTCGATCTCTTCGAGTCGCTGGTGGGCGCGCGTCTTCTCTACGGATTCCACCAGGTGGGAGGCGTGCGTTACGACGTGCCCGCGGGTTGGGTGGATCAGTGCCGCGCCACCATGAACACCATCGAGCAGCGCCTCACCGAGTACGAGGCCATGCTCCACGACAACGCTTTCTTCGAGGCGCGCACCCGCGGGGTCGGGGTCATTACCTCCGCCCTCGCCCAGGATGTGGGGGTGTGCGGGCCCCTCCTCCGCGCCTCCGGGGTGAACTTCGACCTTCGCCGCAACCAGCCCTACTCCTCCTACGAGGATTTCGAGTTCAAGGTGCCGGTGGAGCGGGACGGCGATTGTCATGCGCGCTATCGCGTGCGCATGGTGGAATTCCGTGAGTCCATCCGCATCGTCCGCCAGGTTCTCGACACCCTGCCCGAAGGACCGATCTCTTCGCGACCGGGGGTGAAGTCGCTCGGCCAGGTGAAGATTCCCAAAGGCGAGGCCTACGCGCGGGTCGAAGGTCCGCGTGGGGAAGTGGGCTGCTACCTCGTGGCCGACGGCACCAACAAGCCGTACCGCATGAAATGGCGCGGCGCCTCCTTCTCGAATCTCGCGGTTCTGCCCTACATCCTGCCCGGGGTGAGCGTGGCGGACGTGGTGGCGATCATGGGGTCGGTCGATCCGGTGTTCGGCGAGGTGGATCGCTGATGCTTTCGACCCTCGCCTCCCTCCCGCCCGTGGTCCTGAGCCTCATCACCGGCGCGGTCGTGCTCGGCTTCGTGGTGGGCCTCGTCGCCTACACCACGCTGCTCGAACGCAAGTTCGCGGCGCGCATGCAGTCGCGCGTGGGTCCGTATCGCGTGGGCCCGCATGGTCTGTTTCAGCCCATCGCCGACGGCATCAAGCTGCTCCTCAAGGAAGACCTGATTCCGGCCGCGGCCGATCGCACCGTCTTCAACCTCGCCCCCATCGTCTTCCTCGTCCCCTGCCTTCTGATCTTCGCCCCCATCCCCTTCGCCCCGGGTGTAGCCGTGGCCGACCTCAACATCGGCGTCCTGTTCTTCCTCGCGGTCTCGTCCATGGAGATCGTGGGCCTGTTCATGGCGGGCTGGGGCTCGAACAACAAGTACGCGCTCATCTCGGTCATGCGCGCGGTGAATCAGATCATTTCCTACGACCTTCCCCTGCTCATGGCCGCGCTCGTGCCCGTCATGCTCGCGGGGTCGCTCAAACTCTCCGACATCACCAACGCGCAGTCCGGCGGCTTCTGGTTCATCTTCTATCCCGTCCTCGGCCAGCTCGGTTTCCTCGCCTTCATGATCGCGGGCGTGGCCGCGGAGAACCGCACACCCTTCGACATTCTCGAAGCGGAGTCCGAGCTTGTCGCCGGCTTCCGGGTCGAGTACTCGGGCATGAAGTTCGGGCTCATCCAGCTGAGCGAATACGCCCACGTGCTCGGCACGTCGTTCCTGGGCGCGGTCCTGTTCCTGGGTGGGTGGGCCGGTCCCGGACCGATCTGGCTTGGGCCCTTGTGGCTCTTCATCAAAGCCATGCTGATGTTCCTGCTCTTCACCTGGGTGAGGTGGAGTTTCCTGCGCATCAAGGTGGATCAGATCCTCGCCGTCTCGTGGAAGCTGATGCTGCCGCTGACCCTGGGCCTGGTGATCCTGACCGCGGCCGTGGTGGTGATGAGGGGGCCGGGTGTCTAAAGCGGTCTCCCGCGGTTTCTTCGCCGAGGCCATGGCTCTTGGCGGCGCGGTGATTCGCGCCATGCGCATCACCGCGATGAATCTCTTCCGCAAGCCCGTGACCGTGCACTACCCGGAGAAGCCGAGGACGTACCCGGACCGGTATCGAGGCCTGCTCGCTCTCACCTACGATCCGGAGACCGGCGCTGAGAACTGCATCGGCTGCCGCCTGTGTGAGTTCATCTGCCCGCCCGCGGTAATCAAGGTCGAGATGCTGAAGGGCCAGGGCCGCAACTTCGCGAAGAGCTTCTCGCTCGAGATGTACGCCTGCGAGTTCTGCGAATTGTGCGTGCAGGTCTGTCCCACCGATGCGATCGTGATGACCAAGTCGTTCGACCTCGCCACCACCGACCGGCGCGAACTGCTGCTCGACAAAGATCGGCTGCACGTGCTCGGCCTCAAGCATCAGGTCTCCTGGGGGGTGGGGACGAAGCTGCGCGACATGCAGAACCCGCCGCCGCCGAAGAAACCCGCGGCGGAAGCGCCCAAGCCCGCTGAAGCCGCGAAGCCTGAAGACAAACCCGCGGGGGGCGAAGCATGACGCTTGAAGTCCTCGCCTTCTGGATCCTCGCCATTACCCTCATTGGCTCCGCTCTCGGCGTGGTGCTGACGAAGAACCTGTTCCACTCCGTGTTGTGGCTCGCCCTCGGCCTGGTCAGCACCGCGGGTGTCTTCCTCCTGCTCGATGCGGAGTTCCTGGCCGCGGTGCAGGTGCTGCTCTACGCGGGCGGCGTCATCACCGTGGTGGTTTTCGCGATCGTGGTCACCGAGCGGCTGGTGGGCGAGACGATCGCCCACACCAGCAAGCGGCTGCTCGGCGGCGCGGTGGTGGCCGTGGCCATCTTTGCCATGGTGGCCCGCGTCATCAGCGGCGCGGGTCTGGACAAGGCGCGCCCGGACCTCGGCGCCGATCTCACTCACGCGATCGGCATCTCCGTGCTCACGAAGTTCCTCCTGCCTTTCGAGCTTCTGGGCGTGCTCCTGCTCGTGGGCCTCATCGCCGCGAGCTATTTCGCGAGGCCGGAGGAATAGGGAAGCGATGCCTCTCTCCGCCTATCTGACTCTTTCCGCGATCCTCTTCTCGATCGGCCTCTTCGGCGTGGTGACGCGGAGGAACACCGTCGGGATCCTGCTCGGCGTCGAGCTGATGTTGAACGCGGTCAACATCAACCTGGTCGCCTTCAGCCGATTCCACGGAACCGAGGCGGGGATGGTGTTCTCGCTCTTCGCCATCTGCATCACCGTCGCGGAAGTGGCGATCGGGCTCTCTTTGGTCATCCTGCTCTTCCGGATGCGCCGCACCGCGATCGCCGACCAGATCGACTGGCTCAAGGGCTGATGAACGATCCCGTCTCCCTGATTCTCCTGGCCCTTCTGGCACCGGTGGTGTCTTTCCTCCTCATCGCCGCGGTGCCGCCGTTACGCCGGGCCGGCCGTCCGGCCGCGCTGGTTTCGATCGCCGCGGTGCTCACTTCGCTCGTGTCCGCGCTCCGCAACTGGCAGTTGTCCGGGGAGGGGGCGGCGCCCATTCGCGCGGTGTGGGACTGGCTGCCCGCGGAGAAAGGTCCGCTCGCCACCATGGGCGTTCTCATCGACCACCAGTCGACCCTGATGCTGATCCTGGTGACCCTGGTCGCCTCGCTCGTGCAGATCTACTCGCTCGAGTATCTCCACTCCGAGCCGCCGGCGGCTCTGGGCCGCTATTACGCGTATCAGTCGCTATTAGTCTTATCGTTGTTGTGTGTCGTGATCGCCCCGAACCTCCTGCAGCTCTTCATCTGCTGGGAACTGGTGGGAGTGTGCTCGTACCTGTTGATCGGCTTCTGGTACCGCAAGCCCGAGGCCGCGCGCGCGGCCCTCAAGGCCTTCTGGACCACGAAAGCCGGCGACGTGGGCCTGCTCATCGGCATCGTTCTCCTCTATCGCCTCGCCGGCACCTGGGATCTGGTTCAGCTCCGTCACAGCATCGAGAGCCACACTCTCGCTCCCGAAGGTCTCGCCCTCATCACCTTCTGCCTCTACCTCGGCGCCATGGGAAAGTCCGCGCAGTTCCCGCTCCACGTGTGGCTGCCTGATGCCATGGAAGGTCCGACCCCGGTCTCGGCTCTGATCCACGCGGCGACCATGGTCACCGCGGGCGTTTACCTGCTCGTCCGCACGGAGTTCCTCTTCCATGAAACGCCCGAAGTCCTCGCCCTCGTGGCCTGGATCGGCGCGATCACCGCCCTGATGGCCGCGGTTATCGCGTGCGTGCAGACCGACATCAAGCGCGTCCTCGCCTACTCCACGGTCTCGCAACTCGGCTACATGATGACCGCGATCGGCGCCGGGTTCGCGAGTGCCGGGTTCCTGCACCTGCTGACCCACGGCGTCTTCAAGGCCCTGCTCTTCCTTGGGGCGGGTGCAGTGATCCATGCCGTCCACAGCAACGAGATGAAGGACATGGGCGGGCTCTTCAAGAAGATGCCGCAGGTGGCGATCGTGTTCATCATCGGCACCCTCTCGCTCGCCGGCGTCCCGCTCTTCGCCGGTTTCGCCTCCAAGGAGGAAGTGCTCGGCGCCACCCTTGCCGGAGGGTTCCTGGGGCCGTTCCTGATGCTCCTGACCGCGGCGTTCCTGACCGCCTTTTACATGTTCCGGGTGGTGTTCGTGGTGTTCTTCGGCCCCGCCAAGGGGGCGGCTCACGCGCACGCTGACCCTCACGCCCACGCAGACGCTCACGCCTCCGGCGATCCCGGCCTGGCGATGTCCGGCCCTCTCTGGGTCCTGGCTCTCGCCTCCCTCGCCATCGGCGGCTACTTCACGCTCCACCACGCCGAGGCCGAGTTCACCGCACCCTCTTGGCTGACCCCGGCCGCGGTCACGGTGGCCCTCTCCGGCATCCTCATGGCCTGGCTCACCTATCAGCGTCAGACCATCAGCGCCGATTCCCTCGCCTCCGCCTTCGGCCCCCTCCGCAAGGCCGCGCTCGCGAAGTTCTGGATCGACGACATTTTCGAGGGCATCTACCGCGGCGTTCTCCTCGGCCTCGCGCGCATCATCGGGTGGACGGATCGCTACATCGTGGACGGCGTCCTGAACGTGATCAGCGCCTGGACGCTCGATGGCGGCGACGCGCTTCGGCGAATCCAGACCGGACGGGTGGGCGACTACATCTTCGCGCTCGCCGCTGGTCTCGCGGTCCTGATGCTGTGGATGGGAGGGGGCTTCTGATGGAATTCCCGATCCTCTCCCTCATCACCTGGACGCCCTTCATCAGCGCCCTCATCATCATGGCGTTCGCGCGCCACAAGCCTCTGCTGGTTCGCCTCACCGGCGTCATCGGCAGCAGTATCACTCTCGTCGGTTCCACCTGGCTCTACTTCGCCTACGACCACGCGAAGGCGGGCTATCAGTTCTTCGAATGGTTTCCGCTCGTACCCTCGCTCGGCATCCACTACCAGCTCGCGGTGGACGGCTGGGGTCTCGTTCTCGTGCTCCTGACCGCCATCATCCTCTTCGCGGGTTCGTTCGCGTCGTGGACGGTAAAGACGCGCGGCCAGGAGTTCTACGCGCTGCTGCTCCTCCTCGTTACCGGTGTCTTCGGCGTCTTCGTGTCCCTCGATCTCTTCGTGCTGTTTCTCTTCTACGAGATCGCCGTCCTGCCCATGTACCTCCTCATCGCCATCTGGGGATCGAGCGGGGAAGTGCTGCCCCAGGGCGCCTTCGGCTGGGCCTTCAAGCGCACCGGGGTGGGGACCAAGGAATACGCGGCCATGAAGCTCACTCTGTACCTGCTTCTGGGCTCCGCCTTCATCCTCGTGGGCATTCTCGCGCTCTACACCGCGGCGGGTTCGACCACCTTCTCGCTCCTCGACCTGCAGGAGGTGAAGTTCGATCCCGCGCTCCAGTCCTGGGTGTTCCTCTTCTTCTATGTGGGGTTCGGCGTCCTCGCCGGTATCTTCCCGCTCCACACCTGGTCGCCCGACGGCCACGCTTCGGCGCCCACCGCGGTGTCGATGCTGCACGCGGGCGTCCTTATGAAGCTCGGCGCCTACGGCGTTCTGCGCCTCGGCTTCGGCCTGACCCCGCTCGGGGTCACTCAGTGGGCCTGGCTCGTGGGCAGCATCGCGTGCATCAACATCGTCTATGGCGCGTTCAGCGCCATGTCGCAGAAGGACCTCAAGTACGTGGTCGCGTACTCCTCGGTATCGCACATGGGCATCGTGATGCTCGGCATGGCCACCCTCACCGAGGCCGGCATCAACGGCTCGGTGTTTCAGATGGTGGCCCACGGGATCATGACCGGCCTCTTCTTCGCGCTGGTGGGCCTGGTGTACGAAAAGGCGCATTCGCGCGAGATCTTCAAGATGGGGGGGTTCGCCACCATGATGCCGGGCATCGCCACCGCGTTCGTGGTGGGCGGCTTCTCCTCGCTCGGCCTCCCCGGCACCGCGGGCTTCGTGGCCGAGTTCCTGGCCTTCCTCGGATCCTGGCAGTCGGCGCATTCGTGGTGGTTGTTCCCCGGAGTCACGGGAGCGTTCCTCACCGCGATCTACGTTCTCCGCGTGGCCAAGCAGATCTTCTTCGGGGCGAAGAGCGAGGATCCCCACTTCCAGAACCTGCCTGACGCGCAGGGCACCGAGTGGGTGGCCCTCGTCTTCCTGGTCACCATCCTCGTCCTCTTCGGCGTCTTCCCGAGCCTGATGGTCGGTCCCATCGACACCGCCACCGTGGCCATCCTCGACCACATGGGAGTCGCCAGATGAGCGTCCTCGGGCCCATGCTCCTCGAGATCGGCCTCGGCGCCCTGATGCTCGTGGTGCTGCTCCTCGGCATCTTCCGCCCGGCGGTTCCCGACCGGCGCGCCGGTGTGGTGGCCCTGATCGGGCTGCTCGTCCTCGTGGGCCTCTCCTTCGCGGCGACTCCGGGCGCCTCGCTCTTCGGCGGCAGCTTCGTGGTCGACCCCCTGGCCCTCTTCGCCAAGCGCCTGTTCCTGGCCTCGGCCGCGGTCAGCGTGCTTGCCACTCTGGGACTTCAAGGCGCACGTTTCGCCGCCCGCGGCGCGGAGTACCACTTCGCCCTCCTCTCCTCGCTCCTCGGCATGCTCGTGCTCGCGTCCGCCCGCGATCTGGCCCTGCTCTTCGTGGCCTTCGAGCTGATGTCGATTCCTCTCTATTTCCTGACCGGGTTTCAGAAGAAGGAAGACACGGCGGCGGAAGGCGCGCTCAAGTTCTTCCTGGTTGGATCAGTCTCTTCGGCGGTCCTGCTCTATGGCTTCTCCTTCCTCTTCGGAGCCACGGGCTCGACCGACATGGCCGCGATCGCTCCGGCCATGGCCGCGGGAAATGCCTTGGTCAGGCTCGGACTGGTTCTGGCCCTCGCCGGGCTCGGCTTCAAGATCGCCGCGGTTCCGTTCCATATGTGGGTGCCCGATACCTACGAGGCGGCGGCCACGCCCTTCGTGGCCTGGCTTTCGGTGGCGCCCAAGGCCGCCGGCTTCATCGTGATCTTCAGGCTCTACCTCGAGGGGGCGGGCAGCAGCGCCCTCGTCTTCGTGCCGATCGTTTCCGCACTCGCCGGGATCACCATCGTGGTCGGCAACCTGATGGCCATCCCGCAGACGAACGTCAAACGCATGCTCGCCTATTCGGGCGTCGCCCACATCGGCTACATGCTGATGGGTCTTGCCGCGATCTCGGCCTCGGGAGTCTCGATGGTGCTCTTCTACCTGGTGGCCTACCTCTTCGGGAACATGGGGGCCTTCCTGGTGGTGCAGGCGGTCGGCGCGTCCGAGGGTTCCGACGCCATGAGCGCCTATCGCGGCCTCGCCCAACGCTCGCCCGTGCTGGCCCTGAGCCTGCTCGTCTTCCTCCTCTCGCTCGGCGGCATCCCCTTCGTGGCCGGCTTCTGGGCCAAACTCTTCATCTTCCGGGCGGTGGTCGACCAGCACATGTACGGACTCGCCCTGCTCGGCGCGGTCGCGACCATCGTGGCTCTCTACTACTACCTCGTGCTCAGCAGCCGCATGTACGTCGAGGCGCCGGAGAAGCAGACGCCGGTTGCGATTCCACCGCCGCTGTTCGCGGCCATCCTCCTGTGCGCCGTCGGCACCGTGGTGATGGGCGTTTATCCCGAACCCTGGGTGCGCGCGGTCATCGAAGCGGCGAAGGGGCTCTTCTAACCCGCCGGTCTAACCGGTCGGCCGCGTGGGCTATTCGATGCCCGCGGCCACGAACAGCGGCTTCCCCGAAGGCCCGCCCAGGAAGGACACGAGCGCCCGCGCGGTTTCCTTCTGCGTCCCCGCGGTCATGGGGGTGGCGACGTAGGAGGTGTAGTTCTGCACATCGGGAGGCAGGGGGCCGACGAAGACCAGGCCGCGGTCCTTCAGCAGGAGAATTTCGGTGATGGCGCCGAAGGCGACCTCCCGGCCCTTGCCGGCGAGGGTATGTTCCATGACCTCGGCGCCGCTCGCGAAGCGCCTGGCCTTCGGCTCGACCTGCTCCCAGATGCCCATCTTCTTGAGCAGGCTCTCGAAATAGGTGCCGGTGGAGGCGCGGTTGAAGACCACCGACTCCGCCTCGAGCACGGCCTTTTTTATGTCCTCGCCCGAAGAGATCGCGGGTGCTCGGACTCCCGGCCGGACCGCAACCCCCGAACCCACGCGGCCCAGAGTCACCCCGTCCGCTTCGGCCTTTCCCGACTTCCTCATCTCTTCGATGACCGGAGGCGGCGCGATGAGGACGTCGAAGGTCTCGCCCCCGGCCAGGCGCTCCCGAATCTGGCCGGGAGTGTTGAACTCGACCTTGACCGCGTGTCCGGTGGCTTTGGTGAAGGCCGAAGACGCCGCCTTCAACCCGGGCTCGACCGCGCCCGCGCTGATCACGGTGAGGTCCGCCGCCCGCGAGGCGGTCGCTGCGGCGCACAGAAACGTGGCGAGGAACGCCGCTTTGCCGTGTCGCATCATGTTCTTGCCGTCTCCTGGTTGAGGGGATCCCCAGAGGTCAGGGCCCGCCTTGGTGGTTGCGCGAAATGTTAGCAACCTGGGCGTTCCGGGGCGGCCCGCCGAAAAAAGACCAAATTTGCGGGGTCCGTCCCGGCCTCCAAACCGATATAGTTCCGCCACTTCAGTTTCATCCCGGAGCCTCACAGAAAGGATCGGTTGATGGCATCAGATATCGAGATCGCGCAGAAAGCCACGCTCAAGCGCATCAACGCAGTCGCGGCTACGCTCGGAATTCCAGAGGATCAGCTCGAGCCCTACGGCCACTACAAGGCCAAGGTTTCGCTCGCCTACTCGGAGAGCCTGGCGAATCGGCCCGACGGGAAACTGATCCTCGTCACCGCCATCAGCCCGACTCCCGCGGGAGAAGGTAAGACCACGACCACGGTGGGCCTGGGTGACGCGCTCAATCAGATCGGCAAGAAGGCCATCATCTGCCT
>CAZYEA010000196.1:0-9173 GCA_964646485.1 uncultured Acidobacteriota bacterium
CTGGAGGCTTCGATGAATCGTCTGTGGATCAGTGGACTGTCGTTGTTCGTGCTGGCGGTCTCGGCGACCGGTGACGACGCCGCGCTACGCGGCTTCAAGCCCGAGAGTTCGGTGAAGCAGCGCGAGTGGGAAGAAAAGCTCCGTGCCATTCCGGATCCCGCGCGGCTCAAGGAGTCGATGCGGCTTCTCTCCGCGCGACCGCATCACGTGGGCTCCGCTTACGGGAAGCAGAACGCCGAGTGGATCCTCGCCCGCTTCAAGGAGTACGGCTGGGACGCCCGGATCGAGACCTTCAACGTGCTCTTTCCGACCCCGAAGGAGCGGGTGCTCGAGATGGTCGAGCCGAAGCGCTTCGTCGCCTCGCTCGACGAGCCCGCGCTTGCCATCGACCCGACGTCGGGTCAGAAGGTCGAACAGCTTCCGACCTACACCTCCTACTCGATCGATGGCGATGTCACGGCGCCCCTGGTCTACGTGAACTACGGCCTGCCCGAGGATTACGATCGGCTCGAGCGTCTCGGCATCTCCGTGAAGGGCGCGATCGTGATCGCGCGTTACGGCAATTCCTGGCGCGGCATCAAGCCCAAGGTCGCGGCCGAGCACGGTGCCGTGGGCTGCCTCATCTATTCCGATCCTAGGGACGACGGCTACTTCGTCGACAAGGTCTTCCCCGAGGGGCCGATGCGCCCGTCCACGGGAGTTCAGCGGGGGAGCGTCATGGACTTCGCGGCCGCGAATCCGGGTGATCCTCTGACTCCCGGGGTCGGCGCCACCGCCGACGCGACGCGCCTTGACCGCAAGGATGCGAAGAGCATCACGAAGATTCCGGTGCTGCCGATCTCCTACGGCGACGCGCAGCCGCTCCTCGCCGCCCTCGGCGGGCCCGTGGCTCCCGCCGACTGGCGCGGCGCTCTGCCCATCACCTACCACGTCGGCCCCGGACCCGCGAAGGTGCATCTGAAGCTCGCCTTCAACTGGGATCTGAAACCCGTCAACGACGTGGTCGCACGTATCGCGGGCTCGGAATCGCCGGACCAGTGGGTGGTGCGCGGCAACCATCACGACGCCTGGGTCAACGGGGCCGAGGATCCGATTTCCGCGATGGTGGTGCTGCTCGAGGAGGCGCGAGCCATCGGCGAGCTCGTGAAGCAGGGCTACAAACCGAAGCGGACTCTCGTGTATGCCGCCTGGGACGGCGAGGAGCCGATGCTGCTCGGTTCGACAGAGTGGGCCGAGGCTCACGGCGCGGAACTGAAGGAGCACGCCGTCGCCTACATCAACACCGACGGCAACGGCCGCGGCTTCCTCGGCATGGGCGGCTCGCACACTCTCGAACGCTTCATCAATGACGTCGCCCGGGACATCAAGGATCCGGAGACCGGCCTCAGCGTGCGAGAACGCCGGCGTCTCGCCGACCTGTCGCGCGCCTCGGCCGATGGACGGAGCGAACTGCGTGAGCGCCGGGACCTCCGCATCGACGCCCTCGGCTCGGGCACCGACTTCACCGCGTTCCTCGATCACCTCGGTGTGCCCGCTCTCGATCTTCTCTTTTTCGGCGAGGACGACGGGGGGATCTACCACTCGATCTACGACGACTTCTACTGGTACACCCACTTCTCGGACACCGACTTCGTCTACGGCAAGGCCCTCGCTCAGACCGTGAGCACCGCCGTCCTCCGCCTCGCCAACGCCGAGCTGCTGCCCTTCGAATTCACCGGTCTCGCCGACACCACGAAGATGTACCTCAAGGAACTGCGCGCCCTGGCCGATGAGCAGCGCAGCGAGATCGTCGAGCGCAACCGGCAGATCGAAGAAGGCGTCTTCAAGGCCGCGAACGATCCGCGGCGTCCGACCGTCGCCCCACAGCGCATGGAGGTTCCGCCCTATCTGAACTTCGCGCCCTTCGAGAACGCTCTCACCGCCCTCACGAAGAGCGCGGAGCGTTATGAGGCGGCGATGGGGAAGGCGTGGTTCGCGGGCGTTCCCGCGGAAACCCAAGCCGTGCTGAATCGAGCGCTCATCGACAGCGAACGGAAGCTCACGGATCCCACGGGCCTCCTGCGCCGCTCCTGGTACAAGCACCTGCTGTACGCGCCCGGCGTGTACACGGGCTACGGAGTGAAGACCGTGCCCGGTGTGCGCGAAGCCATCGAGGCGAAGGCCTGGACCGAGGCGGATGCGGAGATCGCGCGGGTGGCGAAGGCGCTCAGTGCCGAAGCACTCCACATCGACGAGATGGCGGGACTGCTGGAGCGCTCGAACTCGCGGATGCCGTAGCCGCTAGAAGCGGTAGGCGATCGACGCTCGAACCACGAAGCCCCGGTCCGCGCCCGAGTCGTTGCCGAGCGCGCGCAGCGCGTCGCTGCCGCGCCGGGTATCGCGCAGGAGGAAGATCGGGCCGCCCGCGAGATTCGCCTCGAGCTTGCCTGCGCTCCGATAGTGGAGAGAGGGGCCGATCATCATCCGCGCCCCTCCTTCGGCCTCTTCGGCTTCCCACAGTCCCTCGAGATCCTCGGCGAGCACCTCGATACCGGCGTCGAATCGATTGCTCAGCCGCAAGCCGACGCCGATCGAGGTCAGGGCGTCGACCGCGTCGCGCGCCTCGTCGAGCGGCTTCTCGAACACCATGTTCGCGGTGGCTCGGAAGCGCGGCCGGGCAAGATCGAAGACGCCGCGGGCGAGGAGGACGTTGACGCCTCCGGGTTCGCGCTGCGCGCCGCCGCCCGCCGCGAGGGTGAGGCCGCTCGTCGAATCTCCGCGCGCGATCACGTCGAAGAGCGCCTCCGCGCGGCCGGTCGTCCCGCCGCGCGTTTCCTCGGAAACGGGTACGAGGGCTGAGGCGAGGATGGTCCACCGCCCTCCCACCCGGGCCTGAAAACCGAAGCGCTGCTCGAGTCCGTCGCCCACCAGGCGGGAAGCGCCCGGATCGCCCAGATTCGATTCCGTGAAGGCGAAGGCCCGTGACTGGTTCCCGCGCTCGGGAACCACCGAGAAGACGAACGCGCGATCCCCGGCCGCGGCCTGGACGGCCGAGCCGACCAGGAGAAGGAGAGCCAGCGAGCGCATGGCCGCGGATGATAGCCGCGACCCATCGCTCTCAGCCGCCGAGTTTCGGGAATCCGGTGAGCGTCCAGGTGGCGGGGGGGCCATCGGGCAGGATGACGAGCGCGTCGAACGCGTTCATGAGATCGCGGATCTGCGGCTGGTCTTTCTCCTCGACCTGAAGCCTGAAGAGACGTTGGGCGCCCCGCAGCGCCCGCAGGTCGATGAGCGTCGGCGCCGTGGGTTTGACCGCGGGAAGGAGCGGTTTGAGCCAGGCCTCGAGATCGCTCCAGGAAGTCTGACCGGGAAGGACCATGATTCCGTAGGCGTCCTTGCCGTTGAAGATCGCGACCTCGTGAGCGTGATTGGCGATGGTGAAGGCGGTGCCCGGGCTGCGGCCGCGGTACATATGCCAGCTCCCGAACTTGAAGAGGATCTTCGGCTCGCCGCCCTGCTTCAGGGCCTCCGCGTACTGGCGGCGGAAGTGGAACTTGAATTCGACCTCGCGCTCGGTGTTGTTGAAGAGCCCGACCAGTTCGCCGGCGCCGGCGCGACGGTCGTAGCCGAAGATCTCCGCCGAACGAACGAGGCCGCGCAGCAGGAGTTCCGCCCGGCTGCCGGGCTTCGCCGCGAAGGCCTGACGAAGTGCTTCGAGGCGCCCTTGGGTCTCGGGATCGTCGTGCAGGAAGTGCGCGTAATCGGTGCGCGTCTTCTCGACCCGGCGGACCTCCGCGAGGGTCTCTAAGACCAGGGCTTTCACCGCGGGGCTCGGAGCCAGGCCTTCGAGCTCTTCGAGATACCGCTCGGATCCGAGGGCCTGCTCCAGTCCCCACACCGGATTGGGCGCGCGCCCGAGCGCGCAGGCATTCGCGATGAAGGTGAGGTCCTGGTCGGAAGCGAACTCGAACATGGTGGGGTAGCGTTTCGCGAGGTCCGCCACCGCGCGCGGATTGCCGCGGCGTTCGGGCGCGCAGGCGAGTTCCATGGCGACCGGATCCTGCTCGAGGGCCAGGCGATCGAAACCGTGGGAGCGTTTCAGCGTCCGGTACAGCGCCTCCGCGAAGATCGGGGTCAGCTTGTCGTCATGACCTTCGCCCAGAAGCACGAACTGACTGTTGGCGGTTTCCCGCTTGATCACCTCCGCGCCCGGACCCGAGACCTCTCCACCGTCGAAGGAAAGCGGGTGAGTGTTTCGAGCCAGGAGATCCGCGGGATTCGGGTCGGCGGCGGGGGAAAGAAGTGCTGAGCCCGCGATCACCGCGAGGCCGGGGAGAAGCAATCGCATGCCCGCAGTGTATCGTCGCCGAACCCGTCAAATGGCCTCCGAATCGCGATCGAGTTCATCGGATTGAACGCGGGATCGAGGACTCTGTCATGCTCCCGGCATGACCCAGGCATCCTCGCTCCCCGCGGCGGAAACCCTCGCCCTCGAATCGCTCGTCGTGCCCACTCCCGGCGGCATCGCGAGCCGGGTGCTCGCGAAGACGAACGGCGGCAACGTCACTCTCTTCGCTTTCGATATCGGCCAGTCCCTGACCGAGCACACCACACCCTTCGACGCCCTCGCGATGGTCCTCGAAGGCCACATCGTCCTCACCATCGGCGGGAAGCCCGTGGACGCCGTCCCCGGCTCCGTGGTCCTGATGCCCGGCAACGTGCCTCACGCGGTCGAGGCCCGCCAGGCCTCGCGCATGCTGCTCATCATGCTTCGATAGGCCGGCCGCGGCCTCGCCCGGCGATGACGGGACTATGATTTTCGCGTGACGCCCCTCGATCTCGCCGCTCGCTTCGGCACCGCCCTCGGTCTGGGCCTGCTCCTCGGCTTCGAACGTCAGCGCAAACAGAAGCCCAACGAGGAACAGTTCGCGGGCGCGCGCACCTTCGCGCTCATCTCCCTGCTCGGAGCCGCCTCCGCGCATCTGCAACTCACCCTCCAGATGGCTTGGGCGCTGCCCATCGCCTTCCTCGCGGTGGGCGGTCTCACCGTCGCCTCCTTCCTCCTGACCTCGCAGAAAGGCGACGTAGGGGCGACCACCGAGGTTTCGGCCCTCCTGACCTTCGTGATCGGCGCGCTCTGCGCCTCCGGCGAGGAAGGCCTCGCGACCGCGCTCGCGGTCTGCGCCCTTCTGCTCCTCTCCATGAAGGCGTGGTCGATCGAGACCGCGCAGCACATCGAGTCGGCGGACATCGAGGCGGTTTTGAAGTTCTCGATCATCACCGTGATCGTCCTGCCCTTGCTGCCGAATCAGACCTACGGCCCCGAGCCGATGAACGTCCTCAATCCCTACAAGGTCTGGCTGATGGTGGTCCTGATCTCCGGCCTCAACTTCGCGAGCTACGTCCTCGTGAAGGTGCTCGGGCAGGAGCACGGGATTCCCCTCACCGGAATCCTGGGCGGCCTCGTCTCCAGCACCGCGGTCACCCTGGGCCTCTCCCAGCGTTCGCGCCACGAGCCGCAGATGGCTTCTTCCTTCGCCCTTGGCATCCTCATGGCCTGGACGGTCATGTTCTTCCGGGTCCTGATCGCGGTGGCGGTGATCAACGCCGATCTGGCGCGGCGGCTCGCGGTCGGGGTGGGGATCCTCGGCACCTTGAGCCTGCTGTCGTGCGCGTTCCTCTTCTCGCGCCGGGTCACCGCGGAGAAGGCCACGGTGAAGTCGGGCAGCAATCCCTTCGAGCTCGGCGAGGCGGTGAAGTTCGGTCTCCTCTTCGGCCTCGTGACCATCGCGGCCAAGGCGGCTCAGGTCTATCTGGGCAGCGCCGGCCTGTACCTCGCGGGAGCGGTCGCGGGCCTCACCGACGTCGACGCAATCTCACTCTCGATGGCGAATCTGGCCGATGCGAACGCCGACATGGTCGGAGTGGCCGCTCGCACCATCCTTATCGCGGTGCTCGCGAACACGGTGACCAAGACCGGGATGGCGGTCTCGGTGGGCGCGCCGGAACTTCGGAATCGCATGCTGCCCTTCGCCGCCCTGCTCGTCATCGGCGGTCTCGGCGCCCTGTTCCTCGTTTGATCGAGGAACCCTGGCCGGCTAGTACTTGAGGCGCAGCAGGGTCGGCGGGCCGGAGGCCGCGGGCACCACGATGAAGAGGTTGTCGTAGTCGTTGTCGCCGAGCTGGATGTTCTCGGAGGCTCCGAGGAGCTTCAGAATTCTCGGGACCGAGTTCGAGTGCCCGACCGTCAACACCACCTCCGCCGGATGCTCCTTCTTCATGCGCTCCACGAGTTCGGCGGTCGCATCCGAGTGAACCTGGATCGGCTTGAGGCCTGCGGCTTTCATCAACGGCGCGGCGGTGAGGGCGGTTCGCTGGTACTGGGTGACATAGACCGCCTTCACGTCGAGGGCAGCGAGCGCTTTCGCGAGGGCCTCGGCTCGCGCGGTTCCCTCCGCGGAGAGCACGGGATCCGTCGACTGGTCGGCCTTCTCGGCGTGTCGGACGACCACCACGGCCTTCTGGGCCAATGCGGACGCGGCCAGGCTCACCATGAGCAGGGCCGCGGCCGGCGCCATCGAACGAACGGGAAGAAGTTTCATGGAGGTCTCCAGGGTTCGATAATAGCCCGCCGGTTTAGGCTAGAGGGGTGATTTCCGAAGGCCCCCTCGGCGTCCCCGCCCCGGCGGTTCCGGTGACCGAGGCGGTTCGCCTAGCCCGGGTGCTCTATGGCCTGGGCTCCGAGAGCGAGGTGCGCGCGACCGCCCTGCCCGGCGAATACGACGCGAACTTCGAGATCAGCGCGAAGGACAAGGGCCGCTTCGTGCTCAAGGTCATGCATCCCGGCCGCGATGCGTCCCTGATCGATCTCCAGTGCCGTGCTCTCGAGCATCTCGCTTCCGTAGCACCCGGGCTGAGGCTGCCTCGGGTGCAGAAGGCGCGGAGCGGCGAGGCAGTGACCTCGTTGTCGATGCCCGGGGTGGAAGAGAAGTCGCGGGTGAACCGCCTCGTCTGGATGCTCTCCTACATCGAAGGCATGCCCCTCGCCGAGGCGCGCCCGCGCACCGACGAGATGCTCGTAAGCCTCGGACGGTTTCTGGGCGCTCTCGACCGCGGCCTTGCGGGCTTCAGCCATCCGGCGAGCGAGCGGGACTTCAAGTGGGATCTCTCGAAGGCGGGCTGGATCGAAGGCTCGCTGGCCCGGATCGAGGAGCCGGGATCGCGCGCCCTGGTCGAACGGGCGCTCGCCCTCTACAAGGAGAGCGTGGCGCCCGCTCTTCCGAGCCTCCCGCGCTCGGTGATCCACGGGGATGCGAACGACTACAACGTCCTCGTTCATCAGGAAGGCGACGGGCCGCGCGAGGTCGCGAGCGTCGTCGATTTCGGCGACATGCACCTCGGACCCGCGGTCGCGGAGGTTGTGGTGGGGGCGGCGTACGCGATGCTCGGGCGGAAAGACAAGCTCGCCTCCGCGGCCGAAGTCGTGCGGGGCTACCACCAGGAACGTCCCCTGAGCGCGCCGGAGATCGCGGTGCTCTTCCCTCTGATCGTGGCGCGGCTCGCGGTGAGTGTCGTGAACTCCGCGATCCGCAAGGAGCTTCGCCCCGACGACCCTTACGTCACCGTGAGCGAGGCGCCGGCCTGGGAGGCGCTCGAGGCGCTGCTCAAGATTCCACCCGCCCTCGCCACCGCGACGTTCCGTCACGCCTGCGCGCTGCCCGTCACCGAGACCGCGAACGAGGTGGTGGCCTGGATCGCGGCCAATGCCGATCAGATGGCCCCGATCTTCGATCAGGACCTGCGGACGGAGCCGAGCCTGGTCTTCGATCTCGGGGTGGGAAGCCCTCTCCTGGGCGCCGATCCAGGCGCCACCTCCACCGCCAACCTGACCGACACCCTCTTCAGGGAGATGCGCCGGGCCGGAGTGAAGATCGGCGTGGGCCGTTACGATGAAGCGCGCCTCCTCTATGTCTCGCCCCTTTTCGGCCAGGGCGAAACCGCGCTCGACGAGCGCCGCACGGTTCACCTCGGCATCGACCTCTTCGTCGAGGCGGGGACGAGGGTCTATGCCCCCCTCGCCGGCGTCGTCCACATCCTCGTCAACAACGACGCGGCCCAGGACTATGGGCCGCTCCTGGTGCTGAGGCACGAGACGGACGCAGGCCAACCCTTCTTCACCCTGTATGGGCACCTCAGCATGGATACTCTGACCAAGCTGCGGGTTGGTCAGAGGGTGGCCGACGGCTTCGAGATCGCCCGGGTGGGCGCGCCTCCCAAGAACGGGGACTGGGCGCCCCATCTCCACTTCCAGATCGTGCTGGACCTGCTCGGCCTCGACCGTGACTTTCCAGGGGTGTGCCGCGCCTCGCAGCGCGAAATGTGGAAAGGGCTCTCGCCCGATCCCAATCCGATCCTCGGCATTCCCGCCGAGCGCTTCGGCGAGGCGGGGGAGTCGTTCGAGGCCACCCTCGCGAAGCGGCGGCGTCTGCTCGGGGGCAATCTCAGCCTGTCCTACGATCGGCCCCTGAAGTTCGTCCGCGGCTTTGGCGCCTACCTGTACGACGAAACCGGCCGCGCGTTCCTCGACATGTACAACAACGTGCCCCTGGTCGGGCACTCGCATCCAAGGGTGGTGCGCGCGGCTTCGGCCCAGCTCGGCCTGCTCAACACGAACACCCGCTACCTCCACGACACCATCGTGGCCTATGCCGAGCGCCTCACCGCGCTCATGCCCGAGCCCCTGCGCGTCTGCTACTTCGTGAACTCGGGGAGCGAGGCGAACGACCTCGCCCTGCGGATGGCGAGGACGCACACCGAACGGCAGGACGTGATCGTGCTCGAGCACGCCTACCACGGCCACACCGCCTCGCTCATCGAGGTGAGCCCGTACAAGTTCGACGGCCCGGGCGGAGGCGGGCGCGGCCACCTCGTCCACGTGGCGCCGATGCCCGACGACTATCGCGGCCCGTTCCGTCGCGAGGATCCCGAGGCGGGCTTGAAGTACGGTCGCGCCGTCCTCGACCTGGTGAACCGTCTGCGAAAGTCCGGACGCCGCCCCGCCGCGTTCATCGCCGAGTCCCTGCCCAGCGTGGGCGGCCAGATCGTTCCGCCCCCTGGCTATCTCGAGGAGGCGTACCGCCACGTGCGCGAAGCGGGGGGCGGTGGGCGCGGGCGCGGCGGCGCGGGAGGTCGCC
>CAZYEA010000197.1:0-9130 GCA_964646485.1 uncultured Acidobacteriota bacterium
GATCAGCTCGACCGGGCCTCGATCAGCGTTGCGCTGAACATCGCCGAAGGCGCGGGGCGTTCGACGCCCCGCGAGCAGGCCCGCCATTACGCGATCGCCCGCGGCTCGGCGTTCGAGTGCCTGGCCATCCTCGATCTGATCGACCTCGAATCCACGGGCATCGAGACCGCCGAGGCCCGCGCCCTGCTCATCCGGCTCTACGCCGTTCTGACCCGCCTGTGTCGCTTTCGCTGATCGCGAACCTCAGGGCCACGAGCGTGTGCGCCCAGTTCGCTCTGGACCTCGTATCGGCCGATCTTCCTCGGCAGGTTGAGGGCGGGGGCGGCCGGACGGTCTGCTGGAGGGCCTGGCAACGGCGGATCAGAACCGGGCGGCGACGTCGTCAGCGGAAGTTTACGAGATCGCTTGTCGGGCCCCGGAAACCACGCCGCCGCTCTGCGCATCGAACTTCTCATGAAGCACGTCCTTGCCCTCTCCGCCTCCGCCGCGCTCCTGATGCTCGAAGGTTGCAGCGGAGGGGCCGACTCGCCCTCGACGCCCACCGGACAGGCGCCACCTCCCCAGGCAACGGCTCAGCCCACCCCGGTTCCGACGCCGGTGCCCACCCCGACACCCCCGCCCTCTCCGACGCCTTCCGGCGAGATCGCTGACGATGCGGCGCTCTTCAGGCTCATCACCCGTGACGAGCCGTTTCAGAGCTACCGCCTGTTTCCCAACACCACGGAGATCTCGAGCGGCCGCCTCGATGGCGCGGGCGCCCATCCGATGGCGCGGGTTCGCCTCAACACGCCGGCCTTCCAGTCCCTCGACAACGGCCGCCTTTCGGGCGGTCGTTTCCGAAACGGTTCCGTGCTCGTCAAGGAGATTCCGTCCCAGGACCTTTACGCGGTGATGCGACGGACCGACGGAGAGACTTCGGGCGCCGGTTGGCAATGGGCGGAGTTCCGTTCCGATGGACGCGTCGTCTATTCGATAACGAATCGGGGAGGCGCCTGCATCGAGTGCCATTCCCGTCAGCAGGGGCCGCAGAACGACCTCGTGAGGACGTTCGAGCGCCAGCAGTAGCCGAGGCGGCTATCATCGGCCGGTGCCGGCTGTGACCCTCCTGCTCGCAATCCTCTCCGCGATCCAGGCTCCTCAGCCGAGTCCGGCGCCCGACCCGTTCGCGCCCATTCGCTTCATGGTAGGTGAGTGGGACGGAGAGTCCGACGGTGAACCCGGCAAGGGGACGGTGAAGCGCAGCTACCGCCTCGTGCTCAACGACAAATTCCTCAATGAGCAGAATGTCTCCACCTACCCGCCTCAGCCGAAGAACGAGAAGGGCGAGGTTCATCACCATGAGTCCTTCTTCAGCTATGACCGCGCGCGGCGAATCCTGGTGCTCCGTCAGTTCCATCAGGAAGGCTTCGTCAATCAATTCGCCATGATGGCCTCGGGCCCCGACGCAAAGGGCCTGGTGTTTGAGAGCGAAGCTCTGGAGAACGTGCCCAGGGGATGGAAAGCCCGGGAGAGCTATGAGGTCCTCTCCGCCGACGAGTTCATCGAGACCTTCGAGATCGCGAGCACGGGAGCGTACGAGGTTTACAGTCGGACGCGATTCAAGCGGCGCCGTCCGCGCTGAGCCATCTCCGCACGGGGGTTCACCGCCCTCGTCGCGCCGGCGTAGCGTAGTCGGAAGTTCGGCGAGGAGACCGAGGATGCGCAAGACCGGGCCCGCAGTGTTGATGAGCGTCCTCGCCCTTGGCGTCGGCACGGCGGCTGGCCAAAACCAGCCACCGGATCGCCCGCCTCTCGTGTTCCGATCCGACGTGACCCTGGTGGCGGTGCCGGTTTTCGTGACGGACAAGCGCGGCGTCGCCGTCTCTGGGCTCATGGCCGAGGACTTCGAGATCACGGAGAACGGCAAGACGGTGCCGGTCGCGGCGTTTCAGGCGGTCGATGTCGACCAGGCCGAACCGCCCGCCACATCAGGCCTGCGAGCAGCGAGCGAAGCGGCGCCGCTCGCTTTTCAAGCGGCCACACCCAGGCAGTTCGTGATCCTCATCGACAGCCTGTTCTCAAGTACCCGTGGCCTCCGGCAGGGACGACCGGCGGCGGCGGCTTTCGTCCGCCGTTCTCTGGCGCCGACCGATCTGGTTTCGGTCGTGGACTCGGGTGAGCCGGGGTTCTCAACTCTCGTGAGCTTCACCACCGATCATGAGTACGCCGCGCAGGCGATCGAGCGGGAGAAGCGGCGTAGCGCCGCCGGCCCCGACCCTCTCGGCGTCAGCGGGCGCGGGATTTCCGGGGCCTCGTTCTCGGTTCTCGGGTCCAGCGCTTCCGGCCAGGCGTTTCCGAAGACGTCGGGCTCCGAGGGGAATCGCGCCGACGCCGAACTCGCGTTTCTGGACTCATTGGAGGCGCGCGCCGCCGCCGATGCAGAGGCGAATCGAACCGGGGCGTTTCTCACTGACTTGTCCCGGCTCATCAAAGAGCTAGCCGTCCTCCGCGGGCGGAAACAGATCGTTCTACTCTCCGGGGGATTCCCCGAAGGCTCGTGGATGGCCTTGCCCGGAAGCGACGTGAGCGAAGCAACCGTGAACGCGGACAGGATGCGGCGCATCTTCCGGGACGCGGGCGCCGCCGACGTGGTGATCAACACCATCAGCCTGGACGGGATCCGAGCCGCGGGCGACGTGGGTGAGTCACAGGGCCCGGATATCAACCGACCTCCACAAGCTGCGCGGGCATTGAACCAGGGCGCTGGGCGCGCGGCACTCGTCTCCCTGGCCCTCGATACCGGGGGCCGGTTCATCTACCCCACCAACGACTACGGCATCGCGCTCAACGAGGTCGATCGCATCAGCCGCCGGTTCTACATGCTCGGCTTCGAGACTTCCGGAGGCGCCGACGATGGTGGGGGACCGCGCCGATTGACGGTGCGGGTCAAGCGGAGCGGGCTCACCGTTTCGCACCGCAAGGAGTATTCCCTGAAGGGCGCGCCCTCGAGAGCCACCCCGGAACGAGAAGCCTCGGAGGCCATTGCGAAAGGATTGAGCGGGGGCGCGGTGAGGCTCGGGCTGGCCACGACGCTGCTCCGTCGCGGGCCGGGCGATCCGAGCCTCCACGCCGTTCTTCAGATCCAGGCGGCCGAGTTCGCACGCACATCAGAAGCAACCACCCCGGTCGAGATCTATGGCTACTTGATGAGCGAGGGTCGCGTGGTCGACTCAGTTTCTATTTCGGCCGAGGTCGACAGCACGAAACACGGCGAGGCGTTGCGCGAATCCGGCCTGCACATTGTGCTTGGATTTCCGAAGACTCCACCGCGGTCCGACCTTCGTTTCTTCGTTCGGGTAGGCAAGGGAGGCGAGAGTGGCTCCTTGAGCCGTGCCGTCCCGGCTTCCCGTTCGCGCCCGGACGACGCTGCTCTCTCGCCGCCGATCCTGACCAGTGCGGCTTCCGGCAAGGTCGTCATTCCCTTCCAGGCAAAAGACCGTGAGGCCTTGCCGATTCCCTTTCGGGTGGCCGGCGTGCGCTTCCTGCCCGACATGTCGGCGGCGTTGAGGGCAGGCATCCCGCACGAAGTCTGTGTCCTGGTCTCGCGCGGGGGCTCCACGCCGTCCCCTTACGAGGTGCGAGGCGCGCTCGTGCATCCGACTGCAGGGCCTCTGCCCGTCAGGGTGTCGGACCTCCGGGTGTTCGCCGACACGGATGGTTTCGACCGCTATCTGCTGAACGTGACCATGGACCCCGGAACCGAAGGAGGCGACTACCTGCTGCGACTCACGTTCAAAGACCCATCGAACGGCCGCGAAGTCACGACCGAAGGCCCGGTAAGCGCCACGCGCTAGGTGCGGTCCAAGCCCGCCTGGCGGCTGCTACGATGAGCCTTCCATGAGTACAGCGGTCTCGGGGGCGCCGGGCGCATCGACGAGTCTGCCCCGCGCCGCATTGCGCCGTCCGGTCACCGTCCTCGTCCTGATCAGCGCCCTCGTCCTCGCGGGCTTCCTGGCCCTCGACCGGATGCCGCGCGACATCCTGCCCAATCTTGGCATCCCCGTGATCTACGTGGCCCAGCCGTATGGCGGGATGGACCCCGCGCAGATGGAGGGGTATCTCACCTACTACTACGAGTACCACTTCCTCTACATCACCGGCATCGAGCACGTCGAGTCGAAGTCGATCCAGGGCGCCGCTCTGATCAAGCTTCAGTTCCATCCCGGCACCGACATGGCCTCCGCTCTCGCCGAGACCATCAACTACGCGAACCGCGCGCGCGCCTTCATGCCCCCGGGAACCGTGCCGCCCTTCATCATGCGCTTCGATTCGGGCAGCGTGCCCGTGGGCGATCTCGTCTTCACCAGCGAGCGGCGCACCGTGGGCGAGATGCAGGACATGGCCCTCAATCGCGTGCGACCGCTGTTCGCGACCCTGCCCGGAGTCTCCGCCCCGCCGCCCTTCGGGGCGAGCCAGCGCAGCATCGTGGTGCGGGTCGATCCCGAACGACTTCGGGCCCTCGCCATGTCGCCGGACGAAGTGGTGGCGGCGGTGGCCGCGGCCAACACCATCTCTCCCTCCGGCAACATCCGCATCGGGAGCCTCATCCCGAGCGTTCCTCTGAACTCGGTGGTGAAGAGGCCCGACGAGCTGCTGCGCGTCCCCATCCGCGCGGGCACGCCCACGGTGTTCCTTCGCGACGTCGCCACCGTCGCCGATGCCTCGGACATCGCCACGGGGTACGCGCTCGTCAACGGAAGGCGCACCGTCTACATTCCCGTGACCAAGCGGGCGGACGCCTCCACCTTGAGCGTGGTGGCGCTCGTGAAAGCGAACATGGCGAAGTTCCAGAGCGTGCTGCCCGATGACGTGAAGGTGAGCTACGAGTTCGATCAGTCGCCCTACGTGACCCGCGCCATCAGCGGCCTGGCCCTGGGGGCCGGCCTCGGCGCGCTGCTGACCGGCCTGATGGTGCTCCTGTTCCTGCTCGACATCAGGAGCGCGCTGGTCGTGGTCATCACCATTCCCCTCTCGCTGCTGGCCGCGACCATCGGTCTGTGGGCGGCGGGCCTCTCCATCAACATCATGACCCTGGGCGGGCTCGCCCTCGCGGTGGGCGTGCTCGTCGATGAGGCCACGGTGGCCATCGAGAACATCCACACCCACCTTCACCGCGGAGAGACGGCGGCGCGGGCGGCGCTCCTCGGAACCGAGGAGACGATCGGGCCCCGGCTGCTTGCCCTCCTCGCGATCCTCGCCGTCTTCATTCCGTCCTTCTTCATGCAGGGCGCGGGTCGGGCGTTGTTCGTGCCCATTTCCCTCGCGGTGGGGTTCTCGATGCTGGCCTCATACCTGCTCTCGAACACCCTGGTGCCCGTGCTGTGCGCGTGGCTGCTCCGATCCGCGCCTCATGCGGATCGCGATCCCTCGTTCTTCGAGCGCGTACGGGGCGGCTTTTCGAGGCGGCTCAAGGCCTTCACGCGATGGCCCGCCCTGGTCCTGCTCGGATACCTGGGGGTCACGGCCCTCGTGATCCTGCCCCTTGCTCCGCGTCTTGGCACCGACATCTTTCCGCGCGTCGACCTCGGCCAGTTCCAGCTTCGTCTGCGTGCCCCCGCGGGAACCCGGATCGAGCGGACGGAGACGATCACCCTCGACGCTCTCGCCGCCATCGCCGAAGAGGTGGGGAAGGACAACGTCCTCAACACCCTCGGGTTCATCGGGGTGCAGCCGCCGAGCTATCCCATCAACACCATCCACCTGTGGACCGCCGGACCCGAAGAGAGCGTCATGCAGGTCCAGCTGCGGCCCGGGGTGGTGGTGCTGGAGGATCTGAAGGAACGGCTGCGCCGCACCTTCGCCTCGCGCCTGCCCGGCGTGCGCGTGTCGTTCGAACCGAGCGACATCGTGAGTCGGGTGATGAGCTTTGGCGGAACCACGCCCGTCGAAGTGGCGGTGAGCGGCGCCACCCTGGCCCAGACGCGTGAGGTGGGGGAGAAGCTCGCCGCGCGTCTCGCCTCGATCCCCTCCCTTCGCGACGTGCAGTTCACGCAGTCTCTCGACTACCCGGTGGTTCAAGTCGAGGTGGACCGCGAACGCGCCGGCCTGCTCGGAGTCCGCATGGCCGAGGCGTCTCGCTCGCTCACCGCCGCGACCTCCTCGAGCCGGTTCATCACCCCGGTCTACTGGGCCGATCCCAACAGCGGCGTCGCCTACCAGATCCAGGTGCAGGTGCCGGACGCGCAGATGGCGTCGAGCGACGACATCCGCAATCTGCCCCTCACCTCGAAGGACGGACATCCCGTGCTTCTGCGCAGCCTCGCCACGGTGCAGGACGGCACGGCCATGGGTGAGTATCAGCGGTACAACATGCAGCGAACCCTCACTCTATCTGCCAACGTCAGCGGTGAGGATCTCGGGGGCGTCGCTTCCAGGATCTCCGCGATCCTGTCGGAGAGCGGCGTGGTCCCACCCAGGGTCACGGTGACTCTCCGCGGCCAGATCGAGGCGATGACGCGCATGATCTCCGACCTGCGTTCGGGTCTGGGACTGACCGTGGTCGTGATCTTCCTCCTCCTCGCCGCCTACTACCAGTCCGTTCGCCTCTCGCTGGTCGTGGTCTCCACCGTACCGGCCGTCCTTTGCGGCGTCCTCGTGGCCCTGCTCCTGACCGGCACCACCGTGAACATCCAGTCGTTCATGGGCGCGATCATGGCGGTGGGCGTCGCCACCGCGAACGCCATCCTCCTCGTGACCTTCGCCGAACGTGCGCGGCAGGCGGGGGAAGCCCCCCTTCAAGCCGGAATGCGGGCGGCGGGCGAGCGCCTGCGTCCCATCCTGATGACCAGCGTCGCCATGATCGCGGGCATGATTCCGATGGCGATTGGAATGGGTGAGGGCGCCGAGCAGACGGCGCCTCTGGCCCGTGCGGTGATCGGCGGTCTCGCGGCCGCCACCTTCGCCACCCTGGTGGTTCTACCCGCGGCCTTCGCCCTGCTGATGTCCGGGCGTCGTCCCCGCTCCGCGTCACTCGATCCCGACCAGGCGTCGGCCGTTCCCGAAGGAGGTTCGCGTGCCCTCGAATAATCACCGCGGTTCGCGGGCGGTGCTTGTGATCCCCGCCTTCTGCCTCGCCCTCGCCGCTTGCGGGAGCCCGCCCGCCGCTTCCTTGAACTCGGCCCCGGCCGCACCCGCGCCCTCCCCGGTAGCGGTGAGCCTCGCCTCCGTGACTCGCGGCTCCATCGGTCGCTCGATCACGCTTCCCGCGACCTTGCGCGCCCACGGCCAGGCCACGCTGTACGCGAAGACCGCGGGCTACCTGAAAACGATCCGCTTCGATCGCGGCGACTTCGTGAAGGAGGGCGAGGTGGTCGCGGAGATCGAGTCGCCGGAACTCCTCGCCGACCTCACCCGGCAGCGCGCCGAGCTCAGGGCGGCCGAGATCGCCTACAAGCGGGTGAGCGACGCGCAGAGCAAGGCTCCCGATCTGGTCATGCCCCAGGCCGTGGATGACGCGAAGGCGAAGCGCGACGTGGCCGCGGCGATCCTCGAGCGCACGGAGACTCTTCTCGGGTACACCACGGTCAAGGCCCCGATGGCGGGCATCGTCACGAAACGCTTCGTGGATCCGGGTGCCTTCATCGCCGCGGCCACCTCGGGAAGCGTCGCCTCGAACGCCGCCCTCGTCACCATCATGGACATTCGCTCGGTCCGGGTCGACATTCCCGTGCCCGAGCCCGAAGTCCCGCGGGTGAGGGTGGGCCTGGCTCTCGAGATCTCCTTGGATGAGCTGCCCGGCCGATCCTTCAAGGGCGCGATCGGGCGCTTCGCCTACGCCCTCGACGAGGTCTCGAAGACCATGATGGCGGAAGCGGAGATTGCGAACCCGCAACGGGAGCTTCGGCCGGGGATGTACGCGAAGGCGAAGATCGTGATCGACCGCCACGACGACGCGCTCCTCCTGCCCGAAGCCGCCGTGGTCACCGACAAGACGGGTGATTCGGCCTTCCTGGTGGTGGACGGCGGCTCGAAGCGGGTGGCGGTGAAGACCGGCTTTCGCGATGGCGCCTTCGTCGAGATCCTCGACGGCCTCGCCCTCGACCAGGCCGTGATTTCCGCGGCGTCCCGGGTGAGCGATGGCCAGCGCGTCAGCGTGAACAAGGGCCCCAAGTGAGACCGGCGTCCGTCCTCGTCCTCGCCCTGCTCGCCGGGAGCGCGAGCTTCGCGCAGGAAACCCGGAGCCGCACCCTCGACCTCGCGACGGCGCTGCAGCTCGCGGGAGCCTCGAGTGTGGAGGTGGAGATCGCCCGCTCGCGCCTCGACGCGGCGCGCGCGGCCTCGTCCCTCACCACCGCGCAATTCCTCCCCTGGCTGTCCGCGGGCGTCACCCTGCGAGGCCACGGCGGCCTCATCCAGGACGTCGTGGGCAACGTGGTGACCGCAGACAAGAGTTCATACACAGTCGGCGCGGCCCTCAACCTGCAGGTGGAGCTTGGGGACGTCTGGTACCGTGCCAAGGCCGCGAAACAGACGACCCGGGCGGCCGCGGAGGGCGTGTCGACCGAACGCCAGGAGGCGCAAGGCCGCGCCGCCCAGGGCTATTTCGACCTCCTGGCCGCCCAGGGTCTCGTGGCCGCCGCGGATGAGTCCGTGCGCGTCGCTCGCGAGTACGAAACGCAGCTCCAGCGAGCGGTGGAAGCGGGTCTCGCTCTGAGGGGCGATCTCCTGAGAGCCCGCGTGCAGCGGCTGCGCAATGAACTGACTCGAGGGCAGGCCGATGAGCAGAGACGCCTCGCCGCGGTGCGCCTCGCCGAAAGCCTGCGGGTGGACCCGAAGACCGCTCTCGTGGCCGAGGATCGCGAACTCGTTCCCCTCGCCCTCGTCGAGAACGTGAACGACCTCGATGCGCTCATTCAGGAGGCGGCATCGGCCCGGCCTGAACTCCGCGAGTTGCGCGCCGCCCTCGAGGCGGCCGAGTTCACGCAGAAGGCGGCCTCGACCGGGCCGCTCTTTCCGACCTTCGGAGGGCAGCTGTTCCTGGGAGGGCTCGGTGGCAGCCGGGCCGACCTCGCCGGCCGGGTCGGCGGATCACGAGACGATGTGGCGACGCTGTCCTGGCGCTTGGGCCCGGGCGGCATCTTCGATTCGGCCC
>CAZYEA010000198.1:0-2995 GCA_964646485.1 uncultured Acidobacteriota bacterium
GTCGGTCCCCCAGCTCGCGCCGCGGCTCAAGGCGGCAAGGTTGCATATGCGCAGCGGCGCGCCGCCGGAGACCGCCACCTTCATGAGCGCACCGTTGGTGAAGAAGCCGATCCACTGGCCATCGGGCGAGAAGAAAGGATGCATCGCTCCCTCCGTCCCCGAGATCGCTTTCGCCTCGAGGCTGCCGAGCTCGCGGAGATGGAGAAGGGTGCGGCCTTCCTCCTCGGCGACGTAGGCGAGCCGCGCGCCGTCCCGAGACAGGGCCAGGGGAAAGGCGGTCTCACCCGACGCCAATCTCTGACCTTCGGGCAGATTGATGGAGGCGCGAGTCAGGAGTTTCGTTTCGGAGTTGCTGGGTCCGCGCCTCCATAGGGCGCCACCGAGCAGGAGCAGCACGAGAATCGCGTTCACCGGCCAGGCCAGGGATTGGAGGCGACCCGGGCGCGGAGCTCCGGCCGACCCCCCGTCCATCCTGTCGCCGCCGGCGTCCTCGAGTTCCAGCCGTGCGTCGGCGATGTCGCGACACCGCCTGGCCGGATCCTTCTCGAGACATCGACGCAGGACGCGGCGCACGTTCGCGGGCGTCTGTGGCGGGAGCGTCCCCCAGTCGGGTTCGCTCGTGAGGATGGCCGAGAAGGCGGCCCTCGCATCCTGGGCTTTGTAAAGGCGCGCGCCCGTCAGCATTTCGAAGAGCACCACGCCGAAGGCCCAGATGTCCGCCCGCCTGTCCGTGGGCTTGCCCGCGATCGCCTCGGGGGGCATATAGGCAGGGGTGCCCACCATGAGTCCCATTTCGCTCAATACGGACTGGGTCGGCGGAGAGTGCCAGTCAGGCTCGGCCCCGGCCGCGTCGGCGTCCGAATAGGCGCGAGCCAGGCCGAAGTCGAGGATCTTGACCTTGGCGCCCGCGGTCACCTTGATGTTCGCGGGCTTGAGGTCGCGGTGGACGATGCCCTTCTCGTGCGCGGCTTCGAGGCCCTCCGCGATCTGCCTCGCGATCTCGCGGGCTTCGTCCTTGGGAATGGGCCCCCGCCGCAATCGCTCCTGAAGGTCTTCGCCCTCGATGAGTTCGAGGGCGAGGGCGACCCCCTCGTCGGCCTCCTCGAACCCGTGGATGGCCGCGATATTCGGATGATTGAAGGCGGCGAGGAGCTGGGCCTCGCGGCGGAGCCGGGCCACGCGCTCGTGATCCTGGGCGAAGGCTTTCGGGAGAACCTTGATCGCGACGTCGCGTCCGAGCTTCGTGTCTTTCGCGCGATAGACCTCGCCCATGCCGCCCGCGCCGATGGGGGACATGACCTCGTAAGGCCCGATGCGTGTGCCCGTCTTCAGTTGTTCGCTTCCGACCATGAAGCGGGGACTTTAGTGCACTCGGGATTCCTTCACCAGGATGCGGGCGGCGAGTTTGCCATGCTCGATCTTCTGGATCGTGCGCACCCTGCGGTCGCGGTTCAAAAGGGTGATGAGCGAGGAGTAGGAGACGTCCTTTTGCTCGGGGTCCTTCCAGATCGAGACGATGGTGTGGTCGCCCACATCGAGGCCCTGACCGACCACGTGGGGATGCTCGTAGTGCAGAACGCCCTTTTCGTCGAAGGTGCCGAAGAACTCGCTCTCCGTGGCCCGCCCATCCGGCCAGGCGCGGGTGGTGGTCTGGAACCAGTGAAGGCCCTCACGCCTGCAGGTGACGGTGGCCTCGAACCGGTCGATCTCCCGCCCCTGGCTGTCGATGACGACGTGCGTGCCGCACCACACCCCGATGTGCTCGTCGAAGAGACTCATAACCGACCTGCCTGTCTTTCGCCCTCGTAATCCTCCTCCTCTTCGTGGGAGGAGCGCAAGTGCGCGGTTCACGCCCTCGCGTTTTGGGACGGTCTTCAGCGGCCGGCGGGGCTCTTTTCGATCACCGTGATCTGGACGCTCGACGGGTACTGAGCCGAGTGGTGCAGCGAGGTGTGCGCGACCACGCCCTTCTCCTCGTCGTAGTTGTTGCCGCCGGTGTTGAGGTTGCGGTCGAAACGGGGGAAGTTGCTGCTCGAAACTTCGATGCGCAGCCGGTGGCCGGCCTTGAAGAGGTTGCTGGTGTTGAGAGGCTGCAGGGTCACCTTGTAGACCTTGTCCTTCTCCATCCACGCCAGAGGCTTGTCGTAGTCGTCGCGATAGCGCATGCGCTGGATCGACTCGTCGAGGTTCCAGGCCGCCCCGGTTTCATCCACGTCGATCACCTTCACCGTGACGTCCGTGTCCTTCGCGTCGGACGAGATGAAGAGGGTCGGAGTGATCGGGCCCGAGAGCTCGAGGTCCTTCTGGAACGGCTCGGAGGTGAAGACCAGGATGTCGGCCCGCGCTTCCATCTTCCTCTGATCGAAGGAGCCCGCCTGAACCGCGTTGCCCGTGCAGCAGACATTGCCGCCGTAGGAAGGCACCGGATTCGCGGGGTCGTAGACGAACGAGTCGGGCTTGTCGACCGCGGGGGCGCTGGTCACGAGGGCGCCGTCGCCGTTGAGGGTGTTGGCCCTGCCGCCGCTCGAGAGATAGAAGGTCATGGGCGAAGCACCCTGGGGCGGCCAGGTGTCGGAGGTCTGCCAGCGGTTGAGGCCCATAGTGAAGTACGTGACCTTCGGCTGCCTGTCGATGGGAGAGTCCTTGGCGCCTTTGAGGAACTTGTCGAAGAAGCCGTACACGATCTCGTTGTAGTCGAGCCTGGGGTCGCCCATGGGCCGCTCGCCCACGACCATGTCCGCGGTGGCGCGGGTGTAGGCGCAGTGCGTGACCGGAGCGATCACCGCCCACTGCTGGTTCGCGAGGTCGCCGGGAGCGTTCTTGCGGACGTGGTTGTAGAGGGCGAGATTGGGTCCGACGGAGACGTCGTACCACGACATGAACCACAGGCCCGGCACGTCGAGCTTCATGTTGTCGTGCCACAGACCGCCCTTGTACCAGGCGGGGTCGTTGGGCGCGCGCTGGATCATCCGCCCGCCGGTCGCCACGTTCATGG
>CAZYEA010000198.1:3005-9114 GCA_964646485.1 uncultured Acidobacteriota bacterium
GTCCACCGCCTTCAGGATGTCCTTCGTGGGGAGAGTGCGCAGGGCCTTGTCCCAGTCGACCGGAGGCAGCTGCTGGGCGAGGTCGAACGACTTCGAGGCGCGAATGAGGTCCTCACGCGAGGTGCTCGGCGGGAACATGGGACGGACCTGGTTCTGTTCGCCGTAGAGCCAGGTGATGAAGAGCATCTGCACGGCGCCGCCCCGATACCAGTTCCCCTGCTCATAGTAAGGACCAACGCGGCCCACCCCGGCGCCGAACCCCTGAACGTTCATCGCTCCGAGGGCGGGATGGCCCTGAGCCGCCACCGCCATCTGCCACTCCGCGGTCGACGAGCACCCGGTGGTGCCGACCTTGCCGTTCGACCAGGGCTGGCTCTTCATCCACTCGAGCGTGTCGTATCCGTCGGTGACGGGCGGGCCGAGGATGTCGTAGTTGCCTTCCGAGAAGAAGTGCCCGCGCTCGTTCTGGACCACGTAGGCATAGCCGCGCTTCACCGCGGCGAGCGGCGTCTTCATGTCGGCAGGCACGCCGTTCTTCACGTCCCAGAAATTGAAGTTGTAGGGGGTGCGCGAGAAGACGATCGGCACCGGGCCCGCGGCGTTCTTCGGCCGGTAGATGTCGGTCGCGAGGCGCACGCCGTCACGCATCGGGATCAGGACCTTGCGGTCGACCACCGCGATCTCCTGAAGCTCCCTCTCGGTGTCGATCCGCTGCTGCCGGTCGGCCGCGGAAAGACTGCCGGGCTGGGCGAGGGCCGGGGTCGCGGCCGCGATCGTGATCAGGGTGAGAAGGACGCGGCGCGGAAGATTCATGACATTCAATCCTTTGGTCGAGCGACGACTCTACTCCCGGCGCGGCGGGCACTGCCGCAGGAACGAGGGTCAGGAACGCAGCCCGCGAGCAGGGGACTAGACTCTCCCGCCATGAATCTCCGCAAGATCGTCGCCGCCTCGATCCTCGCCCTCTTCGTGCCCCCCGGGACCGCCGATGCCGGCCCGAAGCGCGCCCGGAATGTGATCCTCTTCCTCGCCGACGCGGGCGGAATCCCGTCCCTGAGCGCCGCGAGCCTGCACGCCTACGGCGCGCCCCTCAAGCTTCATGTTCAGGGCTGGCCGCACCTGGGACTGAGCGACACCACGCCGGTGGGCGGCTTCGTCACCGACTCCGCCAACGGCATGACCGCGATCATGACCGGCCAGAAGACCCGAAACGGCGTGATCAGCCAGGGACCCGAGGCGGTGAGAGGGAAGAAGGACGGACCGGCGCTCAAGACCATTCTGGAATACGCGGAAGAGCGCGGCCTGAGGACGGGGGTCGTCACCGACATGCCCATCGACGACGCCACCCCCGCCGCCTGTTACGCGCACGCGAACGATCGGGACCAGGGCGCCTTGATCTTCAGTCAGGCTTTCGCTCCGCGGTACGGCGACGGTGTCGATGTGCTCATCGGCGCGGGCCGCTCGGACCTCGAGACTCAATTGAAGGCCGCGGGCAGCAGCTTCGAGGCGCTCTCAACGAGGTCCAATCGCCCGGTCTACGCCTCCCTCGAGGCGGCGCCCGCCTCCGAACGCCGCCCCATCGTGGTGGCCAATGCCATCGACGTTCGTCAGGCCGCCCTGCGCGCGCTCGAGACCCTCCAGAAGTCCGAGAAGGGCTACTTCCTGATGGTCGAGTGGGACGCCCACACCAACGAGCCGAAACGCGGGCTCGACCACCTGGTGGCTTTCGACAAGCTCGTCGGCGAGATTCAGCAACGCGTCGACTTGAAGGACACGCTCCTCCTCTTCACCGCCGATCATTCATTCGCCCTGCGCGTGGTTGGGGAAGCCTCGGATGGCGACGTCCTCGCGGGCTATGAGGAGTGGAGGACGTCCTTGCCCAAGGGCCCGACCGTGCGACTCAAGTCCCTGGTGGTCGACAACAGCCATTCGGGCGAAGAGGTGGCGGCCCTCGCCATCGGCCCGGGCGCCGAGCGGGTGACGGGCTACTTCCCGAACACGCGCCTCTTCCAGGTGATGCTCGACGCCTGGGGCTTCAAGCCGGACCCTCCGACCGTATCGAAGTAGGCGTGCTTCTCCTTCCCTTCCTCCTGCTCCAGGTCCAGGGACCGACCGAGCACGCCATTCTGGAGGCGGAGTACCAGCGGCCGGAGGACATCTCGATCCTCGCAGGCGGGCTTTTAAGCAACGACCTCAGAGTCCAGCGGCTTTCCGTGCGGGCGATCGGCCGCCTCGAACGTCCTTCGCTTCGGGACACGGTTGCCCCTTTTGCCGCCTCAGCTGATGTCGGACTACGCCGAGAGGCGGTGGCTGCCCTCGCCCAGATGGGAGCGGGGTTCGACTTCGTGGCGCTGCTGAGTGCCGAGAAGACGGGTGCGGTGCGGGCGGTCATCTACGAGGCCGTTGGGCGAGCGAAGCCGCCCGTCCCGGGCAGCGAGGCCGTGCTCGTGGCCGGCTTGAAGGATGAAAGCCTGCAGGGTCGCACCGGTGCCGCACGAGGTCTCGAGAGCCTGGTCCGGCTGAACGGGAAGACGTTACGGCCGCAGCCCACCACCCTTGCCGCTCTGCGCGACGCTTTCCGCGAGAACACGGACTCGCGCCTCCGGCAGTTCTCCTTGTTGGCGCTCAATGCCGCGGGCGATCAGGATGCCGCGACCTTCGACCTCGCGCTCAAGGACGCCGACCCGCAGGTGCGCCGGCTGGCCGTCGCCGGCTCGAAGCGTTTCGTGGACGACCCTTCGCCCATCGTGCGTTTCGAGGCGCTTCGCGTGGCCCCCACCTGTGAACGCGCACGGGCCGCGACCGCGGATGCAAGCGGGCATGTCGTACTTCAAGGCGTCGATGCCCTGGGCGCGCTCAGGTGCGATGCCGCGGCCCTGGCGAGGCTCGTCGACCAGGGCGCCTCGTGGCGGGTGCGCGCGCACGCTCTCGTCTCCCTCGCGAAGACGGCGCCTCCGCTTGCCCGCGCCAAACTCCCCGCTTTTCGCGACGACCGCCGGTTTCAGGTCCGGGCCTATGCAGCGCTCGCCGCGAAGGTCCTCAACGATGAAGCGACCCTCGACATCCTGAGCGCTGATGCGAACCCCAGTGTGGCCGAAGCGGCGCTTTCCACCGTCGATCACGCGATCTCCGCCCTGGCCCGCGATCACGCCGGCCTCCTGGTGGCGGCCGCGGCAAAACTCAAAGGAGCGCCGCAGCTCAAAGCCCAGGCTCGCGCGATCGCTGCCGCGGTTCTGAGAATCTCACGGAGTGGCCGGGCCACCGTGCGCGACCCGCGAGTGCGCCTCATCGAACTGCTGCGCGAGGCGGGAGATCCCGCGTCCGTCGAAGCGCTCGTTCCCCTTCTCTCCGATCGCGACCCCGTGGTCGCCGCCCTGGTCTCGAAGACCCTGACCGAACTCACCGGCAAGGCCACCGAGGCGCGGAGCACCCGCTACGTACCCCCGCCCTTTCCGACCGAGACGGCACTTCGCTCCCTCGAGGGCGCCCGGGCGATCGTCACCATGAGGGGGCTCGGGCGTTTCACCCTCGCCCTCCTGCCCGAGGAAGCGCCGGCCACGGTCGCCACCTTCGCGTCCCTCGCGGAGAGCGGGGCTTACCGCGGCCTGACCTTCCACCGCGTGGTTCCGAACTTCGTCCTGCAGGGCGGCAGCCCGGGCGCCAACGAGTACGACGCTCTCACCCCTGAGTTCATGCGCGACGAGCTGGGTTTCACCAGCAACGAGCGCGGCACTCTCGGCATCTCCACGCGCGGCCACGACACGGGCGACGGGCAGGTCTTCGTGAACCTCATCGACAACTGGCGCCTCGATCACACCTATACGGTCTTCGCTCGCGTGGCCGAAGGCATGGAGGTGGTCGATCGCATCCTCGAAGGCGATGTGATCGAGAGCGTCCGCATCGAGCGGGTGAAGGCGAAGCTCAGGGTTTCCCCGCGTCCACGGACTCCATGATGAGGGCGCCCACGTTCGCGTAGTCGCCGCCGAGGTGATGGCCGCCTCGGAGAACCACGGTGCGAGCAATGTCTTTTGGCAGGGCCCGGCAGGCGGAATCCCCGTCGTCCTCGCCCTGCAGGCACAGGACACTCAGCCCCTTGAGTTTGGCCACTTCGGGCGCGGTGGGGAAGTTCGGATCGCCATGACCACCGAGCCAGCCCGTGACATGGAATTCGAACTGGGCAAGAGGCGAGAGGGAGACCAGGGCGATTCCGGCCACCTTCGATCGCAGGTCCTCCGGAAGATGGGCGGCGAGAAAGGGGAGGACGTCGGCGCCGAAGGAGAAACCCACGAGGAGGATCCGGCTCTTCTGCTTCGCCGCGAGCTGATGGCGGAGGATGCCTTCGAGATCGCGCGCGGCCCCCTCGGGAGTCCGCGGACTCCAGTAGTACTCGAGGCTGCTCCAGCCCAGGACGGGAACGCCGCGCGCGGCAAGGGCGCCCGCGATGCCCTTGTCGATCTCCGCCCACCCCCCGTCGCCGGTGAGCAGGACCGCGAGAGTGTCGCCCGCGGCGCCGGGCGCCGCCGCCACCTCGTCGAGAGCGATATCGGGGGCGCTCGCGGCCTCACGGGGGAGCGGGCTCTTCGACAGGGTGTTGTAGCCGGCCACGAACTGAGCGTCCCAGTTCTTCGGGACGGAGAAGCCGTGACCGACGCGAGGCAGCGAGAAGAGCGTGGCTTTCGCGATCTGGCTCACGAAGGCTTTCGTTCCCGCGGGATCGCACACCTGGTCGATCTCGCCCTGCAGCACAATCCACGGAACCGCGAGGTCTCTCGCCGCGCCGAGGTTGAACCCCGGTCCCGGCTTTTTCGGAGTGAGGGTGAGGCGCCGCTCCGAGCACAGTGGCTTCGCCACTTCGAGGTCAGGGCAGAAGCCGAGGCTCATGGCGCCCGCGAACGTCTCGGGCGGCGCCTGCGCGATCACGCCGTAGACCAGAGTGGCGCCCGAGGAGTAGCCCACGAGCAGGGGGCGAACGTAGCGCGGGAGCTTCAGGCGCAACTGCACCGCGCGCGAAAGCTCCTCGAAGTCGCCGGCGGGATAGACGCACTTTCGCGAGGCGGCCTCGAGATTCCTCTGCAGCGTGCGCATGTCGATGCCCGCGACCGCGGCTCCGAGCTCTTGAAGCCGGCGGGCCATGTCGATGACCCCGAGGTTCCAGCCCCCATCGCCGGAAACGAAGAGCACGACCGAGGTCGGCGGCATCGCGACCGGCCGGTAGAGCGTCACGTTGCCGAACGCGCCGAACCGGAAGGACTCCTGCTGGGCGGGGGCACGGGATGCGGCCGCGAGGGCGAGCACCAGGGCGGCGAGAACGCGCTTCATTTTCGGAAGATCCTCCGGTACCCGCCGGCGATGAGGGCGGCGACATCGGCCACGATCCTCGGAAGCGCGAGGCCGCCGGGATACGTGAGGTAGCGCGGCTCCCAGGAGGGCTGGAACTTCTCTTTGTATGCGCGCAGTCCCTGGAAGTTGTAGAAGGACTCGCCCTGCCGGTAGACGAAGGCGCCCGCCTTGGTCCAGAGCGAGGCCACGGGCGAAGTGTCGAGGCCGGAGAGCGGAGCCATGCCCAGGCTGAACCACTTGTATCCGTTCGCCTGGCCCCACAGCATCACATGAAGGAAGAGCGCCTCCATCACGTTCTTGGGCGCGGTGTCGCGGAAGCGCATGAGGTCGACCGACAGCTCCACGTTTCCTGCTCCCGGCCACAGCGTGCAGAAGGCTTCGATGCGTCCCTCCACCTCGATGACCGCGGCGGGAAAACGGCTTACGTACTCGCGATCGAAGAAGCCCAGCGAGAAGCCCTTCTCCGCGGTCGCCTTGGCCTTCATCCACTGGTTCGAGACTTCCTCGAGCGCGTCGAGAATGGCCGGCACGTCTTCCCTGGAGACGACCCGGAACGTCCCGCCTTCCTTTTCCAGCCGCCGCAGGGCGGTCCGATACTCCTTGTTGGCGCTGCCCAGGAGCGAGAAGGTGGCGAGGGACACGCGCGCTTCCTCGCCCAGCTTCGCGAAGGCGAAGCCGAAGTCCGCGTAGAGGTGCAGGCGATCCTTGCTGACCTCGTAGAAGACGGGCTCGCCGTCGAAGTCGTCGCAGCGTTCGAGGAACTCACGGA
>CAZYEA010000199.1:0-9113 GCA_964646485.1 uncultured Acidobacteriota bacterium
GATCGAGATCGCGGCGGTGGTGGTCTGGAAGGTGGTGGACACCGCCGAGGCCTGTTTCGAGGTCGACAACTACGAGCACTACATGACCGTGCAGACCGAAGCGGCGATCCGCAATCTCGCGAGCCACTATCCCTACGACGCCCACATCGAGGGCGAGGTCTCCCTTCGCGGCAGCACCGACGAGGTGGCCGGACGGCTGAAGGCCGAGATCCAGGCGCGCCTGGAAAAGGCCGGCGTCCGGGTGATCGAGGCGCGCATTTCGCACCTCGCTTACGCGCCTGAAATCGCCTCCGCCATGTTGCGCCGCCAGCAGGCGGGCGCCATCATCGCCGCGCGCCAGAAGATCGTCGAGGGTGCGGTGGGGATGGTGGAGCAGGCCCTCGACCTGCTGCAAAAGTCCGACCGGGTGAAGCTCGACGAAGAGCGCAAGGCCGCGATGGTGAGCAACCTCCTCGTAGTGCTGTGCGCCGATCGCGAGGCTCAGCCGGTGGTGAACGCGGGCTCGATCTACTGACGCGTTTTCTGGATGGCCGAGCGAAAACCCTTCCTGCTGCGCCTTGACGAGCGCACCTTCCTCGCCCTCAAGCGGTGGGCCGATGACGACCTGCGTTCCATCAATGCTCAGGTGGCATTCCTGTTGCGCCGATCCCTCGAGCAGGCGGGCCGCCTGAATCGCGAGGGGCCGCCCCCCGCAACCGAGCCGCCCGCCGAAAAGGGCGGCAAGCCCGAGGTTTGACGCAACCCTGTCCCGCCCGGTAAATTACGGGTAATTGTGAAGTTCAACGACCTCGCGATCGAGTCGATCGCTTACGAGCTTCCGCCCGTGGCGGTCTCCACCGAGCAACTGGTGCGCCGCCTCGATCCGGTGCTCCGGAGGTTCAAGATTCCGGTCGACGCCATGCTGCAGCTCACCGGTATCATCGAGCGCCGGTTCTGGCAGAGCGGCCACCCCATGCATGAGGCCGCGACCGACGTGGCCAGGCGCGCCATTCAGCGCGCCGGAATCACCCCTGGGCAAGTCGGCATTCTCATCAGCACCTCCGTCTCGAAGGACTACCTCGAGCCCTCGATGGCGAGCCTGGTCCATGGCGACCTCGGGCTCACCCAGGAGTGCCGCAATTTCGATCTCGCCAACGCCTGCCTCGGTTTCCTGAACGGGATCGAAGTCGCGGGTCGCATGATCGAGTCCGGCGGCGCCGACTACGCCCTTCTCGTCGACGGCGAGAGTGCTGGCGACGTGGTCGAAGCCACGATCACCCGCTTGCAGGATCCGAACACCACTCTCCGCGATTTCTGGGAAGCCTTCGCGACCCTGACCCTCGGCTCGGCCGCGGTGGCCATGGTTCTCACCAAGGGCTCCCTGTCGCAGACCACCCATCGGGTCAACGGCTGCGTCTCCCTCGCCGACACCGCGAATTCGCGGCTGTGCATGGGCACGGCCGAGCGGATGGTCACCGATTCCACCCGCCTGCTGAAGGCGGGCGTGGTCCTCGCCCAGAAGACCTGGGGAGTCGCCGCGAATCAGTTGAACCGCTGGTCCGAACAGGGCATCGGCCACTACATCTGCCATCAGGTCGGCGCCTCTCACATGCAGGCGCTGGTGGAGGCGCTCGGCATCAACTTCGCCAAGTGCGTTCTCTCCTACCCCACTCACGGCAACGTCGGCCCCGCCGCGGTTCCGCTGACCCTGGCCCTCGCCACCGAGTCGGGCCGGGTGAAGGAAGGCGATCACGTCGCGCTGATGGGAATCGGATCGGGACTGAACGTCACCATGATGAGCGTGACCTGGTAGGTCCGCAGACGGTTGGGGTTTAGCTTCACCAAGAGCCTCGACGTTCTAAAGCCGCGGATTCAAGGAGGACCTTCTGAGCGTGGCGACTCCGGCCTGGCGTGACCTCTTCCCCTTCGAGTCGAAGACCCTTCCCGTTCCCTCGGGCCGCCTTCACTATGTCGACGAAGGGCCGCGGGTCGCTGATCCCATCCTGTGCCTGCACGGAAACCCGACCTGGGCCTTCCACTACCGGCGGCTGATCGCGGAGGCGCGGCCATTCCATCGCGTGGTCGCCTTCGACCATATGGGTATGGGACTCTCCGACCGTCCCACCAACTTCTCGTACTCCCTCGCTGATCATGTGAAGAACGCCGTCGCCTTCGTGGACGCACTCGACCTCAGGAAGATCACTCTCGTGGTCCACGACTGGGGCGGGGCCATCGGCATGGGCCTCGCCCTCGCCCGGCCGGATCGGATCGCCCGCGTCACGCTCATGAACACCGCGGCCTTCTTCATCCCCCGCCTGCCCAAACGCATCGCGATCTGTCGCGCCGGTTTCTTAGGCGAATTCATCACCCGCGGCCTCAACGGCTTCGCCCGCGCGGCCACCACCATGACCACGTCGATCCCTCTTCATCCGGACGTGAAGGCCGGATACCTCGCGCCCTACGCGTCGTGGCGCCGTCGGATCGGCATCTGGAACTTCGTTCGCGACATTCCCATGGAAGAAGACCACCGCTCGCGGGCGACTCTGGCCGGGATCGATCAGGGCCTGAAGACGCTGGGCAAGCCCGTGCAGATCCTCTGGGGGGAGCGGGACTGGTGCTTCACCCCGCACTTCCGCGAAGAGTGGCAAAAGCGCTTCCCCCACGCCTACGTTCACAAGTTCGACGACGCCTCGCATTACCTCATCGAAGACGAGGCCGAAGGCGTGATCGCGCGGATTCGCGACTTCGCCTCTTGAACGTCGCCGACCTGCTCGCGGACTCGGCCAAAGCGGCGCCGGAGCGGGACGCCATCATCGCCCCGGACCGACGCTCGGGCTGGACACGGATCACGTACCGCACCCTTGACGCGGCGGCAACCGCCCATGCGCGCGCCCTGAAGGCGGGAGGGGTGGAGCGTGGAGAACTCGTCCTCGTGATGGTGCCCCCCGGCATCCCGCTCATCACGCTCTTCTACGGTCTTCTGCGCCTGGGCGCGGCGCCGGTGATGATCGACCCCGGCATGGGCTTCCGCGCTTTCCTGAAGTGCGTGGAGACGACGCGCGCGCGATCCCTCGTCGGAATTCCCAGGGCTCACGTTGCGCGGATCCTGTTCCCCCATGCCTTCGCCACCGTCGAGCGGAAGTTCGTGATGGGGCCTTCTCTCCTGGGCGCGCTCGGTCGCTCTTTAAGCCCCGTTGACGGGCCCGCGGTCGACGCCTCCATTCGGGCCGATCTGGGAGCGGACGACCTCGCCGCGGTCCTGTTCACATCCGGCAGCACCGGCCCGGCCAAAGGTGCGCGATATTCCGTGCGCAACTTCTTCGCCCAGCGCGACGCCCTCCAGGCCCTCTACGACTTCCGACCGGGGGAAGTCGACCTCGCCGCATTTCCGCTCTTCTCCCTCTTCGATGCCGCCTTCGGAATGACCAGCGTGATTCCCGACATCGATCCGGCAAAGCCCGCCGAGTGCCGGCCCGAGAAGATCGTCGAGGCTCTAAGCACCCATGGGGCCACCTCGGCCTTCGGCTCCCCCGCCATCTGGTCGAGGGTCGCTCCGTGGTGTGCCGCCAACCAGGTCAGGCTGGGTGGACTGAAGCGCGTTCTCATGGCCGGCGCGCCCGTGCCTCTCAAGCTCGTAAGGGCCATGCGTCAGATCCTCCCCGAAGACGGCGATGCGCACACGCCTTATGGCGCGACCGAATCCCTTCCCGTGGCCACCATCTCCGGGCGCGAGGTCGAGGCCGTCGGCGCACTTGTCGAGTCGGGTGCGGGGACCTGCGTCGGCCGGCCCGCCGCGACCATAGACCTCCGCCTGATTCCGATTCGCGATGAAGCGATCGTGAACATCGAGGCGGAGCCCGAAGTCCCGACGGGCGAGGTCGGCGAGATCTGCGTGCGCGGAGATGTGGTCACCCGCGCGTACCACAATCGCGACGAGGCCACCGCGGCCTCGAAGATCGGGGCGGGCGAAAGCACCTGGCACCGCATGGGAGATCTCGGCTACCTGGATGCGGAGGGGCGCCTCTGGTTCTGCGGGCGCAAGGCGGAGGCGCTCTTCACCGCGAACGGCCCCCTCTTCACGGACCGGATCGAGTGTCGATTCTCGGGAGACCCCCGCTATCCGCGCGTCGCCCTCGTCGGCATCGGCCCGCGCGGCCAGGCCCAACCCGTTCTTCTCATCGAAGGACGGGAGGACGAGCCTCTCCGGGAAGAAGCCCGTCGTTTGAGCGGCATCGCGGACGTTCGCTTCCACCCCCGCTTCCCCACCGATCGCCGGCACAACGCGAAGATCCACCGCCTCGAGCTCGCGGCCTGGGCCGCCTCGGGAAGTCCGAATCTTCGATAGGCTCTTCTCCGCAAACGCAAGGAGATCAGAAACGCTGTGGCAAAGCCGCTCGAAGGTGTGCGCGTCCTGGAAATGGGCCAGTTGATGGCGGGCCCGTTCGCGGGAACCATTCTCGCGTACTACGGCGCCGAGGTGATCAAGATCGAGCCTCCCAAGACCGGCGACCCGGTGAGGGTCTGGCGCGGCGTCGATGAGGACGGCACGTCCTTGTGGTGGCGGTCGCTCGGGCGGAACAAGAAGTGCATCACCCTCGACCTGCGCGCCGAGGAAGGGCGCACGCTCGCCCGCGAACTCGCGTGGAAGAGCGATGTCGTGGTCGAAAACTTCAAGCCCGGCACCATGGAGAAGTGGAAGCTCGGCCCCGAGGACATCAAGGCGAAGAACCGGGACGTCATCTATTGCCGTGTCTCGGGCTACGGCCAGACCGGGCCCTACTCGCACAAGCCGGGTTACGCCTCGGTCTGCGAGGGCGTCGGAGGGCTCCGCTACGTGAACGGCTTCCCCGACCGGCCGCCCTGCCGCCCCAATCTCTCCCTCGGGGACTCCCTCGCGGGAATGCATGCGGCACTTGGGGTGGTGATGGCGCTCTACAACCGCGCGGGCCGCAAAGGGCGGGAGGGTGGCGGCATCGGCCAGGAGATCGACGTCGCGATCTATGAGTCGGTCTTCAACATGATGGAGGCGGTGGTTCCGGAGTTCGATCGTCTCGGGATGATGCGCGAGCGCGAAGGCAGCAAGCTCACGGGCATCGTGCCCACCAATACTTATCGCTGCCGGGACGGCCTGTACGTGATCATCGGGGGCAACGGCGACTCGATCTTCAAGCGCCTCATGATCGCGGCCGGGCGCGCGGATATGGCGAACGACCCGGAGTACGCGACGAACGCCGATCGCGTCCGCAACGAGCCCGCGGTGGATGGGGCCATCTCCGAATGGACGGCGACTCTCACCGCCGCCGAGGTGGTGGCAAGGCTCGAGGCGGCGCAGGTTCCGGTCGGGTCGATCTACACGGTGAAGGACATGGTCGAGGATCCCCACTACCGGGCCCGCGGCATGTTTGAGGAAGTCGAGGTGGGAGGCCGGCCGCTGAAGATCCCCGCCATGACCCCGAAGCTCTCGGGCACTCCCGGCGGGACGGAATGGCCCGGCCCCCCGATCGGGTCCCACAGCGTCGAGGTGCTGAAGTCGATCCTGGGCAAGTCCGACGCGGAGATCGAGGCCTTGAGAACCCATGGCACCATCTAAGCAGTCCGTCGCATCGAAGGCGTCCACCTCGACGCTCGACCTGTACCGCAGTCGGGGCCTCGGGTCGCGAGTGGGCTTCGGATCGCGTCCGGCCATCGTGGTCGTGGACTACATCGTCGGCTTCACCGACAAATCCTCGCCCCTCGCCGGAGACTTCAGGGAGGAGTTGCAGGCAACCCTGTCCCTGCTCGCGGCCATGCGTCGGCGGAGATTTCCCGTCCTCTTCACCACCACCGCCTACGACCGGGCCATGACCGAGGCGGGCGTGTTCGTTCGCAAGGTGCCCTCGCTCGCCGTACTTCAGCGCGGCTCGCGGTGGGTGGAGATCGACCCCTCGCTCAAACGGCGCGCCGACGAGGTCGTGATCGAGAAACAGTACGCCTCCGCCTTCTTCGGCACGCCGCTGGCATCGACCCTGCAGGCCCAGGGCATCGACACCCTGATCGTGGCCGGCTGCACAACCAGCGGCTGCGTGCGCGCCACCGCGGTGGACGGCCTCCAGCACGGGCTGCGGGTGATCGTGCCGCGGGAGTGCGTGGGCGACCGCGCCCCGGGCCCGCACGAAGCGAATCTCATCGACATCGACGGCAAATACGGCGACGTCATGGGGGTGAAGGACGTCATCGCCCTGGTGAAGCAGGCGAGCGGGCGCCGCTGAGTGACCTTAACGGCTATCGCGGGCAGTGCCCGCTAACCGCTCGCCGCGTCGTGCAGGAGGTCGTCCCAGAGGATGACCCGATTCGCCTGACCCGCCACCCTTTGACGCGCGTCGATCACCTTGGCGAAGAGGGCGAAGGCATCGATGGGTGAGGAGGCCGCCTCGGCCAGGGCTTCGGCCACCTCGCCGTGCACCAGGTCGTCCCTGTCCCCACCCATCTGAAGGACAGCGATGTCGCGCAGGAGGGTGGCGAAGAGATGGAGCGTGGTGTCCCGGTCGGTCTCCTTGCTGCCCGCTGAAGACGCGGCCATGAAAGCGGCGAGCTCCGCGTTCCGCCCTCCTGCGAAGCGCAGCAGGATCTGATCGCGCAGGTCGTCGAGGGGAGGTTGGGTCTGTTGGGCCCGGGCCAGGCTTCCTCCCGAGGCCTGGGCGCGAAAGCGCGCCTCGGCGGGCGGCACGCCGTCGCGGACCAGGCTCTCCGCGATGAGGGCCTGGGGAACTCCGGAAAGGCGGATCGAGGCGCAGCGCGAGCGGATGGTGGGACGCAGGAAGGAAGGCGAGGACGAGGTAAGCAGGACGATCGCACCCGCGGCCGGTTCCTCGAGGCTCTTCAGGAACGCATTCGCGCCGTTGACATTCATCCTCTCGGCGTCCACCACCACGGCCACCCGCCGTTTCGCCTCCCAGGCCCGCCGCGTGAGCCACGCTCCGAGCAGGCGCATGGTGTCGACATCGATGATCTTCCCGACGCGCTCCTTCTTGTCCTTGACCCGATCGTCGGCATGGGCGATCAGTTCCTCGTCGATGCCCAGGATGTCTTCCCGGCCCACGATCACCAGGTCCGGATGGATGTTCTCCGCGGTGCGGCGGCAGTGCGAGCAGGCCCCGCACGGTCCCTGCTGCGGGGCCTCGCAGACGAGGGTGCGGGCGACCGTCTCGGCCAGGGTGCGCTTCCCAACCCCGGAGAGACCATGCAGCAGGATGGCGTGGTGGAGGCGGCCTTCGGACATCGACCGCCACAGGCCCTCCCGCGCGTACTCATGTCCGAGAACGTTGGCGAAGGGAGCGCTCAAGCGATGTCTCCAAAGCGCGACGCCACCCGGGCGCGGATGCGCTCGGCGAGGGTCGCAACCTCAACCGCGCCATCGAACACCTCGAAACGCGCGGGCTCCGCTTTCGCCAGGTCGAGGAAGGCCTGGCGAACGCGGCCGTGGAAAGCCGGGGCCTCGACGTCGAGGCGGTTCGAGGCGCCGCGAAGACGCAGGCGTTCGAGTGCCACCTCCACATCGAGGTCGATCAGGATGGTCAGGTCCGGGGTCAGCCCGCCGATGTGGCGGAAGACCGAGGGTATGAGCTCCCCCACCCCGCGACCCACCGACTGATAGGCCATCGATGAGTCCTGATAGCGATCGGAGATCACGATCCGCTTCTCGGCGAGGGCCGGGCGCACGACTTCATCGAGATGCTGAGCGCGGTCGGCCAGGAACAGGAGAGCCTCGACGTCGGGAATGGGAGTGGTCGTGTGGTCGAGGAGGATCTCGCGCACCCGCCGGCCGAGCGGCGTCCCCCCGGGCTCGCGGGTCAGCAGGGCGCGCGGCCCGAGGGCGCGGGCAAGGGCTTCGGCCTGCGTGCTCTTGCCGCTTGCCTCGATGCCCTCGAAGGTGATGAACAGCCCCTGCTCCATTTTCCGATCCCTGCCTCGCGTAAAACCCGAGTTTACGTTTAGCGTCGCTCCCATGCGCGTGCTCATCACCGGCGCCGGGGGACTGCTTGGAGGCGGTCTCTCCACCCTCCTTGCCTCCCGCTGCGAGGTCGCGGGAGTGGTTCGACGCAGTCCGGCGCCTCCGGGAGTCGAGACCATCGGGGCGGACCTTGTGGACCCGAATCAAGTGAGAGCGGCCCTCGCCCGCAAGCGGCCAGGCGCGGTGATCCACTGCGCCGCCCTCGCCGACGCCGACGCCTGCGAACGCGATCCGGTTCTCGCCCGGCGCGAGAATGTCGAGGCCACCCGCGTTCTCGCCGACGCGTGCCGCGCCGCATCGACGCGCCTCCTCACCATCTCCACGGACCTCGTCTTCAACGGGGGCGAAAGCTTTGCGAAAGAAACCGACGAGGCGCGGCCCATCATGGAGTACGGCCGGTCCAAGCTGGCCGCTGAGGCGATCACCCTCGCCGCCGCGTCCGACGCGGTTGTCCTCCGCGTGGCTCTCGTGAGTGGACGGGGCTTCGGTCCCAGACTCACCTGCACCGAAGGGGTCGCGCGACGGCTGGCCAGGAGCGAGCCGGTGACGCTTTACGAGGACGAATGGCGCACCCCGGTGGATCCACCGTCGGTGGCGGCCGCGATCCTCGCCGTCCTGGAGCGGCCAAAAGTGTTCGGCTGCTTTCACCTCGCGGGGCCCGAACGGCTGACCCGGGCGGAGATCGGAGAGCGGGTGGCTTCAACCCTCGGCCTCGACGCGTCCCTGATCAAGCGCGCCGCTCAGGCCTCGCATCGAGGCGCTCCCAGGCCCCGCGATGCCTCTCTCGACAACACGCGGGCGAAGCGCGAACTCGGCTGGTCGCCGCGGCCCTTCGACCTGGCCATCCGCGAAGGACGGCTTGATCCCGCTTCTACTTCTGCGGTCCCTTGAAGGTGAGGGCGAGGCGGCAGAGCATCAGCTCATCTCCATCCTTGATCGGATGGAGCACGTTGTTCTCGAGCTTGTCGCCCGCCACGAAGGTGCCGTTCATGGTGCCGATCTCTTCGGCGATGAAGAAGCCGCCGTTCTTGATCACCAGCCGGGCATGGCGGCGTGAGATGTTCCGCGCCTGATCCTCGTTGGTGAGGTCGACATCGGGCGCCGTACCCGTAACCGAGTCGAACCGCCCCAGGAGAACCTCGTT
>CAZYEA010000200.1:0-9057 GCA_964646485.1 uncultured Acidobacteriota bacterium
CCCATCTCCCTGCCCCCCTTCCCGGCGGCGGCGCTCTACGCCATCCACAACGCCGAGGCAGGGGCGATGTTCGACGAGATCACGCGCAGCGGGGCGGTGGATGAACTCGAAGGCCAGGGACCGAACGACCGCTCGAGCCAGTTGCGCGCCTCACGCTTCATCCCCGCGGTCGACTACATCCGCGCCCAGCGCGTGCGCGCCCTGATGATCGCCGCAGTCGAGGCCCTCTTCGATCGCATCGACCTCTTCCTCGCCCCGCCCTCTTCGGACAGCGTGAACATGACAAACCTGACCGGGCACCCGGCCCTGGTCCTGCCCGCGGGCTTCGTGAAGTCCGACACCGGCATCGACATGCCCCAGAACATCATGCTGACCGGACGCCTCGACGATGAGGCCACGCTCCTCGAGGCCGGTCTGGTCTTCGAGCGCGAGACCGCCTGGCACACCCGCAGGCCGCCCCAGTTCTCCTAGCCGCTAACGCGGACGGAGCCTCGCGAGCCGCCTCTCCGCCTCGTCGAAGGTCTCTTTCTTCTTCGAGAACGCGAAGCGCACCTGGGTGCGTCCCTTTTCAGGCTCCTGATAGAAGGACGAGCCGGGGACCACGGCCACTCCGATGTCCTTCACCAGATATTTCGCGAACTCGACATCGTGGCTCCAGCCGAGCGGGCGGGTGTCGACCATCGCGTAGTAGGCGCCGTATGGTCGGTAGACGGTGAAGCCGCACTGATCGAGGATCCCAAGCATGCGCGTGCGCCGCTCCGCGTATTTGGCGGCCAGTTCCTCGTAGTACGAATGCGGCAGGGCGAGAGCCAGAGCACCCGCCTCCTGAAGGGGTGCGGCCGCGCCCACGGTGAGGAAGTCGTGCACCTTGCGGATGGCCCCGGTGATCCACTCGGGTGCGATGGTCCAGCCCACGCGCCATCCGGTGACGCTGTAGGTCTTGCTCATGCTGTTGATGGTGATGGTGCGGTCCTTCATCCCGGACAGGGTCGCCATGGGTATGTGCTCGCGGCCGTCGTAGAGGATGTGCTCGTAGATCTCGTCGGTCACCGCCACGACATCGTGGTCCTCGCACAGAGCGGCGATCAGGTTGAGCTCCTCCCGGGTGAACACCTTCCCCGTGGGGTTGTGCGGCGAGTTCATGATGATGGCCCGCGTCTTTTTCGAGAAGGCGGCGCGCAGTTCGTCCGGATCGAAGGACCAGTCGGGCGGGCGAAGGGTCACGAATTTAGGCACCGCGCCCGCGAGGATGGCGTCGGGCCCGTAGTTCTCATAGAACGGCTCGAAGGTGACCACCTCGTCGCCGGGATTGAGGAGGGCCATGAGCGAGGCCACCATGGCCTCGGTTCCGCCGCAGCAGACCGTGACCTCCTTGTCGGGATCGACCGGCACGCCATACGAGCGCTCGAACTTGGAAGCGATGGCGCGGCGCAGGTTGGGAGCGCCCCACGTGACCGCGTACTGATTGATGTCTTTGGCGATGGCCCGGGCCGCCGCTTCCTTCAGCTCGTCGGGCGCCGGGAAGTCCGGAAATCCCTGGGAGAGATTCACCGCCCCGTGGGCATTGGCGAGGCGTGTCATCTCGCGTATGACCGATTCGGTGAAGCGAGCGGCCTTGTCGGATGTGGACCGGTTCATGGGTAGAGGGCTTCGTCCTTCCTGCTGTTTTCAGTTCAACTCTACCGAGGCCCCGATGTGGGGAGGGGACGCGGAGTTCGGGGGAACCACCCCGGGCGTCGCGGTCGGGGTGGGGGTCGCTGCGTCCTCCTCCTCGGCGAAGATCGGATCGTCGCGGCGGAGCGGGCGGCTCAAGTCGAAGTGCCCCGGCTTCGGGGCCTTGCCGTCCACAAGGATCACGACTCTCCGTACCGCGCTGAAATTGTCCGAGATCGTGTTGACGATGCCCTGGATCACCGCCTTCTCCTCGTCCGTTCCCACCCCACGGCTCTTCTCGAGCTCCGGCGAGAAGTCGATGTAAACGGTTCCGCCCTGGGTGTAGGCGACGTCGAGAACACGCGTGCCCTCGGGCAGGAGTGCCGGGGCATCCGGCTTCGTGACCGCGAGTTCAGAGACCGCGGCGGTGATCTGGGGGATGATGCCCCGCACGTAGGGGACTTCCCTCGCCACGACCCCGAGGCCAGGCCGGTCGGCGAGTCGGGTGTGGAGAGTGACCCTCAGGGTCGAGCCCGGAACCATGGGCTCGGGCGTGGCGGCGACTGATCCTTGCGGAGCCTCCGTCTCGGTGTCGTCCTCGGCGCCCTGAATTTCGCCGCGCAGGAGAGTCGACCACCACGGCGAGGTGAGAGGAACCACGAAAGTGAAGGTAGCCAGGAACAGCGTCCACCAGGCCCATCGTGGAAAGCCCGGCGGGGGCGTCGACGAGCCTGGCCCGGCCACCTGGTGATGGCTCACGGATTGGCGCGCAGGGCGGCGATGAACCGACCGAGGCCCTGGATCAGCGCGTTGGTGAGGCGCACCTGGTGCGCTTCGGAGAAGAGGAGCTTCTCTTCCTCGGGGTTCGTTATGAAGCCCACTTCCACGAGGGCGGCGGGCATGGTGGCCCCGACCAGAACGCGGAAAGGGGCCTGTTTCACCCCGCGAGAGCGGGAGAGGGCGGCCTGCGAGATCTCCCCGTGAAGGCTGGTGGCGAGTTTCGAGGAGGCGTCGAGCTGGGCCGCCTGGGCCATGTCCCACAGGATGAGCCCCACGTCTTTGTCGCTCGTGGGAGCCTTCTCGAGAATCGCGCCCTCCTGCATGGCCACGCGCCGCGCCTCGTCGTCGACCGCGTTGTAGGAGAGAAAGAACACTTCGGTGCCGCGGGCCGAGGCCACCCGGGAGCCATTGGCGTGCAGCGAGATGAAGATGTCGGCGTTGAAGTTGTTGGCGATGGCCGCGCGCTCGTCGAGGGGCACTTCGGTGTCACCGTCGCGGGTGAGGAAGGCCTGGATGGAGAGGGAGTCGACCGCGGCCGCGCGCAAGCGCCTCGCGAGGGCCAGGGTGAGATCCTTCTCGAAGCGGCCGCCCGGCCCCTGCGCTCCGCCATCGTCGCCGCCATGGCCGGGATCAATGACCAGGACGACGGGCCGCCTGACACCGGTAACCGGCGCCACCGAGGGCCGCGGGAGGGGCGGCGAAGAAGCACCGGGGCTCGGCGAGGCGCCTGCAGCCGGCCCGGTGTCGAACACCAGGCCCACGTGCTGGGAATCGCGCTCCGTGGTTCTTATGGCCACGAACCGTTCGCCAAGATCGAAGACGAGCCGCGGCGGCGTCGCCCGCTCGAACCGCACCGACCCGACAATGCGGCCGGGCAGCGCCTCGGCGATGAAGTCCGTCTCCATCACGTCGGCCTGGAAGGTGAGAACCACCCGGTTGGGCTCCTTACGGATGTCGTAGGGAACGGGCTTGCTCAGTTCCACCGTGCTCTCGATGGACGAGGGACTGACCACGCTGCTGATCTTGAGCCTCGGGGCCTCGTAGTTCCCGAGGATGAGTGCCCGATAGGCGCTGCGGTAGCTCGCGGGCTGGCCCAGCGCCGCCCCGAGCACGGTGGCCGCGGAGGTGGGCGAGACGTAGGTGCGCTCCCCCACCACCCGCACCGGCGCCGCCATGGCTTTCAACTGACCGCCGACACTGAAGAGGCTCTTGCCGTTTTCGAGCGTCACTTCGCGTCCCGAGGAGCGCAGGGTCACCTTCGCGTCGCGCCCCGCGCGGGAAAACGAGACATCGAGTCCTTTGGCAGCCTCCTCGAGGGCGATCTCCGGCCCCTTCGGGCCCTCGATCACGAGCACCACGGTGCGATGAGCGCCGCCCGCCGAGAGAACCACCACTTCGTCCGCGGCGGACGTGGGAAAGGCCGGGAGCGCCATGATCGACGCCGCGAGGAAGGCGAATCGAACGTGGAGTCTCAAGGTTTCAGGGGGTCGCGCGGCGCGAAGTCGGTCAGTCGTGTCGATGGACGGTGTCGGGGCTGAAAGCGGGCAGGCAGACCGCGATGTACTCGGCGCCATCCTTGCCCGGCGAGGAATAGCGCACCCACTTCCCCTTTTCGGCGACCACGGCCTGACCGGCGGCGACCTCCAGGGTCCCACCCTCGTGCTCCACCCTCAAGAGCCCGGCGAGGACGATCGTGTACTCGTCGAACTCCGGCGTCTGCTTCGGCTCGCTCCAGCCGGAAGGCGACTTCATGTGAGCCACACTCGCGGCGGAGGTTCCCGAGTTCACCCGGCCGACGTACTCGAGGATGATCTTCGGAGGTTGTCCGGCAGCTTCGATCCGAGTGGGTTTTTCGATGAGTCTCGCCATGGTTTGAGCCGGTACTCTATCCAAGTTCCACGCTTTGAACGGAGCGCCGAAGGCCGCGCTCTAAGCCTCGGTTTCGACCGACGCCCCGAGGGACTTCAGCCGTTCGACCAGACCCTCGTAGCCGCGCTCCACCGTCTCGAGGGGGGCGATGCGGGACTCTCCCTGCGCGGCCAGGGCGGCCACGATGAGCGCCATGCCGGAGCGAATGTCGCGACTGTCGAGCGAACGCCCTCTCAGCATCCGCGGCCCGTTGATGAGGATGCGGTGGGGGTCGCAGAGAAAGAGGTCGGCGCCCATTCCCGAGAGCTGGTCGAGAGCGAACAGGCGCAACTCGTAAAGCCAGTCATGGATGAGCGTCGCGCCCGAGGCCTGGGTAGCGAGGACCGTCACCAGACTCACCATGTCACTCGGAAAACCCGGCCACAGCCCGGTGGTCACCCGATGCGCCGCGCGAAGGGGACCCGGCCGGACCTCTACTTCGTCTCCGCTCGTGCGGCAGTTCACCCCAAACTGACGAAGCACCCCAACCACCGGCTCGAGGTCGAGTTCGGAAGCGCCCTGAACCAGGACGTGCCCGCGGGTCATGGCCCCCACGACCGCGAAGCTTCCCGCCTCGATGAAGTCGCCCGAGATGCGATGGGTGATGCCACGGAGTCTCGGGGCTCCGGTGATGCGCAGGGTCGGCGAGCCGATCCCCGAAACCTCCGCACCCATCTTCGAGAGGAAGCGGGCAAGCTCGCTCACGTGCGGCTCGCAGGCGGCGTGGCGGATTTCGGTGGTTCCGCGGGCGAGGGCGGCCCCGAGAAGAGCGGTCTCCGTGGCGGTGACGGAGGCCTCCAGCATGTAGAAAGACGCCGCCTTCAATCCCTCGGGTGCTTCGAAGCCGCCCGCCTCACGAGGGCGCGCTCCGAGGGCTTTCAAAGCGGCGTGATGCTGGTTCAGGTTTCGGCGGGAGGGAAAGTCGCCGCCGGGGGCGCCCAGGATGGCTTCGCCCTGGCGGGCGAGCAACGGACCGAGGAGCAGGACCGAGCCTCGAAGCCGGGCGACGAGGTCCGCGCGCGGCTCGGTCGAGGAGATCGTCTCGGCGCGCACGCGCAGGGTCGAAGCGCCTTCCCAGGCGACGCTCGCGCCCAGCTGGCGCAGAAGCTCCGCCATCACTTCGACGTCGCGGATCCGGGGCACGTTCTCGAGGACGCACTCTTCGTCGGAGAGCAGGCAGGCCGCGATCACGGGAAGGGCCGCGTTCTTGTTGCCGCCCACGCGCACCCGTCCATTGAGCGGCTTGCCGCCCGTCACCACCAGGGTCGTCATGCGTTCACTCTCCTCGTTCCCTCTCGAAATCGCCAAGACGCACGATCTCTTCGCGCAGTTCTACGCCGAAGGCGTCCAGGACCCGTCGCCGCGCCTCGTCGATCAGCGCCACCACGTCGTTCGCGGTGGCCCCGCCTTCGTTGACGATGAAGTTCGCGTGCACGGGCGAGATCCGGGCGCCGCCCCGCTTCTCCCCCTTCAGGCCGACCCGGTCGATCAGGGCGCCGGCCGAGCAGGGAACGCCTACGGGCAGGCGATGGCGCTCCGCCTCGGGGTTCTGAAAGATGCAGCCGGCGCTCGGCAGGGCCAGGGGCTGGGTCCGCTTGCGAAAAGTCAGGGACTCCTTGGCGGTGCTTCGGAGTACCGCGGGGTCCGCCTCGTGGACACGAATCTCGACCCAGAGGAGGGCCTCGCCTGTGCCCTGAAGGCGGCTCATGTCATAGGCAAAGCCGAGACGCTCGACGGGCTCGATCCTCGTCTCGCCCGAGCGATCCAGAAGGCCTGCGCGCATCACGACCTCGGACATGAGCCGGCCCTGGAAATGGGCGTTGCCGTAGACCGCACCGCCGAGCGTTCCCGGAGTTCCGGCCCAGGCTTCGAAACCCCCGAGCCCGTGGGCGATGCACCAGCGCACGAGGCCGTTCACCGAGACGCCGGCATCGACGCGGATCGTGTCGGGAGCCGTCCGCGCGATCCGGCCCCCGTGGAAGCGAAGGACCGTCCCGCGCACGCCCCGGTCGCTCACGAGGACGTTCGAACCCCCGCCCAGAAACGTAAGAGGACCTCCGGTGGCGCGATGGACGGCGCAGGCCTCGGCGATCTCGTCGATGGTCGCGACCGAGATCAGCAAATCCGCGGGGCCTCCGATCGCGAAGGTGGTCAGTTCCGCGAGGGGTACCTGGAGGCGCGGCGCGATGGATCGGTTCACGTCGCTTGGCTTCGCTCCTCGACTTTCGATTCTATTCCCGTCGCTCCCGCCCGCCCGTGAAATACTGGTTTGAAGAATTTTGGAAGAGGCTTGTCGATCCGCGGCCGGCTCGATCGTCGTGTGGATAGAGCGGGCTTGAGCCCGGCCATCCCGGCCTGGTCCCAAAAGCCCACGGGAAAACATCTGGAGGAAATGAATATGCGAGTCATGGTCATGGTGAAGGCGTCGAAGGCCACCGAGGCGGGTGAGATGCCGAGCGAGAAGCTCCTCACCGAGATGGGAAAGTTCAACGAGGAGCTGGTCAAGGCCGGGGTGATCCTCGCGGGCGAGGGGCTGCACCCGAGCTCCCGCGGCGCGCGGGTGCGGTTCTCGGGATCGAAGCGGACCGTGGTCGACGGACCGTTCTCCGAAACGAAGGAACTGGTGTCCGGCTTCTGGCTGTGGCAGGTGAAGTCGATGGAAGAGGCGATCGAGTGGGTGAAACGGTGCCCGAATCCGACCGGCGAGGAATCGGAGATCGAGATCCGGCGCGTGTTCGAGGCGGAGGACTTCGGCCCCGCCCTCACCCCGGAGTTGCGCGCCCAGGAGGAGCGACTTCGCGCCGAAGCGGGGGGTAGCATCAAGGCCTCACGGTAGTCCCCCGACAAAGACAAGGAGCCCAAATGTTCGGAAAGCCCTACGCGGAATACATCCGCTATCAGTTGCCGCTTCTCGGCGCCGTCGCGGCGGTCGGCCTGCTGCGCCTCGTTCTTTCGATCGCGGGACTCCCCGACTCCGTCGTGAAGTTCGCGTCGATGACCGCGGTCGGGTTCGCGGCCATGGCCTACTACGGCGTCACCGTAAGGCGGCGGGGCTTCGGCACCTATCGCCATCTCCTTCCCCTCGTCTTCAATCAGGGACTCATCGCGAACGCGATCGCGGTTCTCGGCATCGGCCTCGCGGTTATGGGGATGCCGAACATCTACGACGTGCCGGAGTTCCGCGGGCCCTTCGCCACCGCGCAGACCACACCCCTGCAACACGCCCTCGCCCACCTGCTCCTCGGAACCACGATGGGAGCCCTCGTCGGCTGGCTCTTCTCGTCGATCGTGATGGCCATCTTCGGCCGCGCCCGAAAGTAAAACCCTCGTGACCGGGCGATCGGCAAGGACTCCGAAAGGGGGTCACTGCGGATCGCCCCCTAGAATCGGTCCCCATGTCCGGGGCCGAGATCAACCGCACGGTCGACGCGGTCTGGCGCATGGAGTCGGCGAAGATCATCGGAGGTCTCGCCCGGATCCTGCGCGACGTCGGGCTCGCCGAGGAACTGGCCCAGGACGCGATGGTGATGGCCCTCGAGAAATGGCCGGAGTCGGGAATCCCGGATAACCCGGGCGCCTGGCTCATGGCCACGGCGAAGCGGCGGGCCATCGACCACCTGCGACGCGGGAAGATGCTGGAGCGCAAGCACGCGGAGCTCGCGCGCGAACTCCAGGAGCTTCAGGAAAACGGCCCGGCGGACCTCGCCGCCGCAGCCTTTGACCACGTCGGGGATGATCTCCTGCGCCTCATCTTCACGTCCTGCCATCCCGTGCTCACGCCCGAGGCCCGGGTGGCGCTCACCCTTCGCCTGCTCGGCGGACTCACCACGGGCGAAATCGCCCGGGCCTTCCTCGTCCCCGAGGCCACGATCGCCCAGCGCATCGTCCGTGCGAAGAAGGCCCTCAAAGACTCGGGCGTTCCCTTCGAGGTCCCGAGAGGCGCGGACCTCACCTCCCGCCTCGCCTCCGTGCTCGAGGTCATCTATCTGATTTTCAACGAGGGCTACTCGGCGACCGCGGGCGAGGACTGGATGCGGCCGGCCCTCTGCGAGGAAGCCCTGCGGCTGGGCCGGATCCTGGTGGGACTCGCGCCCAAAGAGCCCGAGGTTCACGGCCTCGTGGCCCTGATGGAGATCCAGGCATCGCGCGCGCACGCCCGGACCGGCCCCGGCGGGGAGCCCGTCCTGCTCCTCGATCAGAACCGCGCACGCTGGGATCAGCTGCTGATCCGGCGCGGCCTCGCCGCCCTCGATCGCGCCGAACGGCTCGGAGGGACGCTCGGACCCTACGCCCTCCAGGGCGCGATCGCGGCCTGTCACGCGCGCGCACGGGAGGCCGCGGACACGGACTGGGCGCGGATTGCCTCCTTGTACGCTGTCCTCGCGAGCGTGGCGCCTTCTCCCGTGGTCGATCTGAACCGTGCGGTGGCCCTCGGGATGGCGAACGGCCCCGAGGCGGGGCTCGCGATCGTCGACGGTCTTGAAAGCGCGACCGAGCTCCAGGGCTACCACCTGTTGAATGCGGTGCGCGGAGACCTGCTCGTGAAGCTCGGCCGCCACCAGGAAGCGCGGAAGGAGTTCGAGCGGGCAGCCTCCCTCACCCGCAACGCGCGGGAGCGCGGCGTGATGCTCGCGCGCGCTCGCGAGTGCGCTTCCCAGGCAACCGCCTGAGCGCCGGGCCTTTCTCACGAGCCCCCCGGCCGGGTGGCGAGGCGCC
>CAZYEA010000201.1:0-2400 GCA_964646485.1 uncultured Acidobacteriota bacterium
GTTCTTCAAGCGGGACGAACTGGTGATGCTGCGCCTGCCCTCCCTGGTTCGCGGAGCGGTCTATGCCGCCGCCGCTCTCGCCTTCATCGTTCTCGGGCGGTTCGAGTCGAATGCCTTCATCTATTTTCAGTTCTGAAGGCGGCGCGCGCGCTCCGCGGGTCCCCTGGGGCCTCGTGTTCGGTCTGGTGTTCTTCACCCTGGCCGAGCGGCAGTTGTGGCGTTCGGGCCCTTTCCTCGAGACGGTGGCCCGCTACACCCCGCCCGGCCCGGATGGGGATCCGCTGCGGACGGCGGCAGCCCTTCGGCGCCTGTCGAGGGAGCCGGCTCCCATCGTGTTCCTGGGATCGAGCCAGGTTCGGGAAGGAGTGGCCTGCCCGGAGGTGGAAGCCGAGATGGCCGGCCCGCGATGCGTGAATCTCGCGGTCAGCGCAGGCTCGCCGTTGGACATGCTCGCGGTGATGAACCAGCTTGGGGGAGGGGAGGGCCCACGCATCACCGTGCTGGGCATCTTTCCGAAAGTGCTCCAAATGGCCCCCAAATCCGGCTTCACTTCCTTCTCCACCCTGCTTTGTCTGCTGCAGGGTGGCGCCTGGGCCCACATGAGGGTTGAGGAGTGGAAGGATCTGGGCTTCGGCTTTCTCGAGCAGTTGTCTCCCACCCTCCGTTTCAAGGACGGTCTGGAGCGAGCATGGCGGAGCACGGACGGGGACTGGAGACGAGCACTGCGCCGAGAGCTGCCGCCGCAACCGGACCGCCTGCTGGCCGGAGCCGCTCCGCGCCCGCCCGCGTATTTCGCTTCCCTGATGGGTCTGCAGGACGACGAGGAATTCGCACGCGCGCCTGTATTCGAGCAGGCCCAGGAGATGGCGCTCCGGACCCTGGCCGAACAGGAACTGCGGCGGGGCAACCGGATGATCGTGGTCGATTTTCCGACCCGGGAGGGTTACGGCACGACGGTTCCGCCCGCGGCTCTGCGGGCCTACGAGGCGGCCTGTCAGCGGATCCGGCGAATGCCCGGCCTCGCCTTCGTCGACCAGAGTCGGCTCGGGCCCCTCGAGGCCTCCGATTTCCAGGACTTCACCCACCTCAGCGAAAGCGGCCGGGCCAAGGTATCCAGGCGCCTCGCCGCCTTGATTCGAGACCAGGCGGGCTCGGTAGAGTAGAGCCCTCCCGAGAGAGCGAGAGAGGGCCTTCCGGGGCCAGCCTGGACGCGGGTTCAAGTCCCGCCGCCCTACTGGCGATTGATCGTGAACGTCCCTGTGGTGGAAATGTTGGCGCACTGGCCAGAGGATGTTCCGGTAATCCGGGTTGTGGACACGAAGGAACCCGATGCGGATCCGGGGCAACTTGCGCCCGGGACTACGAACACTTGAGAGAAGGAAACGGCGCCATTGCTCAGGCTGCCGGTGACCGGGTCGTACCGGCCCGCCAAAACAGAGCATCCGGCAGAGGCCCGCTTGAGTGTGGTCCCCGTGCCCGAGAAGGTGTCGCACGTAATTTTCTGAAAATCGTAGGTGATGTCATCAACGCAGCTTTGCCCGGTGCCCGAATTCGTGATGGTCTGGTCGCCGACCCAGTGCCCCACGATCAAGTCGGATTGACAGGGCGCGGGCGACGCGGCCCTTTTGCCATCGGCTTGTGACGCGGCGACCGCGGCGCCCGCGCCCGCGACCGCGGCGCCGCCGGCGATCAGCAGACCTGTCGAGATGCCTCCGGCCGCGGCTGCCCCGGCAGCTGCGGCCCCGCCTGCCGCGGACCCCGCAGCCACTCCGCTCGATGCAAAACCGGCGGGCAGGCCAGCGGCGCCCCCGGCCGCGCTCTGCAGGGAGATGGCCGCGGCTCCGAGCTCACCGGCGACGAGTTTCCCTTTGCACTCGCCGGCGCTCGAAACGACGCTCGCGATGACGTCCGGCGTCCGGGCGGTCGCAAGAGACTTGTCCGTCACTTCGACGTAGTAACGGACAGCCATCAGAACCTTCTTGGGTTTCGGCAGGACACCGACATACCCGGCCCCTTCCGGTTTCATCGAGACGGCCCACCACTGGTCCGCGTTCTCCGGCTGGAAGACGACACGCGCGGCGGCGACGGTTTCGTTGGGAACGAAGCGCGCGACCAGACGTGCGAACCTGTCGGCGACGAGGCATGCCACCGGCTGATGGTCGATGGTGGGATTCTGACCGGCCAGAGACGGGCCGGCGAGAACAAGGCCGAGAAGGCCCACAAGGAGCGATTTCCGCATTTAACCCTCCCCAGCCGCGCTTCACGTCATGCGCGGGCGTGTTGAACCCGATAGTACGCCCGCCCCGGGAGGGGCGGCACAGGGGGCCGCAGTCAAGGGAAGCTAACCGCGCACACCATCAGGCCCATGAAGGTGGTGGGGTAGAGTCGCCGAGCGCGGAT
>CAZYEA010000201.1:2500-8969 GCA_964646485.1 uncultured Acidobacteriota bacterium
CGGTCTCCGAAATCGTCGACCGCCTCCTCACCGAGTTCGACGTAACCCGCGACCAATGCGAATCGGAGGTCCTTTCCTTCCTCAACGCGCTTCGCGTCGACCAACTCGTGCAGGTCGCGTAGAGGCCCTTGTCGAGGACCTGCTCCCTGCCTGGTGGTCACCCCTCGCCTCCCCCCCGTCCGGCGAGGGGGTGAGGGACCAGACGCCGCGGCCCCCGGCTCAAGAGGAGCGTGAGCCGAGAGACTGCTGGCCGACGCCCCACCAGGAGCGATTGTTGCGGGCGGCCTTTCTCGACCCGGAGCGGGCGGGAGCCGACTGGCTGGCCTGGTCAGGAGAGGCCGGCGATGCGACACCCGAGCCGGGGGCGGCCCGCCTGCTGCCTCTCGTTTTCACAAGACTCTCAGTTCATCGGCCGAAGGATCAGGCCCTGGCGCGGTTCGCCCGTCTTCACCGAAGGATCGCGACCCAGAACGCCAGGCGGCTCGAGGCTCTTGAGAGGGCCGTTTCCTGCCTCGAGAAAGCCGGCATCGACACCCTGGTCCTCAAGGGCGCGGCGCTCATCCTTGGCTACTACGAGGACCCGGGATCGCGGCCGATGAGCGACCTCGACCTGCTCGTGCCTACGGATCGAATCGAGGACGCGAGGGCCCGGTTGCAGGCCGAGTCATGGGAACCGCTTCCCGCCGTCCGCGGTCGGGAGCAGATCAAGCACGCCTCGCCCCTTCAACTGGGCCCCCACCAGATCCTGGACCTTCACTCCCACGCGCTCTGGGAATGCCGGTGGCCCGAAGCGGACCGCGACTTCTGGGAGGCGGCAGAGCCAGTACAACTAGGGGAGCAGCGCAGTCGGGTCCTTTCCCCCGCAGACCAGCTTCTCCACGTGATGACCCACGGGTTGCGCTGGGCCAGAGTGTCGCCGGCGCGCTGGGCGGCCGACGCGTTCGTGATCATCGAGACGAAGCCCGAACTCGACTGGTCTCGCCTTCTGGCCCAGGCCGAGGCGCGTCGCCTGGTCCCCGCGGTGCAGGGGGGGCTTCGCTATCTGCGCGAGACTCTCGAGGCTCCGGTCCCGGCCGACGTGCTGGAGCGGGCCGTTGGACTCAAGACCTCGCGGCTGGAACGCCTCGCCTTCGAAGCACAGACTCGGGCGCCCACGTTGCGAGGCCCGCGACTCGCCCCCGCTCTTCACTGGGACGGGTGGCGCCGCGTTGGTCAGAGTGGAGCCGCGCCGCGAGGCCTTCCGGCCCTCCGCCTGCACCTAAAAGATGCCTGGGGTGCGAACAGCCTGGCGCAGGCGGCATGGCTCGCGGTGTCAAAAGCGCCCCGGCGACTGGGCGAGCTTCTCCGCTTTCGCCTGGGTCCTCTCGCTGGGAAGATTCGAAAACATGACTGAGACGACCGACAAGGGTCTCAACGATCTCTGGCTCGCCGGCTTGAAGCGCCTTCGGCGTGCGCTTCGGCTGGTCTTTGAGACCGCTCCGGGCGACACGCTCGAAACTGGAGTCCTGACCCCGATCCAGGGCCTCCTCGTGCCCCTTCAATTGCTGGTCCTGAAGCAGGTGGTGGATGCCCTGGTCGGCCTGATGGACGGTCATGCCAACGGCCTCGCCACGAGCCTCGGTTATGTGACCATGGCCGGGGGCCTGGCCGTGATCGGCGTCGCCCTCCAGGCCCGATCGCGCCTGGTCACGGAGAGGATGGCGCTCCAGGTCAACGATCGTGTCCAGGGACTCATCCACGCGCATTCGATAACTCTCGACCTCGCTTACTCGGAGACCCCGGAGTTCCACGACCGGCTCCACCGGGCCCAGCGGGAAGGAGGGCAGCGCTCCGCGAGAGTTCTCCAGATCCTCGTGGGCATCGTGCGCGACCTGATCTCGCTGCTTGCGGTCGCGGGCCTGCTCTTCGCCACCGTGCCCTGGGCGGCGCTTCTGGCCGCTTGCGCCGCGCTGCCGATATTCTGGGTCCGCGTCCGCCACTCCCAGACCAGCTTCCGCTGGCGCCGACGGCGCACGGGGATGGAGCGCCTCGCCTCGGTGCTGGACGCCCTGCTGACCCAGAACTCTTTCGCCAAGGAGATTCGCCTCCTCGGTCTCGGGTCGCACGTGGCCGCCCGCCATGAGGAGGTTCGCGGCGTCCTTCGCGCCGAGACGCTGGCGCTCGCCCGTGAACGCGCGTGGGGCCACCTCTGGGCCCAGGCCGCGGGCGCCCTCGCGGTCTTCGGCGCGCTCGGGCTGGTGGTGCTCGAAGTCGCGCAGGCCACCCTCGCTCTCGGTGCCGCGGTGATGTGCATTCAGGCGCTTCAGAGAGCCTTCTCGCTCAACCAGAGTCTCCTCTCCGGCTTCGCGGACCTTCATGAGGGCCAGCTCTTCCTGAGGGATCTCGAGGAGTTCTTCTCGCTCCGTCCTCGAATCCTCGATCCGCCCGCCGTCGTTCCCGGCCTCCGGCCGAGCGGCAGCCTGGTCTTCGAGGATGTCACGTTCCGCTATCCGGGGACCGACCGCGATGCGCTCTCGCACGTGAATCTCGAGGTCAAGGCGGGTGAGGTGGTGGCTCTGGTCGGGGAGAACGGTGCGGGAAAGACCACGCTCGTGAAGCTCGCGTGCCGGCTGTATGACCCCGATTCGGGGCGCATATTGCTGGGCGAGGCGGATGTCCGGACTTTCAAGGTGGCCGATCTGCGTCGCGCCTTTGGCGTGGTCTTCCAGGACTTCATCCACTTCCCCGCCAGCTTCCACGACAATGTCGCCTACGGGGACGTGGCCCGGTTGAAGGACGCGACGGCGGTGCGCGAGGCGGCGGCCTGGGCCGGAGCGGACGAGATCGCCGCGGCCCTGCCCCAGGGTTTCGATACTCTGCTGGGCCGCTTTCTCGAACAAGGCCACGAGTTGAGCATCGGTCAGTGGCAGCGCCTCGCCCTCGCCCGCGCCCGCTTTCGTGACGCCGCGGTGCTGGTGCTCGACGAGCCGACGAGCGCGCTCGACGCTCTCGCCGAGGCCCGCCTTTACGAACGGCTTCGTGAACTTCTGCGCGGCAAGACCGTCCTGCTCATCAGCCATCGCTTCTCGAGCGTGGCCATGGCGGATCGCATCTACGTCCTTGAAAACGGCAGCGTGGCGGAGTGCGGCAGCCATGCCGAACTGATCCGCGCCGGCGGGCACTATGCCCGCATGTACTCAGCTCAGGCGCGCCCCTACCAACGCCGGACCGAGGACGAGGCCTCTCGCTAAGCGAGGCCTCTCGACCGCGACATCGCAAGGCGCACGCCCAATCGCGCACGCTAAGATCGCCTGCTCATGAAGTCCTGGCTCCTGCTGCCTCTTCGTGCCCTTCGAGGCGTCGGGCGCATCCCGCCTTCCGACCTGGCGATCCTGTCCGAAGCCGGCCTGTTTCTCGCCCTCGCCCGAGTCGCGGTTGCGGTGGTGCCCTTCCGGCTCCTGGTGCGGCGATTCGGCCGGCCGATTGAACCTGCGCATGGGCCGGACTTCGTCCCCGTGCGCATCCCGGTCTCCCGAGTCCGCTGGGCGGTCCTCGCCGTCGCGGCCCGGGTGCCGCTGTCGTCGCCGTGCCTGCCCCAGGCCATGGCCGCCAAGCTGATGCTTTCGCGGCGCGGCGTTCCGACCACGATTCACCTCGGAGTGAAGAACCCCTCGACCGGGGCGCTCGCCGCCCACGCCTGGCTGAGCGCCGGGCCGATCGTGGTCACAGGCAAAGCCGGGCATCGGTCCTTCACCGAGGTGGCTCGATTTGCCTGAGACCGGTTATTTTCATCAGGTCTTCGGTCTGCGGCTCCGTTCGCGTCTCGAACTGCCCGATCTTCCAAGCGCCCCGGAAGGCGATGTGGATGTGGAGATCGAACTGGGCGACGTGCCGGAGCGACTCACCGAGCCCGCGACCAGCGGTGTGCGTTACCAGGCGGCGGCCGGCCAGTTCCTTCTCACCGTGGATTCGGTCGCCCGCTATCTGGTCAGCGGGGGTCGGTCCGTGCGGATTCAACCGGAGGCAGGCGCCTCGGACGAAGACGTGCGACTCTTCCTTCTCGGATCCGTCCTGGGCGCGCTTCTCCATCAGCGGGAGGACCTCGTGCTGCATGGGAGCGCGGTTGTGGTCGAAGGATCGGCCGTGGTCTTCCTGGGCCCATCGGGGATCGGGAAGTCGACGCTCGCCGCCGCCTTCCACCGACGCGGACATTCCCTGCTCACCGACGACGTCTGTGTGATTCGCGCCGCGGACGGCGGCCAGAGCGTGCAGCCGGGGATTCCGCGCTTGAGACTGTGGCTCGATTCTTTACGGCAGCTCGAGATCGCGGACGAGGGTCTGGCCCACGTCAGGAAGGGCCTGCTGAAGCGAAACCTGGCCGACGTCAAGGGGGCCACCGAGGCCCTGCCGGTTCGAAAGGTCTACGTCCTCTCGACCAATAACCAGGACAAGTTCCAGGTCCGTGCGCTCCAGGGGCCGCGGAAATTCGCGGCCGTCAAGAATCAGACCTACCGTCTCCGCTTTCTCGAGGGCCTCGGAACCAAGGGCTCCCATTTTCAGAAAGGCCTGGCCCTGGCCCAGGCCGTGCCGGTGGTGCAGGTTCAGCGCCCTCGTTTTCCGTTCCGTCTCGATGAACTCGTCGAGCGAGTCGAGTCCGATCTCGGCGCGTGAACGGCATCGTCTGGCTGGCCTCCTACCCGAAGTCCGGGAATACCTGGTTTCGCAGCTTCCTGACCAATCTGGTCCGGGATGGTGACGAGCCCGTCCACATCAACGACATGGACGGCGGCCCGATCGCGAGTTCCCGACCCCTCTTTGACGATGTCGTCGGCTACGACTCGGCGGACCTGACCCCTGAAGAAGCCGAACGCCTTCGGCCGGAGGTGTATCTCCACACAGCCAGGAGGGCGGAGGAGACCCTGTTCTGCAAGGTGCACGACGCGTGCACGTCCATCCCCGGCGTGGGACCCCTGTTTCCCGCGGAGGCGACCCGGGGCGTCATCTACCTGGTGAGGAACCCTCTCGATGTGTGCATCTCCTTCTCCCATCACAACGGCCATCAGAACCTCAACCGCACGATCCGTCAGATGGAGGATCCCGAATTCACCCTGGCCAGGAGTCGCGAGAGCCAGGCCAATCAACTCCCGCAGCGCCTGCTGACCTGGAGTGGACACGTGACCAGCTGGATCGATGCGCCGAACCTGAAAGTCCACGTTGTCCGCTATGAGGATATGAAGCTACGGACGGAGGAGACCTTCACCATGGCCGCCCGCTTCGCCGGACTTCCTGACTCGCCGGACCGCATTCGAAAGGCCATCGCCTTCAGCAGCTTCGACGAGCTCAAGAAGCAGGAGGAGAAGGATGGGTTCGCCGAGAAGATGCCGCGGGCCCGCTCCTTCTTCCGCAAGGGAGAGGCGGGGGCCTGGCGAGAAACCCTCTCGCAGAGCCAGGTGAGCCGGATAACCAAGGCCCATGGGCCGGTGATGCGCCGCCTGGGGTATCTCGACGCCGAGGGCCTCGTGCCCGGCCAGCCGGTTGACACCGTCCACCGCGCTGGGGATACTAGGTCATCGTGAAAGCAGAAGAAGAGACGACTTCAGGCGGCTCGGCCGATCGAAGGGTGTGGCGAGCGCCGGAGTTCCGACGGCTGGACGGTCGCTCGACCGCCTCAGGTGCAATCCCGTCTGACCACGAGGCGTCGTCGTCGGAGTCGGGCAACTCTTACTATCCTTCTTCGCCTTCGACCCCTACAACGAGCTAGGCTCCAGCGCCGCGACGTGAACGTGCGGCGTCCCCGGCCCGCTCGTCTTGCACTCTAGTCTGCTTCCTGAGGGCTACGATGCGCTGGACCTGTTCAGGACGGGGTCGAGCGGACCGGTCGGCATCAGCTGGTCGTCGACCAACCAGGTCCATGCCGGCGGCGTGCCGGGCAGGCTCGCCCTTGGCGTAACACTCGAGGATCTCGGCCGGCAGCCACGGAGTCGCCGCCGCTCGGAATAGGCCGCGGCGACGCCCTTCTCCCCAGTAGGCGGCGGCCGGCAGGCTCAGACTGAACTCGACGACCCCCCGGTCGAGCAGTGGGTATCGGTATTCCACCCCGAGGGACGCACCTTCTCGGGCCCAGTCCTCGATCCGAGCACTCAGATGGCCCCTTGCCCAAAGGCCACGCCGATACTCACGAACTCCGCCTCTGGCCTTGTGGCGACTCCACTCGCCGTCGAGCATCTGCCATTCCTCTGGTGTGAATTGCGCCCGCAGGCCCGACCGCCCCCCCGGGAACCGCTGCGCCCACCTCGGGCTTCTCCACGCCAGGGGCTGCGCCCGAGGCGGCAACAGAAAACCCATGACCTCACGCGAGAACTGGATCCAGCCCGCGCTCCCGCCGTTTCGCCAAGGGCGCCCGAGGGAGCGGGCCAGGGTGATGAGACGGCCCTGCCGCAGGAGGTCCAGCCTTGCCCCGCGGCCGTTGAAACTCGCGAACTCGTCGCCG
>CAZYEA010000202.1:0-8951 GCA_964646485.1 uncultured Acidobacteriota bacterium
ACCCGGATCACCGTGGTCACCGGCCCGAAGAGCTCCTCCTGCGCGGGCCCGCAGCTGGCCGCGCCGCCCAGAAGTACGGTGGGCCGGAAATACGACCCCGGCCGTAGCCCCTCGACGCGATGCCCTCCCGCACCGACGCTCAAGCCCTCGGCCTGGGCTCGCCTCACGAAGTCGGCGGCGGCCTCGACCGCACGGTCGTCGATCATGGCCCCGATTTCCGTCGTCTCCTCGAACGGATCGCCCAGCACCAGCGAGTCCGCGAGCACGCACAGCTCGTTTTCGATCCGGTCGGCCACCGAAGACTGAACGAGGAGCCGCGATCCTGAAAAGCAGCGCTGGCCGGAGTTGCGGAACATCCCCGCGGCCGCACCGCGAACCGCGAGGTCCAGGTCCGCGTCCTCGAGGATGATGTGCGCCGACTTTCCTCCGAGTTCGAGCAGGAGATTCTTGATGGTGGGGGCCGCGAGCTTCATGATGGCCGAGCCCGCGGCGGTGCCCCCGGTCATGGTGATCATGTCCACGCGATGATCCGAGGCCAGGCGCGAAGCCACGCCGGCGGCGCCCTGGAGCACGGTGAGAGCGCCCTCGGGGAGGCCGGCCTCGTAAAGGATGCGCGCGAACTCGACGGCGAGGAGGGGCGCGCGCTCCGAGGGCTTGAACACCACCGAGTTCCCCGCCGCGAGCGCGGGCGCCGCCTTGAGCGAGGCGAAGGGAAGGGGCGCGTTGAAGGGGGTGAGCCCAAGGACCACACCCACCGGATCGCGCACCACCATCTTGACGATAGAGCCGTCAGGCGCGGGCTGAGGCGTCATCTCCCCCGCGGCGTAGCGCGCGAAGGTCTTGAGATTCCCGGCGGTCGCGAGCACGTCGATGCGCGCCTCGGGCAGGGTCTTGCCGTTGTCGAAGACGATCATCCGCGCGAGGTCTTCCATGCGCGAGAGGACGAGGTGCGCGGCCTTGTCGAGAACGCCCGCTCTCTCCCATCCCTTGCGGAGACGCCAGTCGCCGCGCTCGAAGGTGTGCCGGGCCACGGTGAGCGCGTGCTCGCACTGCGCCTCGGAAGCTTCGCGCAGGGTGAGCAGGGTCTCGCCGGTCGCGGGATAGCAGACCTCGAAGGGCGCGCCTTCGCCTTTGGAAAAGGCGCCCGCCACCACGTTCGCTTCCGCCTTGAAGGCTGCCCCGCCGCGCTCCGCGACGGTGCGCACTCTCACGGGGGCCGCTGCTTCGCTCACAATTGTCTTAACTCTAGTACAACTGCGAGGGGCCCTGGGATCTTCCTATACTGACGGACGCGTCATCGCTTCGGAGGCCTCTTGACCCTGATCCCCATCCTCGCCCTGCTCCTGCTTTCGCCTCAGGCCCCGCCGCCGCCCGACGCGATCTATCACCACGCGCGCGTCTTCACCGCCGATCGGGGGCGACCGACCGCCGAGGCCTTTGCGGTCCGCGATGGCCGAATCGTGGCCGTGGGCTCCTCATCCGAGCTGCTCGGCAGCGCGGCGCCCGCGACCCGCCTCGTCGATCTGGAAGGCGCCTTCGTGTCTCCGGGTTTCGGCGACAGCCACCTCCATTTCATGAGCGGCAGCCTGACCCTGAACGCCGTGACCCTCGACGGTCTCACCGACCTGAAGGAGATTCAGGCGAGGATCGCGGCCTACGCGAAGGCAAACCCCGCCTCGCCCTGGATCACCGGCCGCGGCTGGAACTACGGCGCCTTCCCCGGGGGCCTCCCGCACAAGAAGTGGCTCGATCAGGTGGTGCCCGACCGCCCCGCCTTCATGCAGGGCTACGACGGCCACACCGGCTGGGCGAACTCCAGGGCCCTCGCTCTCGCCGGCATCACCAGGGACACCCAGGACCCGGCAAACGGCGTCATCGTCAAAGACGCGGAAGGCGAGGCCACGGGCGCCCTCAAGGAAGCGGCCCAGGGCCTGGTGCGCAGGCTCATCCCCAAGCCCACCGACGACGACAAGTACCGGGCCCTCAGAGCCGGCCTCGACCTCGCCGCTTCCTACGGCCTCACCTTCGCTCACAACGCGGGGTTCGACCTCGCGGACCTCCCCGCCTACGAGCGCGTCCTCAGCGAAGGCGGTCTCAAGCTCCGCTTCTACAACGCCCTTCCCTTCCGCGCCGATCCCGACGAAGCCACGCTCTCTCGGTACAAAGAGCTCAGAACGAAGTATGCGGGGCCCCTGTTCCGCTTCGGCGCGATCAAGGCCCTCGACGACGGCGTCGTCGAAGCGAAGACCGCCTGGATGCTCGAGCCCTATGCGGGGGGCGGAGGCACCGGTCTTCCCAACTACACCGCGGAGGAACTGACCCGCGGCGTGGCCGCCTTCGATCGGGAAGGCTTCCAGATCTTCGTGCACGCCATTGGCGACCGCGCGATCCGGACCACGCTCGACGCGTTCGAGAATGCCGCCCGGGTCAATGGCACCGCGGGCAGGCGTCATCGCGTGGAGCACATCGAGGCCCCGCAGCTCGCCGAGATCGCCCGCTTCAAGCCCCTCGGCGTGATCGCTTCCACCCAGGCTCTCTTCGCGAGCCCGGACGAAAACACCCTCGGCCCGTACGTGGGGGCCCTTGGGCCGGAGCGCGCGGCGCGGGCCATGGCCTTCAAGGCGATCGACGACTCCGGGGCGGTCCAGGCCTTCGGCAGCGACTGGCCGGTGTTTTCGATGGAGGTGCTGAAAGGCATCTACTGCGCGGTCACGCGGCAGACTCCCGAAGGAACACCTCCAGGAGGCTGGCAGCCGCAGTCGCGAATCACCGCCGAGGCTGCGCTCCGTCACTTCACCGCGGACGGCGCCTACGCGGGCTTCAGCGAGAACGACTTCGGAAGGATCGCTCCCGGCCTCTTCGCCGACTTCGTGGTGCTCGATCGCGACATCACGAAGGCGTCACCGGTGGAGATCCTGAAGACTCGGGTTCTCCTCACCGTGATGGGCGGGCGAGAGACGTATCGGGCGAAGGGTTACCGCGCGGCCTCCGGCCTGGGTCGGGCAAGGTAGGCAGACCGCATGGCCGCCTACACCGACAAGGTCATCGTCCTCACCGGCGCGTCCCAGGGCATCGGCAAGGCCCTCGCCCTCGCCCTGGCCCCGCAGAGGCCGAAGCTGGTCCTGGCCGCGCGTGATGAGGCGGCTCTCAACGCGGTCGCCGCCCAGTGCCGAAAGCTCGGCGCCACCGTCTTCGTCTTCCGCACCGACGTCACCGACGAAACGCAGTGCCGCAGTCTCATCCGCCGCACCGTCGAGACCGCCTCGGGCATCGACGTCCTCATCCACAACGCGGGCGGGGGCATGAACGCGCGCTTCGACGAGATGACGGACATCAGCGTGTTCGAGAAGCTTATGCGCCTCAATTATCTCGGGCCCGTCTACCTCACCCACGAGGCCCTCCCCCATCTCAAGAAGTCGAGCGGCCAGATCGTGGTCATAGCCTCGGTGGCCGGGCTCACCGGCGTCCCCCTGCGCACCGCCTACGCCGGCAGCAAGCACGCGGTCTTCGGTCTGTTCGAGTCGCTCCGCATCGAACTCGCCGGCCACGACGTTTCCGTGACCATGATCGCGCCCGATTTCGTCCAGTCCGAGATTCACATGCGCGCCTTCGGCCCCGACGGCCGACCGGTGGGCGACAGCACCATCGCCGAGCGCGTGGCCATGCCCGCCGAGGAGTGCGCGGCCCTCATCGTGGGCGCCATGGAAGGGCGGAAGCGCCTTCTCATCACGTCGTGGCGCGGGAAGCTCGGCCGCTACGTCCGCCTGGTTGCTCCGCGCCTCATCGACCGCATCGCCGCCCGCGCCATCCGAAGAGGCGTCTGAGCGTCTGCGGGGGTGCGCTCGTAAACCCAGGTATTCGAAGGCTCGACTGCAGTTCGGGCGACCGCTACACTTCGCCGCGCCATGAACCACACCGCCCGCGCCGCCACGATCGCCTTCGTCGCTGCCGCCGCGACGCTCGCCGCGCAGGTCAGCGTCCATCGCCTCGTCTCCGCGAAGATGCTCAATAATTTTGCCTTCTTCGTGCTCTCGTTGACGATGCTCGGCTTTGCCGCCTCCGGCGCGTGGCTCGCCCGCCGTCGCGGGCGGGCCAGCGAGCCCCTGGGCGACGCAATCACAGCCGGCGCCGCGCTCTTCGCCGCTGGACTGGTCGTGGCGACGGCGGTCATGTACCCGAGCCCGCCGGTCGAGGACTGGGGAACCGGGTCCCGCGCGAGTGTGCTGATCGGCTTCTTCCTGTGCATGCCCCTGGGCCTCCTCTATGCAGCGGCGTTCGCCGGCAGCGGCGTCGTCCTCGGCGCCCTCCTCTCCTCACCCGCGCTTCCGACCCGCCGGATCTACGCTTTCGACCTCGCCGGTTCCGCCGCTGGCGCGGTTGCGATCGTGCCCGCGATATCGGCACTCGGCGCGGAACGCGCCGCCGTCGCCTGCGGCGCGGCCCTCCTCGTCACCGCCACGGCGCTCGTCCCTCCGCGGTCGCGCGCGGCGCGGCTCGCGGCCGCCCTTGCTGCCGCGGCCTTGATGTTCTCCGCCGCCGTGCCGGGCCTCGCGTTCCGCATGCGCTACGCGCGGGACTCCTTCCTCGGGCAAACGCAGGCCGGCGACGCACGGTACAGGCTCGAGCTCGTCCGTTGGGACCCGGTCTCGCGCATCGAGGTCTCGCGCGTGCCGCCGCCGCTTACGGACGGCAGCCCGTGGCCATCGCTGTTCGGACCCGATAGCGAGATGCTGGGCCGCTTCCGGCGAGTGATCACGCAGAACAACAACGCGTTCACCTATGCCCCGGAGTACGACGGCCGGCCGGAGTCGATACGCGGCCTCTCACAGACGGTCTACGCGAGCGCGTACCAGGTGGTCGAGCCCGGCCCTCGCGTGCTCGTGATCGGCGTCGGCGGCGGCATTGACGTCCTGACCGCGCTCGGGGCCGGTGCGTCGTCGGTGACCGGCGTCGAGGTGAACGGCGCCACCCTCGACGTCGTGCGCGGGACCTACCGCGACTATTTCCGGCCCTGGGTCGAGAACCCGCGGGTACGACTCGTCCACGAGGAGGGCCGTAATTTCCTGGCGAGCCGCGAGGATCGCTACGACGTGATCCAGCTGTCGGGCGTCGACTCCGTGAGCGGCACTCCTGGCGCGGCCCACGTCTTCTCCGAGAGCTACCTCTACACCGCCGAGGCGTTCGACCTCTACCTTTCGCGCCTGACCGACCGGGGAGTGCTGAATGTCATGCGGCCTGACACGGTGCCGCAGCGCGACACGATCCGCCTGCTGGTAACGGCGCTCGAAGCGCTCGGCCGCCGCGGTATCGAGCGGCCGGCCGAGCACGTGCTGGTCGTCGCCGACGGCACCGGCCGGTTCGTGGCTGTACTCGCTGGGCTGCGGGCCTTCTCCCCCGAGCAGGCCGCGCGGGTCGGCGCGTGGGCGACAGGCACTCGGTTTCTGTCGCTCGTGGCCGGGCCCGGCGCGCCAGCCTCGCCGCCCACCAACCCGTTCGCCGCCGTCCTCGCCGCGCCGAATGCGGCCTCGCTGCGGGCGGCGCTTGGCCGCTACCCGTGGGACGTCCTGCCCGTCGGCGACGATCGGCCCTTCTTCTTCCGCACGAGCCGCTGGTCTCACCTGCGGCCGGCGGCGGGCACCGCCGATCCCGGCACGCCGGTCATGGAGCTCGGTCTGCTGGCGCTTCTCACCGTGTGCGCTCTCGCCGCTCTCCTCCTCGTCTATCTGCCCCTCAGGGACCTGCGTCGTCTCGGCGGCCCGGGCGCCTTTCGACTTGCCGTCTTCTTTGGGGCGCTCGGCTTCGGCTACATGGCGATCGAGATGGCGCTCATTCAGAAGTTCGGCCTGCTCCTCGGGCACCCGAACCACGCGCTCACCGTCGTTCTCGCCGCGCTGCTGTTCTCAACCGGAGTGGGCTCACTCCTCTCACCGGGGCTTCTCCGCGCGGCGGGCGGGCGGCTCCGCTTCGTCGCGTACGCTCTCGCGCTCGTTGTGGCGGCGGAGGCGGGCCTCGTGCTGCCGCACCTGGCGTCCTGGGTCGGCTGGCCTTTCGCGGCGCGCGCGACTCTGGTCGTGGCCCTCGTGTTTCCGATCGGCCTGCTCCTGGGCGTCTGGTTCCCAACGGGTCTGGACCGGCTGAAGGCCACGTCACCCGACTGGGCGCCCTGGGCCTGGGGCCTGAACGGCATGGCCTCAGTGGTGGCCCCGGTGGTCAGCGTGGGCGTTTCGATGACCTTCGGCATCTCGCTCCTCCTGCTTGCCGCCGTCCCCGTGTACCTCATCGCTGGCTGGAGCGAGCCGGAAGCGCAACCCTAGGAAGCATCGCCGCCCGCGTCGCGGGACTACAATTCATCTCGATGCGGGGCAGGAGTCGTGCCGTCCTCCTCCTGGGAATCTTCGCCGCGAGCGTCGCGGCCGCACAGACCCGGGAAACGCTGGTCGTTCGCGGCAAGTCCCAGGAGATCCGCCTGTATGGCTCCGGGGGTGGACCGCCGGTGGTGCTGACGAGCGGCGACGGTGGCTTCGTGCACCTCGGGCCCGCGGTCGCGGAGTTCCTCGCTCTGAAAGGGTACTTCGTGGTGGGTGTGGACGCGAAGGCCTACCTCACGAGCTTCACCAGCGGAAGCACAACCCTCTCCCCCACCGACGTTCCGGGGGACTATCGCGTCTTTGTCGAACGCGCCCTCAAAGGCCGCGATCTCAAGGTCACGCTCGTCGGTGTCTCCGAGGGCGCGGGGCTCTCGATCCTCGCCGCCTCTGATCCGGGCCTTCAGAAATCGCTCCAGGGCGTGGTGGCTCTCGGTCTTCCCGACGTGAACGAACTCGGGTGGCGATGGAGAGACTCGATCATCTACATCACCCATCAGGCCCCGAACGAGCCCTCGTTTCACGCGAGCGACTACGTGACCAGGCTCGGCGCTCTCCCCCTCGCCGCCCTCCATTCGACCCACGACGAGTTCGTCCCCGTGGAGACGGTGCGAAAGGTGCTCGGCCCGGAGGCGCCCTCGCGGCGTCTGTGGCTCATCGAGGCGGCCGACCATCGCTTCTCGAACAACCAGCCCGAACTGCAAGCGCGCCTGCTGGAGGCCTTCGCATGGGTCAAGTCGAAGGCGTACTGAACGCGCCTCCCGGGAACGTTCCCCAAAGAGCGCGGCTCGCCGCGTGGGCCGCCCCGGTGGGAGGGATCGCCCTCTTCGCCGCCGCCCTCCTCGTGCTCCGGCGCGAACGTCACTCCGTGAGCTACCTGGAGATCACCACGGACCTCCTCGCCGTTCCCCTGCCTCGTCTGCTGATCGCTCTTGGCCTCACCACCCTCAACTACGTGGTGCTCACCGGCTACGATCAGCTCGCCTTCCTCTATGTGAAGCGCGCGATCGGCCGGGCGCGGGTGAGTCTCGCCGCCTTCGTGGCCTACGCCATCGCCAACAACGTCGGCTTCGCCATGGTCTCGGGGGCGTCCGTGCGCTATCGCTTCTACACGCGCTGGGGCCTCACTCCCGCCGAGCTTTCCCGCATCGTGGTCTTCTACTCGACCACGTTCTGGCTCGGGCTCCTCGTCCTCGGCGGCCTGAGCCTCGCCCTCGCGCCTCCGATCGGCATCGGCGAAGGCCTGAGCACGGGACTGCTTCGCGCGGGGGGCGTGCTGCTGCTCCTGGTGAGCGCGGGCTACGCGCTCCTGCCTTTCTGGCGCAAGACGCCCGTCGAGTTCGGCGGGTTCTCCATCCCCGTTCCCGAGGCCGCGCTCGTGGGAGGCCAGTTCGCTCTCTCCATCCTCGACTGGGCGCTCGCCGCCGCTGTCCTCTACCCTCTGCTGCCTCAAAGCGACCTTCCCCTCACCACGCTCCTCGCCGCGTTCCTGACCGCGCAGATCCTGGGCCTTGTGTCCCACGTGCCCGGCGGACTCGGCGTCTTTGAGTCGGTGATGGTGGTCCTGCTCCGTCCCCATCTCTCCGCGGGCGAAGTCCTGCCTGCCCTCGTCCTCTACCGCGTCGTCTACTACCTGCTTCCCCTCGTCGCCGCCCTCCTCATCCTGGTGGCCGATGAGATCCATCAGCGGCGCGATCAGGCTGAGCGTGTGCGCGCGGTGTTCGGCGCCCTCGCCGCCGAGGTTGTGCCCCGGGTGCTCGCCATGTTCACGTTTCTCGCGGGCGCTGTCCTCCTCTTCTCGGGAGCGACCCCTGCGGCGGAGGGGCGGCTCGCCTGGCTCGCCGATGTGCTTCCCCTGCCCGTGGTCGAGGCCTCGCACTTCCTGGGCAGCGTGATGGGAGTGGCCCTTCTCCTCATCTCCCAGGGTATCGCCCGGCGGCTCGACGCCACCTTCTATCTCGCTGTCTCCTCCGTGGCCATCGGCTTTCTCGCGTCCCTGCTCAAGGGCGGCGACTTCGAGGAAGCCTCGGTCCTCGCCGTCCTTCTCCTTGCCCTCATCAAGGCCCGCGGCCACTTCGACCGCAAGGCCGCCTTCTTCGCCACTCATTTCTCCGCCGCGTGGATGGCTTCGGTGATCGCCGTCCTGGGCGCTTCGATCTGGCTCGGCTTCTTCGCCTTCAAGCACGTCGAATACAGCTCCGATCTTTGGTGGCAATTCGAGTTCGATCACGAGGCCTCGCGCTTCCTTCGCGCCTCGGTGGGCGCCGCCATGGCCCTCCTCCTCTTCGGCCTCGGGCGGCTCCTCCAACCGAGGCCGCCCGAGGTGGTGCTCGCCACTCCTCAGGACCTCGAGGACGCCGGGCGCGCCATCGCCGCCCAGGAAGCGACCTCGCCGAACCTCGTGTACCTCAAGGACAAGGCGCTCCTCTTCAACGCGGAACGAACCGCCTTCATCATGTACGGCGTGCAGGGCCGCACCTGGGTGGCCCTGGGCGATCCCGTGGGACCCAGGGAGGAGGCCCAGGGACTCATCCGTGAGTTCCTCGAACGCTGCGACGACTTCGACGGCGAGCCCGTCTTCTACGA
>CAZYEA010000203.1:0-8906 GCA_964646485.1 uncultured Acidobacteriota bacterium
ACCGAGACCGATGACGCCTCAGCAGAAGAAGGACTTCGAGAAGTACCACTGGAAGCCGCGGCAGGAGTATGACCACTCGCCATCGGGCACGCTGGCTCTGCATGTGAACGCCAACCTGTGGAATGGCATGCGCCGGCGGTGGTCGGACAGCGCCAAGCGTCCGCTGGAGAAGGGTTTGAACTCATTCCTGGCAGGCGTCGTCAAGGTGGCTGTTGCCGTCCGTGCCGAACGCCTTGACCACGAGCGGCGCGACCGTGAGCAGAAAGACCGCGAGCGCCGCCGCAAGGATCTGTTCATCGCCCAGGAGAAGGAGAAGGAACGCCTGGCTCGGCTCGATCGCGAGGTCGCGTCATGGCACAAAGCCCAGGAGATTCGGGCCTATGTGGAGACCGTCCGCGGCCTCGGCCTCAAGAAGCATGGAAGGATCGACCCCGGCAGCGAGATGGATCAGTGGATCAAATGGGCGATGGATCAGGCCGATCGGTACGACCCGCTCGTGAAGAGCCCGCCGTCGGTGCTAGATGAGCAGTTGCCGTCGCCGTACGCCTACTGAGTGCTCGCGCCGGACGCTGCCCTGCTTGCGTCGGGATTCACACCGCCAATCGGTAGTAGTGCTTCAGCACGCCGCCAAGCCGGGTTCGGCACCGGACCGCCCCCGGGTGACCCACCAATCGCAGCGGGGGAGGCCTGCCCACCGGCGTGCGGAACTTGATCGACGAGTGCGGGCGCTCCCGGTTGTAGTGCTCAAGGAACTCGGCGATCAGATGATCGAGATGCCGCGCGCCCAGCACGATGAACCGGTCGAGGCACTCGTCCTGCACGGTCTGAATGAACCGCTCGATATGGGCATTGAGGTTCGGTGCACGGTGCGGCAGGCGCACCGGTGTGATGCCCTGTGCCCGCAATCCATCGTCGAACGGTCGCCCGAACTTGGTATCGCTGTCCCGCGTGAGCACGCGGCACTCAGTTGCGCCGTCGCCCGCCGCGGCCTTGAACAGCGGAACCTGCGCCGCGACCCACTCGGCATCCGGGTGCTCCGTGCTCGCCGTGGCGACGGCCCGGCGCGTGGCGACGTTCACGAAGACGAGCGTGTACGCGTCGCGGAAGCCCCATTTCGTGACGATCCGGTGCCGCAGGAAGTCGCACGCCCACAGGGTCTTGGCGTGGGACTTGATGAACTGGTCCCAGGTCGCCTCGCCGCGCTCCGGACCGGTCGGCAGCCCTGCATCCTTTAAGATGTTGACGACCGTGCTGCGGGAGACCTTGACGCCGAGTTTCTTGAGCTCGCCGAGGATGCGGGTGTAGCCCCAGCCGGTCTCCTTCGCCAGTCTCAGCACCAGCCGCCGAATCTGTTCAGGCGACTTTGGCCGTCCCGGCTTCCGCCCGGTCTTCTTTCTGGGCCGGCGCTTGTCGGCATCCCGGATCCACCGGAGGAATGTCTGCGGACTGACGATCGACACCAGCGCCTTGATGGCGGCCCCGAGGGGTTTGGCCAGCCGGACCAGTCGCGCCCGCTCCTCGGGCGTGACCCGGACGGGCCCCTCAATCTTCGCGCGAAGGACCTCGTTCTCGGCTTTCAGGTACTGGATCTGGCGGCGCAGGTCGGCCTGGGTGGACCCTGCCAGGACATCAAATAGGCGCCGGAAGGGATTCGGCATGACCGAATCGTCTGGGCCACGGGTGGGGCAGGGGGCAGAGTGCGAAATCGTGAGATCCTGAGACTCGGCCCCGGCGGGCCTGCAAATCCAGGCCATTCAGCTATCCTGATCCAGTCTCACCTGCCGCCCTCGTGAGACTACCGGGCTCGGCCGCAATCGGCGGCACTTCGATCCCGTCCGGATCGCCCCGGCCGAGCCGCCCAAGGGTCGCCCCGCAAAGCTCAACGGGCGGGGCTCGAGTATTTATACCCCGCTGGCGGCACTGAAAACGCGGTTTCGACCCGTCCCCGTTAACGACCCGTGTCAATCGCACACCCATCGGGCCACCCCGAGAGTGGCCCGCCAACCCTCCGAAACGGTCTTGTACAGGGAGTTCGCTCCAGCCCCGCGCTCGGCTCTGCTGTTTTCTTTGGGCGCCGATGCATGGTGCGTCGTCCCGCGGCACGACTCCGAGCGTCATTCGCGGGGTCCGATGCGGCCCACGGGGATCGGCGCGAAGCCTGCGGGGGCCTGGCCTGGGGTCATGTCCGGCAGTGCGCGGCGAAGCTTCGGATCGATGAGCACGGCAAGATCCGCCGCGGGCAGCGACTCACGAACCTCCACATTCCCCACGACGATTACGCACTCGCGGTCGGCGATGGCCCCCAAGGGCGTCGCGAAGAACATGTTCCCCGCGACGACCCCGTTGGCCGGTCGCCCGAACCGGTCCGTGAGGTACGCGCCCAGCGTGGGGTAGCGTGACTTCCAAGGTTCCTTGTCGATGGGCACAGCACGCAGCCGCTCGTGCAGCGTCGAGTGGGCGGGATCGGCGATATTCTTGGCCATCCAGCCGACCCCGCGCGCGTCGAACGGCAGGCCCTTGACGCAGGAGTCGAACACGTTCCCGCGAACGTGGATGTCCCGCCCGCCGCCGATGAGCATGCCCCAGTGGCACCGCAGGAAGATGTTGCCCTCCACCGTGATCCCGCTCGCCATGTCGTCGAGGTAGACCGCGTTCTGATAACGGGCGTTGGTGCCGGCGATGTCATGGAACAGGTTGTGGCGGATGACCGTGCCGTGGAGCGTCCAGTCCCGACCGCAGTAGATCGCCCCGCAATCCCCGGTCTCCCGGAGGACCCGCGAGATGTCGTTGAGCTCGATCACGTGCTCGTTGCCGGCGAAGATGATCGCCGAGTGCGGAAGGTCCTCGATGCGGTTGTTCGCGACGGTGTGTCCCACGCCGTCGAGCCGGACCGCGGGCTGGTAGGTGCGGTGGGTTCGACCGGTGCGACGGAACGTGCAGTCGTGAACCCGATTGTCCGAGTGCGCCAGCGTCGCGCGATCCCCGCCGGTCAGCACAACACCGGCGGCCCCGATGTCCGCGAAGGTGCACCAACCGACATCGCACCGCCGCCCATCGAGCTCGATCGCGCCGGTCCCCGCGTTGACGAACTCGCACCGGTCAATCTGGATGTTCGCCACGCCGGACGCACGGATCGCCAGTCCGCGCCCACTCTCGAACCTGAGCCCGGAGAGCTCGACATCCGCCGCGCTGCCGAGGGTCAGAATCGGTTCGTCCAGGAGCGAGACGACAAACTCCCCGGGCCCCTCACCCGCGCCCTCGGGGGGCCAGAGGTACGCCCGCGCGCCGGGGACGTCGATCCAGTACTCCCCGGGCGCATCGAGTTCTTCGGGGATGTTCAGGACGGCGTACTTCGCGCCGCTGGCCAGGCCGTACGTGTGCGGCAGCCCGAGCGTGATGGTGCCGGCGGCGGCATCGATCTTTCCCGCGGGCATGTGGTCGTCGGCCCAGTCCCAGCACCAGTAGCCGGACAGCCAGACACCTTCGGCCGCCGCCCAAGCCGCGAGGCGATCCCGTTGGGCGACACGGAATGTTCCGGCACGCGGCGCGCCCGGGGAGGGCCTGTCCTTCGATGTTCCGGGGGCGACGACGCCATCAATCGGCGCAAATCCCTGGTTCGGCCAGCGGGCAACAGTGAGCGGCAGTCCGTTCAAGAACAACTCGCTGCCGGACGCCGCGGGCAGATTCATGCCGTGCCGCGCCGGGCCCGCCAACTCGCCTCCACCCTTGATGGCTGCGCGCAGGTCGATCCATCGAACGTTGGCGACAGAAGCTCCGGGCAGGCGCTTGCGGATTGGATCGTCGTCCTGGAGGGGCATTGGCTGCGTGCCAAGGACGGCACCACCGACCAGGCGAACTCCAGGGCCAGAGGCGTGCAGGCGCAATGGCGCGGCGATCTTGCCGATACGCAGGCCCTCGCGGATCTCGTAAGCGCCGGGATGAATCTCCAGGTCTATGCGAGAACTTCCGGCGGCTTCCAGCTCCGCGGCCTCGAGCGCCGTCCCGAGCGAAGCGAACACGCGGGGGCCGGGCGGCGCGCCGGGATCAACCACGAGTTGCACGGGCCCCGGTTCCGTGGCAAGAACGCAGGCGCCGAGGAGCAAAGAGAGGGCGGCTTCGAGCATTCTGATGTCATGATACTCAGGAGAAGGTCCGCGCCGGATGGGGAGTTGCGGCGTGGCGCGCCCCTGCGGTACGGGGTTCTTCACGCGCGCGATGGGATTCTGCGTGTCCGGGCGGGTCGTCGGCGTTGACATCGACGAGGAACAGTTGGCCTTGGCGCGGACCCGCGATCCGGAACGCAGGTTTTTCGCCACCGCTGACGCTCGGGATCTTCCGTACCCGGACGGCGCGTTCGACCTGGTCATTTCGATCACAGCGACTTGTTTCATTCCTGACGAGGCCGCCGCCGTGCGCGAGATCGTCCGCGTTGCTCGTCACCGCGGACAAGCAACCGGCCGGAGACTCTGCTCCTGTGCGTCGTGATTCAGGAGGAGATACGTGAAGTCGTTGGACTTCCGGCACGCGGGTGCCGCCCGCGACGCCCAACGGCGGCCCGACCACGACGGCCGTGGCGCTTCAGTGAGGCTCGGGGACGCGCAGTGTTGCGCCGGCCTCGATTGCGATCGAATCGATGTGGCCGGTCGTCCGCTTTCCATCTCGCGCCAACAGTGCGTGCGCGTGGATTGGCGTCCCATGATGCGTCAGGACGCCCTCAGAATGCCTTGCGAAGAAGCCGACGATGGTGGCTGGCGTCGCCTCCGAGAGCGTGAGTCGCCACGGCTCCCGGTCCGCCGCGGCCTCGGCGCCGCTGTGGGGGCAGAGGCCGTTGATGACGTGCATGTCGAGCGCCGCCGCCCTGCCTTCGATCACGAAAGGGAACGGGCGCGCCGTGTCGATGCCTTGCTTCTTCGCGGCGCGCTCGATCAGGTCTTCGAGTTCCGGGCCCGTCGCGCCCTCGTCGAGTCGGACGCTGCGCCATCGCGCAACGCGCATCGCCGTGAGAAGCGTTGCTTGGTCCTCGGCCGCCACGGCGGGTCCGGAGGTGGCGATGCCGCCATCGCGCACGCGCGACACCCAGACTCCGCCGTCAACGACGGTGATCTCACCATCGAGTCCCTCGATCGCGCCGACGGCGATGGTGTGCGGCTCGGCCCAATCACGGAGCGATGTCCTCGCCTGCGTCGAGCCCTCCCGCATCACAGGGCGCATGGCACCGAACTGCTGAATCGCGGCGTCCGGCGACGCCGGGCCAGCATGTCGCCGAGCGCCTCCGGCGCAGCCGAATGAGCAGAGCGCGAGGCCCATCAGGACACAACCCGTGCCGAGTACTGATGCGGATGCGCAGGTCATGGCCAAATCGTACTCCGGGGGGGTGGACTTGCAACGGGGCGTGTTTCGCCTAACCCGACCTGCTACTGGACGACACCGGTGGATTCCACGAGAGCACCTGGAATGGTGTTCGCGGGGTTGGTCCGCTCCGGGCGATACGATCCCTCGCATGACGACCAGTGAAACAACCTCTGGATCAGGTTCCACGCCGCCCGACGTGACCTGGTGGCAACGCAACGCGCGGCGACTGTGGCTTTGGACCCGGGTTGTCGGGGTGGCCGCTGCGATTGGGCTCGTGGTCTGGTGGGTGCTCCTTTCGCCCGTCGCCGTATCGACGCACACCGTCGCCCGGGGGCAGGTGCTGGCGGAGGTGCTCGGCACGGGCACACTCGAAGCCCGCGTGAGCGCGATCGTCGGGCCGAAGATACCGGGCCTGATCGTCAGGATCGCTGTCGACGAAGGAGATCGCGTCAAGGCTGGCGACACGCTCATCGCTCTTGAGGATACCGACGTTCGACAACAGGTCGCGGTCGCAGAGGCCGATGTCGCGGCGGCCGCCGCGAGTGTGGAGCGGTTTCAGGCCGATCGGCGGCGGGCAGAGGCGGTGCTGTCGCAGGCGCGCCTGACGCACGAACGGCACGTTCGGGCGGCGGGCTCGAACGCTTCCTCGCAGCAGGAACTCGACAAGGCCGCCGAAGCACTTGCCGTGGCGGAGGCCGAACTAGCACGGTCTGGTGCCGCAATCAGTGAGGGACAACGGCGACTCACGGCGGCCGAGCGATCTCTGGACTACCAACGGGCGCGGTTGCACGACACCACCATTGAGGCTCCGTTCGACGCCCTGGTCGTGCGGCGCGACCGCGACGCGGGCGATGTCGTCACGGCGGGCGCATCCGTGCTGCAACTGGTCTCGCTGCAGGAGATGTGGGTTACCGCGTGGGTGGACGAGACGGAACTGGCGCGGCTGGCGGAGAGCCAGCCCGCACGGGTGGTCTTTCGATCGGAACCTGCGGTGGAATACTCCGGCGCGGTCTCCCGCGTGGGGCGCGAGGCCGACCGCGAGACGCGCGAGATCATCGTCGATGTGCGCGTAGAGCGACTGCCCACGAACTGGGCGGTCGGGCAGCGGGCCGAGGTCTACATCCTCGTGGCCCGGAGAGAGAGCGTCACCGTGCTCCCCGCGGGGCTCGTGCTGCGGCGCGAGGGTCGGACAGGCGTCATCGTCGACGACGGCGGAAGAGCTCGCTGGCGCGAGATCGTCGTGGGCCTGCGCGGGCGGGAGAGCGTGGAGGTCCTGAGCGGTCTGACGCCCGGCGATTCCGTCGTGACCCCCGCGGCGCCGGGCGGCGGAACACTCAGGGACGGGCGGAGGATCAGTGCGAAATGAACCTCGCCGTTCGAGATATCCGGCACAGCCTCGGCCGCTTCATCCTCACCACGATCGGCGTGGGCATGCTGCTCATGGTCGTGATGGGCATGGGCGGGATCTACCGCGGGCTCGTGGATGATGCGCTGGTGGTGACGCGCGGCGTCGGCGCCGATCTCTGGGTCGTGCAGCGGGACACCCGCGGGCCCTTTGCCGAGGTCTCGCGCCTCCCGAGGAGCCTTGTGGACCGCGTGGCGGCCGTCCCCGGCGTGCTGGATGCCCGCGAGTTCGTGTTCCACACCATTCAACGCGAGCGGGAGGGCACACCGCTGCGCATGGGCGTCTTGGGGCTGGGCTGGCCCGTCGACAAGGGCCAAGGGCTGCCGTTGATCGCCGGTCGCCCGCTCGCGCAAAGCCACTTCGAGATGATTGCCGACGAGTCGCTGGGGTTGAGTTTGGGCGAGAGGATCCGCCTGGGCAAAGACCACTACACGGTCGTGGGGATCACCCGCTGGCTCGTCGCTTCAGGGGGGGACGGGATCGCCTGCTTCGCGAGCCGCGACGCCCAGGCCATTCAGTTCGACGACCCCGGCGAGTCCGTGCGGCTTGAGCGGCAGGCCCGGCGAACGCGGGCCGGCGGGGTGGATTTCGGCCGCACGCAGCCGTCCGTGCTCGAGCGTGCCTCGGGATTGTCGGCGAACATCGCCGCGCTCCCCGGCCCGGCGATCAGCGCCGTGATCGCCCGGCTCGCGCCCGGGTTCGACGCGGGCGAGGTGCAGAGGCTCATGGGCGGCTGGAGCGACGTGACTACCTACACGCGGGTCCAGCAGGAGGATCTGCTCCTCAAGGGGAGCGTGGACCGCGCCCGCCGGCAGATCCTGCTGTTCCGTGTGCTGCTGACCGCGATCTCCGCGGTGATCATGGCCCTCATCATCTACACGCTCACGCTCGACAAGCTCCACCCCATCGCGCTCTTGAAGCTGATCGGTGCCCCCAACCACACCATCATCGGGCTGATCCTGCAGCAATCCCTCATCATGGGTGCGTTGGCCTACGGCGTGGCGTACCTCATCGGGCTTCGGCTGTTCCCGATGTTCCCGAGGCGCGTGCTGGTGACCAACGACGACCTGCTCCGCGTCGCGGGGATCGTTCTGGTGATCTCGGTGCTCGCGAGCCTGCTTGGAATCTGGAAAGCGATGCGTGTCGCACCCAATGAGGCGATCGGCTGACACGGCATCACGGAGGACCTGCGCATCATGGGCGAGACATTGGCGCTGGAGGCGAACGGGCTCACCAAGGTGTACGGCAGCGGTCACACCGAGGTGGTCGCCATGCGCGACGCGACTATGCGCGTCCGCCGAGGCGAGGTTGTCGCCCTCCTCGGTCCCAGCGGCGCAGGCAAGTCCACGTTCCTCCTGTGTGTCGGGCTTATCAACCCGCCCACCCGCGGGCGCGTGGCGATCGGCGGCCGGGCCGTCCTCGACGGCCCGCGCGCCACGGGCGATCTGCGCCGATTTCGCCGTGAGAACATCGGCTTCGTCTTCCAGAAGTCCAACCTCATTCCATTCCTCGACGCCGCCGACAATGTGCAGATCGTTGGCGAGTTGATCGGCCGGCCTCCGTCGCTCGCGCGCCATCGCGCGATGGAGTTGCTCGGAGCTCTGGGCGTCGGGGCCCGCGCCCGCAACATGCCCACCCAACTCTCCGGCGGCGAGCAGCAGCGCGTGACCGTCGCCCGGGCCCTGGCCAATCAGCCGAGCCTCATCCTCGCCGACGAACCCACGGCCGCGCTCGACAGCACGCGCGGGCGACAGGTGATGGAACTGTTCCGCGACGTCGCCCATAGGCACGGCACGGGGGTCGTTGTCGTCACGCACGACCATCGGGCGCTCGACGTGTTTGACACGGTGTACGAGATGGAGGATGGCACGCTCAAGCGCGCGTCGCACGCGGGGGTCGAGGCGACGGCTGGGCCGGAAGGCGTGCGCTGATGACCGCCGGGGTTGCTCTCGCAGCCCTTGCTCGCGACGTCGGAATCCCCTCGCAGAGGTATCCAGTAGCCGGCGGGGGCGTACCGCGGGCGACCGATCCCTGAAACACCACGACCGACCACGGACGGGTGAGCATCTCCGGAAGGAGTGCCCGATGTCCCTGAGCCCCGAGCTGCGGCGCGAGCGTGTCGATCATCGCGACCCCGACCTCGCGGGCG